>MERI01000146.1 GCA_001772005.1 Betaproteobacteria bacterium RIFCSPLOWO2_12_FULL_62_58 | reverse complement strand
CGCCAGCAGGCGCGGCTGTTCGATGCGCTCACGCGGCTTGCCGCGGGCGAACCGGTGACGCGGGTCGCGCTCGACCTCGGCTACGCCAGTCCCAGCGCGTTCGGCGCCATGTTCAGACGCGCGTTTGGCACGACGCCCAGCCGCTATTTTGGAAAAGAACTCTGAGCAACAAATCGATAACGCAACACCGGCTCCCCGAACCGGGCAAAAGTGGGCACTGGTTGATTTGATGTGTCATGTCAAACATAATCTGCCTCAGCGCTCGTCTACTTTCCGCTTCTCTTTATTACGTAAGAGAAACTTCTGAACTTTTCCGGCTGGAGTCCTGGGTATTTCCCCGAATTCGATTTCCTTGGGGCACTTGAAGTGAGCTAAACGCTCCCGGCAAAAGGCGATGATTTCCTCCTCGGTGGGGGAGGTTCCGGGCTTGGGGTGGACCAGGCACTTGACCACCTCGCCCCACTTTTCGTCAGGCTTTCCGAAACAAACAACCTCATTGACATCGGGGTGCTGGTAGATGCAGTTCTCCACCTCGACGCCGATGATGTTCTCCCCGCCGCTGATGATGACGTCCTTGAAGCGATCCTTGACTTCGACATAGCCGTCGGGATGGAAGACGGCGCCATCCCCGGAATAGAACCAGCCGTCCTTGAACGCCTTGGCGTTCTCCTCGGGAGCCTTGTGGTAGCCCTGGACCACATCGTTTCCCCGCATGATGATCTCGCCGATGGTCTTGCCGTCCCAGGGCACATCGTTACCGTCACTATCGACAATTCTGATATAGCCGGCAGTGATGTCGGGCACTCCCTGGCGCATCTTCAACGCAAGCCGCTGTTCATTGGGGAGGGCGTCCCATTCGGGGTGCCATTCACAGATGGTGAAGGGGCCGTAGGTTTCAGTAAGGCCGTAGGCGTGGCGGATTTCACCACCCTTGTCTTCCATGCCGCGTAGCATGGTCGCCGGCGGAGGGGCCGCGGCGACGTTCATGATTACCTTGTTGGGGAATTTGTCGATCCCGTTTTCGTCCATGTACTGGCCAAGCCGGTGGAAGACGATTGGAGCGCCGGCCATGTGTGTTACGCCGTGTTTCTTGATCAGCCTCCATGTGCGGTCGGGATCGGGGGCCGGCAGGCAGACATTGGCCGCTCCCACGCCCGACGTAACCCAGGTCCAGCACCAGCCGTTGCAGTGGAACATGGGCAGGGTCCACAGATACACCGAATAGGCATTGACCGAATGTTCGATGATCTTGGCAATGGCATGAAGGTAAGCGCTGCGGTGGGAGTAGACGCAACCCTTGGGGTTGCCTGTGGTGCCGCTGGTGTAGTCGATGGCGATGACGTCGTTTTCGTCCTTGAGCTCCAGCCTGACGTATTCGTCGCTGGCCTTGGCGATGAATTCCTCGTAGCCGACACCCGGCAGTTCCTTGGCCGGCGTTTCCCCATAGGTGTCGCGAGCGTCGAAGACATTGATGTAGACCTCGACATTGGGCAGGGCATCCGGGTTGACCCGATCGGCGACCCCGGCATCGACGAACATGACCCGGGCCTCGGAGAGGTTGACGATAGTGGCAATCTCCGGGGCGCTGAGGCGATAGTTGATGGCGATGATGGCGCCGCCGGTCAAGGGGATACCGTAGTGGGCCTCGAGTAAAGGCGGAAAATTGCGGGACAGAAAGGCGACATTGTCGCCTCTTTTAACACCGAGGCCCTTGAGGGCGTTGCTCAACCGGTTCACCCGGCCAAAAAATTCCTTCCAGGTCCAGCGCTTGTCTTTGTCGATCACCGCCGTCCTGTCCGGCATCACGTAGGCGATCCGCTCAAGAAAACTCAGTGGCGTTAATGGCTCGTACCACGCCCTTAGTTCACCTGTCATTTAGCCATCCTTCGTTTTGGCAGTGTCCCGCAAAAAATCGGGCATGATTTGCGCATAGCTAACCTCTTGCGTGCTTCAGGGACGCGCCGTCTGAAAACACGCCCGCAAGCTGTCTTGGCCGCACACGTCCATTCGGTCTGCCCCAGCGCCTCGGACAATCTGGGCCCCACCACCCGCACCGTGAAGTCCGTTGTGCCGCCCGGCGCATAAGCCACGATCAGCCGGATCGGCCGGCTGGGATAGCCCTGAGCCGCCGCTGCCGAGCACAGCGAAAGCAGAACGGATCCCGGTATGAGCATGAAGGCGCGCATCTACCCCCCTTCTCAAACATGCAGTTGTGAGCGCGGATGTTATCAGTTTTTCCGGAATGCGCCATGCGCACCGCTTGCTGGTCAGAATCGGCCAGCCGGTCTCGGTCTGCCAATAACGGTGAATGGTGATCAGACTAATTCGCTCGGTTTTTTTCCGATCACTGCTCACTGATCGCCGGTCACCGAATCTTCACCACCGCCCTGCCGCGTATGCCTCCCTTGAGCATCTTCTCGAAGTAGCCCGGCAGATCGTCCAGCGTGATGGTAGACGCGATATCGCTCAGGTGGCGCGGCTTGAGATCGCGCGCCAGCCGGTCCCACACCCGCCGCCGCGACGGCATGGGCGTGAAGCCGGAATCGACGCCGATCAGCCGCACGCCGCGCAGGATGAAGGGCAGCACGGTGGTCTTGAGCTCGATGCCGCCGGCGTTGCCGAAGCTCGCGATGAGCCCTCCAGGCTGCATGGTGCGCGTCAGCCACGCTAACTGCTCCCCCCCGACCGAGTCGAACGCCGCGGCCCACAGCGCCTTCTCGAGCGGCCGGGTGCCCATGGCGATGGCCTGACGCGAGAGCACCTCGGCGGCGCCGATCTTTCCGAGAAACTCGTGCGCGCCGTCCTTTCCGGTCACGGCGGTAACCTGATAGCCGAGACCCGACAGCATGTCGATGGCGAGCGTGGCCACGCCGCCGGTCGCGCCGTTGACCAGCACCTTGCCGCTCGCAGGCTTCATGTCGTTTTGCTCGAGCAGGCAGATGGCAAGCCCCGCGGTGTAGCCCGCCGTGCCGAGCCCCATGGCTTCGAACAGAGTCAAACCCTTGGGAAGCGGCACGACCCAGTTCGCCGGCACTCGGCAATACTGGGCATAGCCGCCATCATGGGCGACGCCCATGTCGTAGCTGGTGCAAATGACCTCGTCCCCGGGCTTGAATCGGCTGTCACCCGACGACACGACGGTCCCTGCGGCGTCGATGCCGCCCGTGAGCGGGAACTTGCGTATGATCTTTCCGGCGCCGGTCGCGGCCAGCGCGTCCTTGTAATTGACGCTCGAATACGCTGCCCTGAACAAGACCTCCCCGGCGGGCAGCTCGTCGAGCGTCACATCGACCACCCGACCTGCGGTTTTGTCGCCTTCGCTGAAAATACGGAAAGCCTTGAACTTGTCCATGCGCCTCCCAAGGGGCTCTAAGGTAAATGGGGCTGGGTCAGATAATCGCGGGCCTGCATTTCCATTTGAGTGAGCGGGTGAACGAGTGAACGCGTGAAACCCCTCACCCCAGCCCTCTCCCCGGGTACGGGGAGAGGGGGCTCTTATACGCAGCGACGCATTCACCCGTTCACCCGTTCACTCGTTCACAGGTTCAGGGTGCGCTTGTCGACGGCGAGCGCCGCTTCCTTCATCGCCTCGGAAAGCGACGGGTGCGCATGGCAGATCAGCGCGATATCCTCGGCCGCCGCACCGAATTCCATCGCCACCACCGCCTCGGCGATCAGCTCGGACGCCATCGGTCCGATGATATGAACCCCCAGGATGCGGTCGGTTCCGGCATCGGCGATCATCTTCACGAATCCGGTCGTGTCGCCCAGCGCGCGCGCGCGGCCGTTGGCCATGAACGGGAAAGTGCCGGTGCGGTAAGCGACGCCCTCGGCCGTGAGTTGCTGCTCGGTCTTGCCAACCCACGCGATCTCCGGCGAGGTGTAGATCACCCAGGGGACGGTATTGAAGTCGACGTGGCCGTGCTGACCGGCGATGCGCTGGGCAACCGCGACGCCTTCTTCCTCCGCCTTGTGCGCGAGCATCGGACCGCGCACGACGTCGCCGATCGCCCACACGTTGGGCAGGTTGGTCCGGCACGCCTCGTCCACCGCGATGAAGCCACGCTCGTCGAGCTTCAATCCAACGGCTTCGGCGTCAAGCCCGCTGGTATTCGGCACGCGGCCGATGGCAACGATCAGCTTGTCGAAAGTCACATTCCCGGGCTTGCCGGCGCTATCGGTATATTCCACGACGACGTTCCTGCCGGGAGTCGCCCGCGTGATATTGACGCCGGTGTGGATGGCGAGTCCCTGCTTGGTGAAGACCTTGAACGCTTCTTTCGCCACCTGCTCGTCGACCGCACCAAGGAACACAGGCAGCACTTCCAGTATCGTGACTTCCGACCCGAGCCGCCGCCACACGCTGCCCATTTCCAACCCGATTACGCCTGCGCCCACCACGCCCAGGCGCTTGGGAACTTCAGGGATCGCCAGCGCGCTGTCGTTATCGAGGATGAACTTGTTGTCGAACGCCGCGCCCGGCAGCGCCCGCGGGTTGGAACCGGTGGCGACGATCACGTGCCTGGCAGTCAGCCGCTCATCGCCGCCGCCCTCAATCCTGATCTCCCAACCGTTGGCCCCACCCCGGACGAAACTGCCTCGGCCGTGGAAAAACCTCACCTTGTTCTTCCTGAACAGGTACAGGATACCGTCGTTGTTCTGCTGGACCACCTTCTCCTTGCGCCTGAGCATCTGGGCAACGTCGATGGCGAGTCCCTTGATCTGTACGCCATGCTCCGCGAAACCGTGTCCGGCGTGCTCGTAGTTCTCCGAGGACTGCAACAGCGCCTTGGACGGGATGCAGCCGACATTGGTACAGGTGCCTCCCAGCGCCGGTTTGCCGGCCGGGGTCTTCCAGTCGTCCACGCATGCGGTCTGCAGGTCCAACTGTGCCGCCCGGATCGCGGCGATATAGCCGCCCGGCCCGCCGCCGATCACCACCACATCGAAGGATTTACTCATCAGAAGTCCTTGAGTGAAACGTGAAAAGTGATCCCCCTCACCCTACCCTCTCCCCGGGTTACCGGAGAGAGGGCTCGCTTCACGTTTCACATTTCACGTTTCACGCTTCTTAGATTTCCAGCAGCATGCGCGCCGGGTCTTCCAGCGCTTCCTTGATCGCGATGAGGCTCAGCACCGCCTCCCGGCCGTCGATGATGCGGTGATCGTACGACAGCGCAAGGTAGTTGATCGGACGGATCACGACCTGGCCGCCTTCCGCCACCGGTCGCTCCCTGGTCGCATGCACGCCGAGGATCGCGCTTTGCGGCGGATTGATGATCGGGGTGGACAGCATCG
>MERI01000145.1 GCA_001772005.1 Betaproteobacteria bacterium RIFCSPLOWO2_12_FULL_62_58 | reverse complement strand
ACCTTGGAAGCGGATTCGTTTCACGGTGAATGGAATTACACCATCAAGCCTAAACGTTGACAGAAGTGTTCAACTTATTGTTGCTAGGTTTCTAAGTATGAAGTAGATCTCCTCAAAATCCCCGGGGTATTCGACTTCGTAACCCTCTGCCTCGTATTTTGTATGCGTATGCCAATGATGAGGGCTGAAGCCCAGACTGACTTCATCCACATTGAAGAAGAGCTTTTCCGTGGCAATGATTCTTCTTGTCTGCCCCGCTTCTTTACCCAAGCCGCGTATATTTTGTGGCTGAACCTCATCAGACCTGACGATTTTTAGCTGCGCCATTGAATTCTCCTTGACCAAACGATCAAAATCTTACCCCCATGGAGTACCCGCCATCACCGGCCGTTGATGGCCGCATGGAGCCCGCTGCGGGTATCGGAAGGTTAACACCTCCTCTTTCCAGCCTGGCAACGGGCAGTATGCAGGCACTGGACTGGAAAGGTGTGCGGGGTTCGATGCGACCGGAGGGAATGCCCAAGGCGATAAGGCGCTAAACTTCTCGCGCTGTTCATTTGTTTGGGAGAGCTTATGTTCAGTTTACGCATTGCTTTGAGTTTTGCCATGGCGTCGCCGCTGCTGTTCTGCGCCGGGGCATTGCACGCAGCGGACACTTATCCTTCGAAACCCGGCCGGCTCATCCTGCCGTTCGGCGCAGGCGCGTCCACCGACATCATCGGCCGCATTTTCGCGCAGCATTTCAGCGAGGCGTGGGGACAAACACTGGTCGTCGATAACCGGCCTGGCGCGGGGGCACTCTGGGCACCGCGCTCGCGTCGCCCGACCTGAAGCAGCGCTTTTTCGACAACGGCGTCGCAGCGGCGCCGACCACCCCCGATGAATTCGTGAAGTTCATCGGCGCGGAAAATGCCAAGTGGAAGAAAGCGGTGGCGCTGGCGGGCGCCAAAGTGGAGTAACCTGCGGCAATGGAGTCAGTATATGAATTACGTGCGCCGCAGGTGCAGATGGCGGAGGTGTCGGCGTCGGACCATCACTTCACGCTCGATAATCCGCGGGGGTTCGTCAACGTCGTGCAGAAGTTCTTGCGCACTTGATCGTCATTCCCTTTAATCGCACTTTTTTCGGAGCTGAGGGAGCCGCTTAAGATGTTCACATGTCTCAGGCATAACGTGGTCGCCGCCGCCATCGCATTTACTGCCGCGGGTGCCGTGTTCGCACAGACGTACCCGGTCAAGGCTCTGCGCATGGTCGTGCCGTTTGCGCCGGGCGGCGGCACGGATGTCATTGCACGGTACCTCGCCGCGGGTATGTCCGAATCGATGAATCGGCAAGTTGTTGTGGATAACCGTGGTGGCGCCAACGGCATTATCGGCACGGAAATCGTTGCGCGCGCCCCGGCAGATGGCTACACGCTGCTGTTTGTGTCCAGCCCGCATTCCGTGAACCCGGGCCTTTATCCAAAGCTGCCTTATGACACCTTGCGCGATTTCGCGCCGGTGTCGATGGTCGCAACGTCACCCTATATTCTGGTGGTCCATCCCTCGCTGCCTGTGCGTAATGTGAAGGAACTCATTGCGCTGGCAAAGACGCGGCCAGATCAGATCACCTATGGTTCGGGCGGCAGCGGCAGTTCGGCACATCTGGCTGCCGAGTTGTTCAACCAGATGGCGGGAGTGAAACTTCGTGAAATCCCGTACAAAGGCGCGGGACCGGCGCTCATGGCGGTGTTGTCCGGCGAGAGCGCAGTGGTATTCGGGAATGCTCTGACGGTGAAGCCTCACATACAGAGCGGGCGGCTGCGTGCATTGGGCATTGCCAGCGCCAAGCGCTCGGCGTCCGCACCGGAGATGCCCACGATTGCGGAGGGCGGTGTACCCGATTATCGCGCGGACGCCGTGCTGGGGCTTCTTGCACCCGCGCGTACGCCGCGGGCGATCGTCGAAACGCTCAATGCCGAAGTGCACAAGACGATGCGCCAGCCGGCGGCTGTTGACGCGATGCGTGGCATGGGCGTGGATATTGCACTGAGCACACCGGAAGAATTCGGACGTCTCATCGAGTCCGAAATGCAGCGCTGGGGCAAGGTGATCCGCGCGCTGAATCTCAAGGTGCAGTAAAGCTCAGCTCGCCCGCGCTTCGCGCCACACGCTGTCGTCGATGAGTTTTGACAGCGCGTCGCGGCTGCGCGGCGTGCGGCCCTGGACTTTGGCTATCCACACGTCCTGCCGTTCGAAAATATCGAGCAGGTCGGTCGCCAGTGTGCCCGGGTAGCTCAGGTAAGGCCACGCAGCTCTCACGGTATCCATATCCAGCTTCGCAGCTTGTGCGACCAGCCGCCAGCCGGCCTGGGGTTCATGTTTCAGGCGCTGCGCGGCTGCGATCAGCGCCCGCACGAACGCGACGATGCGCTGCCGCAGCGGAGGATTCTCGAGATTGGCCTGCGTGGTGCAGAGATTGAACTTCTCGGTATAGACCGCCGGATCGCGGAACTCGATCGCGTCGTCCCCGATGGCGAGACGGGCTCGCTGCACCTGCGGCTCCCAGAGCGCCACCGCATCGAGCTTGCCGCTCTTGAGCGCCTCCGGAATCAGGATAAGCGGCGCCTCGGTCTTCGCCATGAACGGCACGCTGACGACGTCATCCGCCGTGAGGCCGACGGTGCGCAGCATGCTGTCCAGAAAATACGCCGCCGATGATTCGAGCTGGGTTCCCACCCGCTTGCCGCGCAGGTCGGCAAGCCGACTGATGCCCGCCGAGTGGCGAGCCACGATGCGGTACGGGCATTCAGCGACGGTGAAGATGAAGCGCAGGTCCGGATGGGCGACCGAGGCGCGCAATGCCTGCGTTTCGGAATTCGTCGCGACGTCGGCTTGCCCGGCAGAGTCGAGACTGGCGAGATCGCTCGATTTGCCCCAGAGCGCCATCACGCTGCCATGCTCGACCGTGGTCTTCCCCGGGTAGATCTCTCCCGCGGCCAGCAGCACCGGGGCCATTTCCAGAAGGGAAAGATTGCCGTAGATGCGCAGCGTATCCGCAAATTCTGGGGTTGATGAGTTCATGACACTCCGTTATCGTCAATACCATGACACAAGATGCCCCGCACGATGCGCCGCTGGTTGACAGCCACGCGCACGTCTACACCACCGACATGCCGCTTTCCGCGACGGCCTGGCACAAACCCCCGGCGGACGCGACCATCGACCAGTATATCGCCACCCTCGACCGGCACGGGGTGAAGCATGCCGTGCTGTCGGCGGCAAGCCTGTTCGATGACTACAACGAGTATTCGCTCGAAGCCACGCGCAGGCACAGGCGTCTGCGCACCACGGTCATCGTCAAGCCCACGATCGACCCGTACGTGATGCGCATGATGAAGGATGACGGCGCGGTGGGCGTGCGTTTCCAGTGGCGTCACGTGAAGGACCTGCCCGACATCACGACCCCGGAGTACCGGAAATTCTTCCGGCGCGTGCGGGATCTCGACTGGCACGTGCACATCAACCAGGAAGCCGGGCTGCTGGCCGGCCCCATCGCCACGCTGCAAGCCATCGGCGTCAAGCTCGTGATCGACCATTTTGGCCATCCGACGCGCGGCAAGGGCGCGGCGTGCGAAGGATTTCAGGCCGTGATGCGGGCGGTGGACAACGGCCGCACGTGGATCAAGCTTTCCGCGGGCTACCGGCTCGAGTCCCCGCAAGTCGCGCAGGACTGCGCGCAAGTCCTGCTCGCCCACGCGGGGCCCGAGCGGTTGCTGTGGGGCAGCGACTGGCCGTTCGCCGGGTTCGAGGATTCGATGCGCTACGAGGATGCCATTGCCAGTTTCAGGCAATGGGTGCCGGATGCAAACATACGACGCATCATCAGCGGAGAGACCGCACTCAGGCTTTATTTCACCTGACACGTGCGCACGTGGCTCACCGCCAAGACGCGGACCCTCTTAATATGGGCCGCTCTCGCGGCCCAGTGACTCTCTTTTGCTCGCCCCATTTATATACGTTACGTGCGCTGGTCCGTGGCGACCGCGCTCAATTCCGCCGGCACGTCGTCGAACGACGCGACGTTCATTGCGTGCAGGCGGTAATAGACCCCGCCGCGCGCGAGCAATGCTTCATGCGTGCCCTGCTCGACGATGCGGCCATCCTGCAACACGATGATGCGGTCGGCGTTGCGCACTGTCGCCAGCCGGTGCGCGATGATGAGTCCGGTGCGCCCGGCGAGCGTCTTGCCGAGGGCGGACTGGATCGCGCGCTCCGTGAAGCTGTCGACACTGGCGGTGGCTTCATCGAGAACGAGGATGCCGGCGTCGGCGACGATCGCCCGCGCAAAGGAAAGCAGTTGCCGCTGGCCGATCGACAGGTTGACGCCGCGCTGACCGAGCACCGTGTCGTAGCCCTGGGGCAGGCGCGCGATGAAGTCGTGGGCGCCCACTGCACGTGCCGCCCGCTCCACCTGCTCACGGCTGGCGTCCCGCGCGCAATAGAGGATGTTCTCGTAGACGCTGCCGGTGAACAGGAACGGCTCCTGCAGCACCATCGCGATACGGCGGCCGAGCGAGTCCTGCGTCACGTCGCGCACGTCCACGCCGCCGATCAGCACCTGCCCTTCCCAGACATCGTAGAAGCGGTGCAGCAGCGCCATCGTTGAGGTCTTGCCCGAGCCGGTCGGACCCACCAGCGCGACGGTTTCCCCGGGTTCCAAGCGGAAGCTCACGTTCTTCAGTATCGGCAGGCCGGGGACGTAACCGAACGTCACGTCGCGGAATTCCACCGCGCAGTCGATCGGCGGGGAAAGCCGCGCCAGGTCCACCGCGCCGGGCTTGTCCCGCACGTCCACCGGCACGTCCAGCACCTCGAAGATGCGCTGGCCCGAGGCCATCGCCTGCTGCATGACGCTGTATTGCATCGTGAGCGAGCGGATGGGGTCGAAAAAGCGCTGCACGTAGAACAGAAACGCGACGACGATGCCGATCGCGATCGAGCCGTCGAGCACGCGGTTGCCGCCGACGACGATGACGATCGCCATGGCGGCGCCGGTGAGCGTGTCGACCGTAGGCACCATCACCTGCGCGAGCCGCGTCGCCTTGACGTGGGCGCGGTAGTTTTCGGCGGCCTTCTCGCGAAAGGCGGCAAAATTGAAGTCTTCGCGCGTCATCTCCTGCACGGTGCGCACGCCGTTGATGTTCTCCGCCAGCGCGCTGTTGACGATGGAGGAAGTCTCGCGCGCGCGGATAAAGGCACGTTTCGCGGCCGGCAGCCAGATGGCGCGCACCAGCACCAGGATCGGCACCACCGAGAGCGTGAGGAGCCCGAGCTCCAGGTCGAGGGCGAGCAGCACGACGACGATGCCCGCCAGCAATGCCAGATCGCCGACGGCGAAGATCGAGGATTCGAGAAACTCCTGCAGCGCGCCCACGTCGCCCTGAAGCCGCGACATCAACTGACCGACCTGGGTGCGATCCATGAAGGACAGCGACACGCGCTGCAGATGCGAGTACATTGCGCGCCGCAAGTCGAGCAGCACCCGCTCGGCGGTGGTCGCGACCCACACCTGCTGGCAGTAGTTGGAAACGAAATTGACCGCCACCACGGCGAAGAAGCCACCCACCGCGAGGCCGAGCAGGCGTTCCGCCTCGCCGCTGCCCACTGCAGCCCCGGCCGGGAGCGCGGTGTCGATGACGTAACGGATCACCAGCGGCACCGCGATCTGGGTGAGCGTGAACGCCAGCACCGCGGCGACGGACGTGACGATTATCCAGCGGTAGGGCACGAGAAACCCGACAAAGCGCCGCAGCACGCGCGGATCGACCACGGCGCCGAAGATTTCCTCGCCGCTGTGGCCGAGCGGTGACTTCGTGCGTTGCGCACCGCGTGGCGCGGGGGCGGACGGCGCGGCGGAATCAGGCAAGCGCATTCTCCCGGGCGGCGCCCATCTGCAGATCGAACAGCCGGCGATAGCGGCCGCCCTGCGCCAGCAGCGCCGCGTGCGAGCCGCGCTCGACGATGC
>MERI01000144.1 GCA_001772005.1 Betaproteobacteria bacterium RIFCSPLOWO2_12_FULL_62_58 | reverse complement strand
CGCCCTCGGCAGCCGCGGCGACGCGTTCGCGACGCTTGCGCGCGCCATTGTCGGCCAGCAGATCTCGGTCAAAGCCGCGCAAAGCGTATGGGGCCGCCTGACCGCCGAGCTCGTCGCTCTGACCCCAGCCGCCATCGTACGAGCGGACGCCGCACAACTACGCGGCTGCGGCCTGTCGGGCCAGAAGGTGACTTACCTGCAGGATCTCGCTGCGCGCTTTCACTCCGGCGCGTTTGACGTCGCCACCTGGTCGCAGCTCGACGATGAGGCGCTGATCGACGAGCTCACAGAGGTCAAGGGCATCGGGCGCTGGACCGCGGAGATGTTCCTGATCTTCTACATGGCGCGTCCGGACGTGCTGCCGCTCGACGACATCGGCTTGCAGCGCGCGATCCGCCTCAGCTACAACCACGGCAAACCGCTATCCAGGTTCAAGATGCGCAACATCGGCGACAGTTGGGCGCCGTGGCGCTCGGTCGCGACGTGGTACCTGTGGCGCAGCCTGGATCCAATCCCCGTAGAGTACTGAGCCCCGCGGAATCGCACTGCAAACCGCAACAAGCTGCGCGTGCAGGGCTAACGGTAGTGAGTTAGGACTCGTCAGGCAGATTTGGCAGCACGGGCGGTATGCCGTGGCCGGCCTTTTCCAAGAACAGCATCCCGCCATGCGGCTTGCCAATATCCGCGGCCGAGTAGAGAAACTCGAAGATCTCTTCCGCACGGCGCGCTTCAACCAACACGGTTACCACCTCACGTTCAGCGTAATGGGACGCGCCGCGTCGCCGTTTTCCGCTCGCACCGACCCCACGTGCGTGGTGAACGAAGGCGCTGTCAATGCCGATACCGCGCAGGCGCTGCAATACGTGAATGCCGCTGCCAGCCTGTAAAATGCAGGTGATCACCCTGGTTCTTCTCTTCGTGTCAGTCATTGTCGCGCTCCGGCAGATGCCGCGTCACGAGATGCGGAGGGATATAGGTCGCCATTTTTTCGAGCGCCGACATGTAAATCATGCCCATGCCCGGCGTGTCGAGATTGGCGGCCAGATACATCCGCTCGAAAACATGGTTGGCTTGCTCGTTTGCAGCGACCACGTAGATCACTTCCTTCTCGGCGCTCACCGTGATGGCAAGCAGACCCAGATGCCGCTGGCGCACGCCGGTGCCGCGCGCATGAAAAACGGTGGCACCCTGTGCACCAGCGTCGATCGCCGCGGCCACCACACGATCGGCAACGCCGCGCTGGACGATACAGGTGATAAGAGCAGCATCGGTAAGCACAACGATATCGTGTTTCATGCGGCCGTCGTCTCCGTATTGTTACCGCGGCTTTTCGCCAGCCGCCAGCGTATCCAAAGTCCGGCAGCGAGCACGCTGATAATCGGCCCCGCGGAAGCAAGCGCGAGAATACCGAAACCCTCAGCCGCCTGCACTGCCTGTCCCAACCCGAGCCCCATTGCCAGTATCAGCGGGACTGTTACCGGGCCGGTGGTCACACCCGCGCTGTCCCACGCGAGATTGACGTATTCCTCTCCGGAGACCAGTGTCATGATTAACGCAATAACGTAGGCCGGGATCAGCAAGGCCGCAAATGGCAGGTCGAATATGACCTTGATCACCCCCGCCGCCGTACCCAAGCCAACACCCACCGCAACCGTATGCACCAGAAAATCCTTGCGGAATGCACCATCAGTCAGATTCTCTACTGTAACGCCCATCGCGCTCAGAGCCGGCTCGGCGATCGTGGCACCAAAACCCAGCAGCAACGCAAACCCGACGACAAACGCCACGCCTACCCAAAACGTGTAAATCGGTGAACCGGCCACCGCCGCATACGGCGCAAACGCCGCCGGCAGCAATGTCCCGGTATCATTACCGAGTGGCGTCAGTCCATAGGCGAGCCCCAGATTGAAGAGCAACATGCCGAGCACGGACAACCCGATGCCGTAGGCGATGAGCTTGGGATTCGACATCGGCTCTTTGATCCACATCCGTTGGGTCAACCAGAGCAGACAGGTGAGCGGCAGGATCGCGCGCAGCGCCGCGATCAGGTCCGACCATGGGCTCGCTGCGTACCAATCCACCGCTCCACCCAAGGGGATAGCGATGGCCGCAGGCTGCGGTGCGGGCATCAACAGCCCGAGCAGCATGATTGCTACCGCTGGAAACAGCGATGCCAGCGTGACGATGCCGAAGCCGGACAACGGATTGTCCTCTTTGCCGGTTGCGGCAGCGACGCCAACCCCCATCGCCACCACCATCGGCACCGTGACTGGACCGGTGGTGATCGCGCCACAATCCCACGCCAATCCCAGGAGCGGCGCGTAATCGGGCGACATCGCAAGATATCCAGTCAGTGCGAGACACGGTACCAGCGACAACACGATCAGCGTCTTCAGGCGCCAGTTCATGGCCAGTCGCAAGATGCCGACCAGCACCGCAAGCCCGACGCTCACTGCGACCGCAAGCACCAGCGCCAACGGATGATCGTTGAGCAGCGCATGCAGGTACGGCGCCCGCGACCGGTCAGTCAGACTGCCCACGGTCTTGAGCGCAGCAAGCGCAGGCTCGGCAAACGTCGCAGCCACGCCAAGCACAAAAGCAACGCCCAGAATCGTTGCCGAGGAAGTACGGCTCGGCATGTTGTAACCGATGGTCTCGCTATAGGGCATCAGCCCGTGGTGTATGCCCTCCAGAAACAGCATCAAGCCGACAATCACAGCGAGGACACCCGCCGCAACGGTCGCTTCGTCACGTACGGTCGCGTGCAGAATGAGTAGTGCAAACACAACGAGAAACAATGCGAGCGGGACAACGGCGCGGAACTGGTCGGTAAACCTGACTCCGACATAGGGACCGATCAGACGATAAAAATCCTTTGGACGGAGCCGGGCGCGCACCCGTTTCTGCGCTTCGCCTGCCAAGACGGTGTTGTAGCTCAGCGCGCGCTGGCGGAGCCGCACGCTGCTCAAGTACTGTGCGTACCGCAACGTAAGTTTGGTCATGACGGAAAGTGCGCCAATCGTGATGATAAATCAACGCGCCGCGCGGGCCGGCGAGATTCTCGAGTTCTTTTTCTCCAACCGCGAATATACCGGAAAGTCACGCGCCGCGAGAGCGCCGAACCCGCGTGGATTCAACGAATGTCACACCAGGTTCTGATATCGCAATCGTGCAATGTTAAAATCATCCGGATCCCGCATTCGCGTTGCGGGACCGGTTCATTGATGCGAGTCCTGAATCCATTTGCTCTAACCTTGACTCACGCCGAATTCCGTGACGCATTTAACGCCGGCAAGATCAGCGTCCAAGTTGACCCCGCCGCCGCTGCGAAATACCTGAGTGCGCGGCTGCTGCTGCCGTTCGTGACGCTGCCGGTGTTGGGGGTTGGCGTCGCGCTCGCATTGAGCGGCTGGATCTGGACCGGCTTGGCGGTAATTGCGGTCGGCATCGTAATGCCACGGCTGGTCAAGCGCTCGGCGACGCATTTCGTACTGACTCGCGCCCTTGAAGACGAGCAAATCTATCGGGAAGTCACGCAGTCAAATATCCTGCGCATCTCAGCAGTGGCCTAAACCGGTTCGATAAGAATTACTCTACCGGTCCCTCCCGAGGTTTTGCATTTATCTGTGTTCATCGGCGTTCATCGGCGTCTATCTGCGGTTTCATCGTTTTTCGTTTTCCGTCTTTCTCCTTTCGCCTTTCTTGTTTTTTCTTTGCGTCCCAGCTTTTCGCAGTTTAGGACGCCGGTTGCAACACGCCGTCGACCAACTGCAGGATGCGGTCGGCTCTCGCGGCGATCCGGCTGTCGTGGGTCACGATCACGAAGCTCGTCCCTAGATTTTGGTTGAGCTGCAGCATCAACTCGAACACCGCTTCGGCGGTATGGCGGTCGAGGTTGCCGGTCGGCTCGTCGGCGAGCACGCACGCGGGCTTGGTCACCAGTGCGCGCGCCAGAGCTGCGCGCTGGCGCTCGCCGCCCGACAATTCACCAGGCGTGTGCGTGAGCCGGTGAGTCAATCCCACCTCGCCCAGCAGTTGCGAGGCAACCGCGTAAGCTTCTTCCCCGGCCATGCGCCGAATGAGCAGCGGCATCGCGACGTTTTCGAGCGCGGTGAACTCCGGCAGCAGGTGATGGAACTGGTAGACGAAACCCAGTGAGCGGTTGCGCGTGAGGCCACGCTCGGTTTCGCTCTGCTGACGGATGTCCTGGCCGAGAACGCGGATTTCGCCCTGCGTCGCCTCGTCGAGCCCGCCGAGCAGATGCAGCAGCGTGCTCTTGCCCGAGCCGGATGCACCGACGATGGCCACGCGCTCGCCTGCCGCGACATCGAGATCGACGCCGAGCAGCACCGGCACCTCGACCCGGCCCTGAAAGTAGATCTTGTGAAGATTGCGGCACGAGATTACTGCCGTCCCGTGCTTGTCCGCCTCACCCCTCACGCCTCACTCCTCATTCATACCTGAGCGCCTCCGCCGGGTTTACCTTCGCCGCGCGATAGCTCGGGTAAATGGTCGCCAGGAAACTCAGCAGAAATGACGCCACCGCGGTGATGACCACGTCGGGCGTCTGCAGCTCCGAGGGCAGGTCGGAGATCAGATAGACGTCCTTGGAGAAAAACTTGAAACCGAACGCGTTTTCAATAACCAGCACGACGCTGTCGACGTTGAGCGCGAGCACCACCCCGCCCGCGACGCCCAGCGCCGTTCCCAGCACACCGATCATCGTGCCCTGAATCATGAAAATCTTGGTGATGCTCGCCGGGCTGGCGCCGAGCGTGCGCAGAATGGCGATGTCCGACTGCTTGTCTTTCACCGCCATGACCAGGCTGGACACAATGTTGAACGCAGCCACCGCAATGATGAGAAAGATGATCAGGAACATCATGCGCTTTTCGATCTGGATCGCGCGCAGCAAATTGGCGTGCTGCTGGGTCCAGTCGCTGATATAAACCTCGGCAGGGATCATGCGCGTAAGATCGCGCGCCACCGCGGTCGACTGGAACAGGTCCTTGAGCTTGAGCCGCACGCCCGACACCGTCCCGTCAAAGCGAAACAGCTTCTGGGCGTCTTCGATATGAATCAGGGCGAGCCCGGAGTCGTACTCGTAATGGTCGACGTTGAAGATTCCGACCACCGTGAACTGCTTGAGCCGCGGCAGGATGCCGGCCGGCGTCACCTGTCCCTGCGGCGCAACCAGCACTACCTTCTCGCCCGGCGCCACGATCAGCGCGCGCGCAAGCTGGGCGCCGAGTATGATGCCGAACTCGCCCGGCCGCAACGCAGCGAGCCGCCCGCTCTTCATGTGCTTGTCGAAATCCGCCACCTGCTCTTCACGCTGCGGCAGGATGCCGCGGATGAAAGCCCCGCGCACCGCGGAGCCGTACGTCAGCAGGCCCTGCGCATTGATGTAAGGCGCCGTCGCGACCACTTGCGGGTGACGCGAGGCCTGCTCGGCCACCGCCTCCCAGTTCGCAAGCGTATTGTTCGCGCCGCTCACCTGCACGTGCGAGGCAACGCCGAGGATGCGGGTGCGGATTTCGCGCTGAAAGCCGTTCATCACCGACAGCACCGTGATCAGCACCATCATGCCGAGCGCCATGCCGACGACCGAAATGATCGAAATGAACGAGATGAAGCGGGTGCGCTGCCTGGCGCGGGTGTAACGCAGGCCGATGAAAAACTCGTAGGAACTCAACTTGAGCGACGGCGTAAAATAAAGGCGCAGTTTGCCACAACCCCATGATCAAAGCACGTGCCGGCCCTATGCTAGACTGCACGAAGAACCGCGAACGGCGTATCCATGCAATGCACTGTTTTGATCCCGCATCTTTGGTGGCCGCGCGATGCGGGCGGCGATGCTTGCCGGGATCTGGTTCTGCCTGAACTGCAGACGCTGCTCGCGCGCTCGCGCCGCCGCGGTTTCGCCGCGCTCGGCACGGAGGCGTGGCTGTTGCAGGCATTCGGAGTCGAACGGCAGCGAGACTGGCCGGTTGCGCCGCTCACCCTCACGCTCGACGGCGGCGATCCCGGCGATGCCTACTGGCTGCGTGCCGATCCAGTGCACTTGCGACCGCACCACGACCGCGTGGTACTCGCCGACAGCAGCGCCTTCACGATATCCCGGCCTGAGGCTGATGCACTGGCCGCTGCGCTGAACCAGCATTTTGCCGAGGAGGGCATGCAGTTCGGCGCGCCACATCCCGCTCGCTGGTATCTGCGCCTTGAAACCGACCCGGAAATCACCACGCACGCGCTCGGCGACGCTGCCGGCGGCAACGTCAACCTGTTCCTGCCCGCGGGCAAAAATGCCTTGCGCTGGCATCGGATCTTGAACGACATCCAGATGCTGCTCCACGATCATGTCGTCAACGCGACGCGCGAAGCACGAGGCGAGTTGGCGATCAATAGTGTCTGGCTGTGGGGCGGCGGCAGAAAACCGGCGGTTCCCGGCCATCACTTTTCCGCGGTGTGGAGCGACGATTCGCTGGCGCTGGCGCTCGCCGCGAACGCAGAAATTCCCGCCGCCCCGACCGCCGCCGATGGGGAGCGCTGGTTGGAGACGTTGCGCGAGACTACGCGTCCGGGCGATCACCACCTGCTCGTGTTCGGGCAACTGACGCGCGCCGTGCGCTATGGGGACGTGGCGGCCTGGCGTGCCGATCTTTCCGCACTCAACCGGATGTGGTTCGCTCCGCTGCTCGCCGCGCTCAAACAACGCCTGATCGCCCGGCTCGCATTGGTGGTACCGGGTGAGGACGGCTGCGAGCGCTTCGATCTCGCGCGGCGGGACCTGCTCAAGTTCTGGCGCACGGCGCGGCCGCTCGCAGGCTCCAAGCCGCGTTTGCCGCAATGAACGCCATGCCGCTATTCGTCGCACGCAGCGCGCCACCGGAAGCGATCGAGCGGCTGGTTCGCGGCGGCGTTCATCCGCTGCTTGCGCGCATCTACGCCGCGCGCGGCATCATCGCGCTCGAACAACTCTCGTCCGACCTCGGGGGACTTGCCGCCCCCGAATGCATGCGCAATCTGCCGCAGATGGCGCGGCTGCTCGCCGATGCGATTTCGCAACAAAAAAAACTGCTCATTGTCGCCGACTACGACGCCGACGGCGCGACCGCCTGCGCCGTCGGTCTGCGCGGGCTGCGCGCGCTCGGCGCCAGCGTCGATTATCTGGTTCCCAACCGCTTTGAGTACGGCTACGGGCTCACGCCGGAAATCGTGCGTCTCGCCCGCAACACCAAACGGCCGGACATCCTGATCACGGTGGATAACGGCATCGCCAGTATCGATGGAGTGGCGGAAGCCAACCGTCTCGGCATCCGGGTGCTGATCACCGATCATCACCTGCCGGGCGAGCGCCTGCCCGACGCCTGGTGCATCATCAACCCCAACCAACCGGGCTGCGAGTTTCCGAGCAAGCACCTGGCTGGCGTCGGCGTCATGTTCTACCTGATGCTGGCTTTACGCGCCGAGTTCAGACAACGAGGCGCATTTGGCCGAACGCGGAACGCGGAACGCGGAGCGCGGAACGCCGACACGACCGGTTCATCACTCATCACTCATCACTCATCGCTAACGAATCATGAGCCCAATCTTGCCGGCCTGCTCGACCTCGTCGCGCTCGGGACGGTCGCCGACGTGGTCAAGCTGGACGACAACAACCGTATCCTCGTCCATCACGGCCTCCAACGTGTGCGCGCCGGCCGCACACATCCGGGAATCACTGCTCTGTTCCAAGTCGCCGGGCGCGACGCGCGCCGTGCGACCATCTACGATCTCGGTTTCGTGCTGGCGCCGAGGCTGAACGCCGCCGGACGGCTCTCCGACATGTCGCTCGGCATCGAGTGCCTTGCCACCGATGATGCGCGGCACGCGCTGGCCATCGCGGGCGAGCTTGACCGGCTCAACCGCGAACGCCGCACGCTCGAGTCCCAGATGCAAGACACCGCGCTCGCCGCCATCGAGCGCCTCGATTTCAGCGAGAGCTACAGCCTGAGCCTGTTCGATCCCGCCTGGCACCAGGGGGTGGTCGGCATCGTCGCCTCCCGCATCAAGGACCGTTTCCACCGCCCGACCATCGCGTTCGCGCGCGCTGGCGACGGCGAGATCAGAGGCTCCGGGCGCTCGATCCGCGGGTTGCATCTGCGCGACGCCCTGGACCTGGTCGCTAAACGGCATCCGGGCCTGTTGCTCAAATTCGGCGGCCACGCCGCGGCCGCGGGACTCACCGTCCGCGAAGCCGATTTCGGCCGCTTTGCAGCGGCTTTCGAGGAAGCCGCACAGCGGGCGCTGACGCCAGCCGATCTCGAACGCCAGATCGAGACCGACGGCTCGCTGGAACTCGAGCACATGACGCTGGAAACCGCGGTCGCGCTCGACGAACCCATCTGGGGCCAGGGCTTTCCACAACCGTGCTTCGACGATCGCTTCGAAGTCATCGGCCAGCGCGTGGTCGGCGCGCAACACCTGAAGCTTAAGCTCGTCCGCTGCGGCGTCGGCTTCGATGCCATGTTGTTCCGCCGCAGCGAGCCGCTACCGCCGAAAATACGCGCGGTTTACCGCTTCGGCGCCAATGAGTACAACGGAACGCGCAGCATCCAGCTCACCCTCGAGCACTGGGAGGAAATCTGAGGCAGCGCCTGCTTGTGTATAATCTAAAGTTTTCGCGAGCCCGGATATGGAAGCAGAACAAATCAACACCATCGCCAAGCGGTTGCAGGACGTCGAAAGCCGTGCTGCGGAACTGCGGAGGTATCTTTGACTTCGAAGCGAAGCGGAAGCGCCTGACCGAAGTCGTCAGGCTCGCCGAAGACCCGGCGATGTGGAGCGACAAGAAGCGTGCCCAGGACCTCGGCAGGGAGCGCAAATCCCTCGAAGCCATAGTGTCCACGTTGACGCGGCTCGACAGCGACATACGCGACGCGCACGAACTGTTCGACATCGCCCGGGCCGAGCACGACGATACCGTGTTATCGAGCATCGGTCACGATGCCGAGACCCTCGAACAGGTGGTCTCGGACATGGAGTTTCGCCGCATGTTCGCCAACCCGGCGGACCCCAACAACTGCTTTATGGACATTCAGGCCGGCGCCGGCGGCACCGAAGCGCAGGACTGGGCGGCGATTCTGGAGCGCATGTACTTGCGCTATTGCGAGCGCAAGGGTTTCAAGGCGGAGTTGCTCGAGGAATCGCCGGGTGAAGTCGCCGGCATCAAGAGCGCCACACTCAAGGTAAACGGCGACCACGCCTACGGCCACCTGCGCACGGAGACCGGCATACACCGGCTGGTGCGAAAATCCCCCTTCGACGCCAACAACCGCCGGCACACCTCGTTTGCCAGCGTGTTCGTCTACCCCGAGGTCGATGAGACCATCGAGATCGAAGTAAATGCCGCGGATCTCAGAATCGACACATTCCGCGCCTCGGGTGCGGGCGGCCAGCACGTCAACAAGACCGACTCGGCAATTCGGATCACGCACCTGCCCACCGGCATCGTGGTCCAGTGCCAGAATGACCGCTCGCAGCACCGCAACCGGGCGGAAGCGATGGCGATGCTTAAGTCGCGGCTCTACGAGCTTGAGTTGAGAAAACGCAACGAGGAAAAACAGGCGCTGGAGGACACCAAGACCGAGGTTGCCTGGGGACACCAGATCCGCTCGTACGTGCTCGACCAGTCGCGCATCAAGGATCTGCGCACCAACGTCGAGATCGGCAACACGCAGGCGGTGCTCGACGGCGACCTCGACGATTTCATCACCGCCAGTTTGAAACAGGGTCTTTCGTGAGCACGGGATCAGTCATGGACGAACAACCGCCACCGCCGCACGACACCAACCCGATCATCGAGGAGCGCCGCGCCAAGCTCAAAGCACTGCGAGCGAAGGGGGTCGCCTACCCCAACGATTTCGGGCGTCAGAACCTTGGCGCCGAACTGGTGGAAAAATACGAAAACACCGATCGCGATTTCCTCGACCTCAACCCGGTGGCCGTCAAGGTTGCGGGCAGGATCATGCTGAAGCGCGTCATGGGTAAGGCGAGCTTCGCTACGATTCAGGACATGAGCGGCCAGATTCAGATCTATGTCACCGACAGCTATCCGGGAAAAGAGCAGCACGCGGCGTTCAAGCACTACGATATCGGCGACATCATCGGTGTCGACGGCGTGCTGTTCAAAACCAAGACCGACGAAGTGACCGTCCGCGTCAATGCGCTCAGGCTGCTTGCGAAGTCGTTGCGCCCGCTGCCTGAGAAGTTTCACGGTCTCACTGACCAAGAGATCAAATACCGTCAGCGCTATGTCGACCTGATCGTGAACGAGGAGTCGCGCCGCGTGTTCGTGCAGCGCTCACGCATCATACAGGCATTCCGCAATTTCCTCCTTGAGCGCCGCTATCTCGAGGTCGAAACGCCGATGATGCAGCCGATCCCCGGGGGCGCGGCGGCGCGCCCTTTTGTCACCCATCACAATGCGCTCGACATGCAGCTTTACCTGCGCATCGCGCCCGAGCTCTACCTCAAGCGTCTGATCGTGGGCGGCTTCGAGAAGGTGTTCGAGATCAACCGCAACTTTCGCAACGAGGGCATTTCGACCCGGCACAACCCCGAGTTCACCATGCTTGAGTTCTACGTGGCCTACGTGGATTATGAGTTTCTGATGGTGACGATCCAGCAGATGTTGCTCGAGGCAGCGCAGTCCGTCCTTGGCATGTCGAAGGTCACCTATCAGGGCCGGGAGATCGATTTTGAAAAGCCGTACGAGCGGCTCACCATCACCGGCGCCATCAAGAAATACCATCCCGAATACACCGACACCGTGCTCGGCGACCGGGCGATGCTGATCGCCAAGCTGACGGAGCTCGGCATTACTTACAAGCCGGAGGACGGCATCGGAGGGCTTCAACTCACGTTGTTCGAAAACACCACCGAATCGCTGTTGTTCGAACCGACCTATATCATCGACTATCCCGCCGAGGTATCACCGCTCGCGCGCCGCAGCGGCAGGAATCCCGACATTACGGAGCGCTTCGAGCTCTATATCGCCGGCCGTGAAATCGCCAACGGCTTCTCGGAACTCAATGATCCCGACGATCAGGCAGCGCGCTTCAAAGAACAGGTCAGACAGAAAGAAGCCGGTGACGCCGAAGCGATGCATTACGACGCCGACTATATCCGCGCCCTCGAATACGGGCTCCCGCCTTGCGCCGGCGCCGGCATCGGCATCGACCGGCTGGTGATGCTGTTCACCGACAGCCCGTCGATTCGCGACGTGATCCTGTTTCCGCTCCTGCGCCCGGAGTAAACCGCCGGCACGAGATCGCCATGAACCGTCCGTTGTGGCAACCTTCGGTCGAGCGCATTGCCGCCGCCAATCTGACGGCCTTCATGCATTACGTGGGCGAGCATTACGGCGTCGCCACGGGCGACTACGCGCAACTCTACGCATGGTCGAACGACGATTCCGAGCGCTTCTGGCATGCGGTCTGGTCGTTCTGCGGCGTGATTGCGGCGACCCGGGGCGACGTGGTCCTGGCGAACCGCGACAAGATGCCGGGCGCGCGCTGGTTCCCGGGGGCACGGCTCAATTTCGCCGAAAACCTGCTCAGGCGACGCGACCGCGCGACCGCCATCGTGTTCTGGGGCGAAAACAGGGTCAAGAGTCGCGTCACCTATGCTGAACTTCATGCCGAGGTATCGCGGCTTGCCCAGGCGCTGCGTGCTGCGGGCGTGGTGGCCGGTGACCGCGTCGCCGGCTACATGCCCAACCTCCCGGGCGCCGTTATTGCGATGCTGGCGACAACCAGCATTGGAGCGGTCTGGTCGTCGTGCTCGCCGGATTTCGGCGTGCAGGGCGTGCTCGACCGCTTCGGCCAGATCGAACCCAGGATCCTGTTCAGCGCCGACGGTTATTTTTATAACGGAAAGACGATCGACACTGTCGCTCGTCTTAACGAAATTGCCGGCAATCTTCCTTCATTGCAGAAGGTTATTGTCGTGCCCTACACGAAATGCAATCCTGTTATTGACGGAATTCTGAATTCCGTCAATGTGCATGATTTCATGGCGCCTTATCGCCCCCGCGAGATTCGTTTCGAACGTTTGCCGTTCAATCATCCGCTCTACGTCATGTATTCGTCGGGGACCACCGGCGCTCCCAAGTGCATCGTGCACGGGGCGGGCGGCACGCTCTTGCAGCATCTCAAGGAACATGTGCTGCACACCGACTTGAAGCCCGGCGACCGCCTGTTCTACTTCACCACCTGCGGCTGGATGATGTGGAACTGGCTCGCATCGGCGCTCGCCGCGCGCGCCACGCTACTGTTGTACGACGGCTCACCGTTCGCGGGCAACGGCAACATTCTGTTCGATTACGCGGCAGCGGAAAAAATGACGGTTTTCGGCACTTCCGCCAAATACCTCGACGCCGCCGCCAAGCTCGGGCTCGAACCGCGCAGGACCCACCGGCTTCCGGCGCTCAAAAGCATGCTGTCAACCGGCTCTCCGCTCGCGCCGGAGAGCTTCGACTACGTTTACCGCGCGGTGAAAAAAGATATGCAACTGGCCTCGATCTCCGGCGGGACCGACCTCATCTCATGCTTCGCGCTCGGCAACCCGATCGCGCCCGTGTGGCGCGGCGAGCTGCAGTGCCGCGGCCTCGGCATGAAAGTCGAGGTCTTCAACGACGAAGGCCGGCCGGTGCGCGGGGAAAAGGGCGAGCTGGTGTGCACGGCGCCCTTCCCTTCGATGCCGATCGGCTTCTGGAACGATCCCGACGGCGCCAAGTACCGGGCCGCCTACTTCGAACGCTTCCCCAACGCGTGGTGCCACGGCGACTATGTCGAACTCACGTCACACGACGGGCTTATCATCTACGGACGGTCGGATGCCGTGCTCAACCCCGGTGGCGTGCGCATCGGAACCGCCGAAATCTATCGCCAGGTCGAGCGACTGGACGAAGTGGTCGAAAGCCTGGCGGTCGGCCAGGATTGGCCGCCGGAGCACCCCATCGACGTGCGCGTGGTGCTGTTCGTGCGTCTGCGCGATGGCCTGACGCTCGACCCGGCGCTCATCGACAAGATCAAGCGCCGGATCCGCGACAACGCCACCCAGCGGCACGTGCCGGCGAAAGTCGTGCAGGTCGCGGACATCCCGCGCACCAGGAGCGGCAAGATTGTCGAACTCGCGGTGCGCAACGTGGTGCATGACAGGCCGGTCAAGAATGTCGAGGCGCTCGCCAACCCCGAGGCGCTCGAACTCTACCGCAACCTCCATGAACTGACGTACTAGCAGCCTGTCGGGCTTAGGCGTCCGACAGGCTGCTAACAGCAAGGCTGCATTCAGCCGGGAAGCATTGGCGCCAAACCTGACGGCAGCCCGTGCACAGCGACGGTGATGTAATTGTAACGAACCGTTGCGACGTGACATTCTTCACACACATGCGGTCAAAATTGATCTACGATTATCATTGTAGTAACCGATGATTAACGCGCGATCAGGAGGTTGATCATGTCTGAAACCCAAGGTAAAGCGAGCCCTGTCATAACGACCGGGTCGAGTGAAACCCAAAGCAAGACCAGTCCCATCGTCATAATTGCCGCCGCCTCGGTAATTATCTTCAGCGCCGTCGGCGTCGGCGTCATGACCGGCATTATCCCGAGCTCATTGCCGCGGAACAGCGACCAGCAAGCACCGCAGAAGACCGAACCGGCCAAGAGCGCCGCCCCCGCCGCCCCGCAGAAACAAGCGGCGCCCAAAACGACAACCGCGGCACCCGCCAGGAAACAACAGGCCGAGCCGCGTGTCGCCTCGACGGAACCCGCGCGCGCGGCCTCGGCTGAACCACCGCGCACCGCCGCCGCTCGCGTATGTGCCGAGTGCGGTACCGTGGTCGCGATCGATGTCGTAGAGCAGAAAGGGGAAGGCAGCGGTCTGGGCGCAATCGCCGGCGGCGTGGTGGGCGGCGTGTTCGGCAGCCAAGTCGGCAGAGGTTCGGGCCGCACCGCGGCGACCGTGGCCGGCGCGGGTGCCGGCGCCTATGCCGGTCACGAGATCGAGAAGTACGCCAAGTCAGCCAAACGCTACGATGTCGCAGTGCGCATGGAGGACGGCTCCTCCCGTAGCTTCTCCTACGAGAAGGAACCCGCGTTCCGCGTTGGCGGGAAGGTCAAGGTCGTGGAAGGCACGCTGGTCGCCAACTGACGGCCAGCGCATTTTTCGCTTGAAGCCGCGCCTCGGCGCGGCTTTTTGCCGCCCTTTGACACATACCCTATAGGGGTATATGATGCGCGGCATGGACCAGGCCGTTTCCATGGCTCATGCGCGCGAGTGTCTCGACCTGCCGGTCATCGGCATGACCTGTGCCGCCTGCGCCAACCGCATTGAGAAAGTGCTCAACCGGCTGCCGGGCGTCACCGCCACAGTGAATTTCGCCGCAGAAAAGGCGCGCGTGAGCTTTCAGCCCGGCAACGCCGACAGTGCGGCCCTCCTCTCCGCCGTGCGCAACGCGGGCTACGGTGCGCGCGAGCTCGCAGCGGATGGCCGCGCCGAAGAAAAAACACGCCAGCAAGCCGCCTATCGCAAGGACCTCATTTTGTTCTGGATCTCCGCGACGCTCAGCCTGCCGTTCCTGGTCCAAATGGCATTCCTTTTCAGCGAAAGGATGCACCAACTCGTGCCCTACTGGCTGCAGTTCGCACTGGCGACGCCGGTGCAGTTCTGGATCGGCAAACGCTTCTATGCCGGCGCCTGGCACGCATTGCGCGGCGGTGGCGCCAACATGGATGTGCTGATCGCGCTCGGCACCAGCATGGCCTATTTCTACAGCGCTGTCGTGGTGTTGTTTGCGCTGCCGCTGCACCTCTACTTCGAAGCGAGCAGCCTCATCATCACGCTGGTGATCATGGGCAAGCTGCTCGAAGCGCGCGCCAAGGCCCGCACATCGGCCGCGATCGAGGAACTCATCAAGCTGCAGCCGAAAACCGCGCAGGTTGAACGCGACGGCAAGCTCGCGGAAATCGAAGTCGCGCAGATCGGAGTGGGCGACGTGTTCGTCGTGCGCCCCGGCGAAGCCGTGCCGGTTGACGGCGTGGTGATCGCGGGCGAATCGAGCATCAATGAGGCGATGCTGACCGGCGAGAGCCTGCCGGTCGCCAAGCAACCCGGCGTCAAGGTGTTCGCAGCGACGCTGAACCAGCAGGGACTGCTCAAATGCCGGGCCACCGGCGTCGGCGCCGATACCGCGCTGGCCGCCATCATCCGCCTGGTGGAGGAGGCGCAAGGCTCGAAATCTCCGATTCAGCGCCTGGCCGGCTCCATTTCCGGCATCTTTGTGCCGGCGGTAGTGGGCATTAGCGCCGTCACGCTCATCGCGTGGTGGGGCATCAACGCGGACTTCACCGACGCTCTGGTAAACGCCGTAGCCGTACTGGTCATCGCCTGCCCGTGCGCGCTCGGGCTGGCTACCCCGATCGCAATTATGGTCGGCAGCGGCGCCGGCGCGCGCGCCGGGGTGCTGGTCAGAAATGCAGCGGCGCTCGAGCACGCAGGCAAGATCGATACCCTGATCGTCGACAAGACCGGCACGCTCACCGCCGGCAAGCCGGCGGTCACCGACGTCATTGCGCTGGGCAGCGCCTCACAGGCCGAGGTGTTGCGAACTGCGGCCACGCTCGAATCGGGATCGGAACACCCGCTGGCGAAGGCGATTCTCGACCACGCGGCACAGCTCAATGTTACGACCATCAGGATGACGCGCTTTACGGCCGTATCCGGCAAAGATCACTCATTACCCATCACTCATCACCGGTCACATTAAGGAGCAATAAATGGAAACTACGATGCTGAGGATCAAGGGCATGACCTGCATGGGTTGTGTTGCAAGCGTCAAACGCGTTCTGCAAGGCATCGAGGGCGTGAAAGCGGTTGACGTTTCACTTGAACAGGGGCAGGCGACGTTGCAGTACGACAGCGCCGTGGCGAATCCGGCACGGTTCAAGACAGCGGTGGAGGAAGCCGGTTATGAAGTCCCCTGAAGCGCAGGCTGGCAAGCGGGCGTTCGCCGGCCGCCGGCCGCGGGGCGTGGTGCAGCCGCATAAAGCAGCGCTTCTCGCGCGCCTGAGCCGCATCGAGGGACAGGTACGCGGCGTCGCCACCATGATCGAGCAGGACCGCTACTGCGTAGAGGTGTTGACGCAGATTTCAGCGATACAGTCGGCGCTCGACAGCACCGCGCTGCAACTGCTCACGGATCATACGCAAGGTTGCGTACGAGCCGCGATCAAATCCGGCGAGAGCGAGCAGGCGATCGAGGAACTGATGCAGGTCGTGCGCAAGTTCGCGCGCTGAGTTCTTGAACGGCGTGACTCGTGACTGGAATGCCGGAAGCGTCATGTCCCGGCTTAACGCTCACCGCTTGCCGCTTGCCGCTCACCGATCACCGCTCACCGCTTCTCCGTCACCATGAGCGCGCTTGCTCTCGCGCTGGTTCTCGCCGCGGCGATTATTCACGCCACATGGAATTTTCTGCTCAAGCGCTCAGGCGGCGGCACGGCGTTCGTGTGGTGGTTTGCGACGCTCTCCGCCATGATCTATGCACCGCTCGCCCTCGCCGTGGTGTGGTGGACTCAGCCCTCTCTGGGGTGGACGCACGTCGGCCTGATGTTCGCCAGCGCCGCCCTGCACACCGTCTACTACATGCTGCTCGACCGCGGCTATCGCTCGGGCGACCTGTCTCTGGTGTATCCGCTGGCGCGCGGCAGCGGCCCGCTCATCACCGTGCTGTGCGCGGTTCTGCTGCTGCAAGAGCGGCCGTCTGCGGTCGCGGTGGTTGGCGCGCTGCTGATCGGCTGTGGCGCGGTGTTGCTGACCGGCAATCTGCGCCGACTCAGGGACCGCGGCAGCCTGCCCGCGGTCGGATTTGCGCTGCTCACCGGCTGCATGATCGCGAGCTACACCCTCATCGACAAGATCGCGGTCGCCGCTTACTTGATACCGCCCATCCTGCAGGACTGGGCCGCCAACCTTGGCCGCGTGGTGCTGATGACCCCGATGGCGCTTGCGCTCAAGAGCGAACTGCATCCCACCTGGCGGCGCGCAAAAAAGAACATCATCGCAGTCGCCATATTGTGCCCGCTGTCCTATATCCTGGTGCTGACGGCGATGGTGTTCACACCGGTGAGCTACGTGGCGCCGGCGCGCGAAATCAGCATCCTGGTCGCCGCCATCATGGGCACTCAATTGCTGGCCGAAGGCGATGCGGCGCGGCGACTTACCGCCGCAGCGGCGATGGTGGTTGGAATTGTCTGTCTTGCGCTTGGATAGAGCCCAGAAACCGGCGAAACCGTAAACAGCAAGCCGATACAGGGCCTACCAGGCTTTGCGAGTTACCGTTTACTGTTCACCGCTCACTGCTCACCGTTCTCACCAGTTCCAGAGCTGCCACCACGATGTATCTCTGCTCACGCCGCTCTTGAGATATTTGCTGTTGGGAAAATTCTTGAGCATCACCCGCTCGGCATCGTCACGCAGGTCCTGCATGCCGAGCGCATCGTAGGCTTTCACCATGATCAGCAAACCCTCTTCGTTGGCGGGGGCCTGGGGATAGGTCTTCAAAGCGAACTGCGCGCGATTGGCGGCGGCGACGTAGGCGCCGCGCTTCATGTAGTAACGGGCGACATGCACCTCATGCGAGGCGAGCGCGTTAACCAGATAATTCATCCGGTAAATAGCATCAGGCGTGTACTTGCTGCCCGGAAAACGCGTCGCCAGATCCTTGAACGCATCGAACGCTGCGCGGGCGGCCTTCGGGTCGCGCTCGGTCAGGTCCTGACCACTCACGTAACCGAATAGGCCGAGATCCTCGTTGAAATTGGCGAGACCCTTCAGATAATACATGTAGTCGACGCTCGGATGGTTGGGGTGCAGCTTGATGAAACGGTCGGCAGCGGCTACCGCCGAAGCGATTTCACTATCCTTGTAATAAGCGTACGCGGTTTCGATCTGCGCCTGCTGCGCGTAACGGCCGTAGGGGAAGCGCGCCTCGAGCTTCTCATAGTACTTGATCGCTTTTTCGTAGTTGCGGTCGTTGAGCTCGGCCCGCGCCTCGGAATAGAGCTTGGCCGCCGACCAGCCGCGGGTCTCGTCGATCTGATCGGGCAGGAGGCCGCACGCGCCGAGCAGCGCGCCGATCAACAACGCCAGGAATACAGCTAAACTATGTCGCATCATGAGTGAACAGCCGGCGAATTATAGCGCAAATGCGGTCGCACCGTCGCCGATCGAATTGACCATTCCAGACGACTGCGCCGGCTCGCGCTTAGACCAGGCGCTCGCGCGTTTGTTGCCGGATTTCTCGCGCAATCGGCTTGCCCGGTGGATACGCCGGCACCAGGTCACTCTCGATGGACAACCGGCCGTGCCCCGCCGAAAAGTGTGGGGCGGCGAAAAAATCCGTGTTGTTCCCGCACCCGAGCCCCACGAGATCGCCTTCCGGCCACAGGACATCCCTCTGGACATTGTCTTCGAGGACGAGGCGCTGCTGGTGGTCAACAAACCCGCCGGGCTGGTCGTGCATCCCGGCAGCGGCAATTGGCAGGGCACGATGCTCAACGCGCTGCTCAAGCATGCACCGCAGCTCGCGCACCTGCCGCGCGCCGGCATCGTGCACCGACTCGACAAGGACACGAGCGGTCTGCTGGTGGTCGCCAAAACGCTCTCCGCACACGCCGACCTCGTGCGTCAGCTTCAGGCGCGCAGCGTCACACGCGAATATCTCGCCGTGGTGCACGGCCGCGTCGCACGCGATGGCAAGGTGGACGCACCGGTCGGGCGGCATCCGGTGAACCGCAAGCGCATGGCGGTCGTCGCCCGCGGCAAACCCGCCATCACGCACTATCAAGTCGTTGAGCGCTTCGCGCAGGCCACGCTGTTGCGTTGCCGACTCGAGACCGGGCGCACCCATCAGATTCGCGTGCATCTCAGTTCGATCGGACACCCGTTGATCGGTGATCCGGTCTACGGCGGCAAGAAAGCGGGAGCGAGGCTCGGTACCGTCCCGTTCAGCCGTCAGGCGTTGCACGCCGAAAAACTGGCGTTGGTTCACCCGTCGACCCGGCGCACCAGAATTTGGCATGCCGGATTACCCCGCGACATGCGGGAGCTGATCGCCGCCCTGAGCGCATCATGAGCCATCCGCCAGACTGGATCGTGCCCGACTGGCCGGCACCGGCCAACGTCAAGGCCCTGATCACGACGAGAAACGGGGGCGTGAGCCACGGTCCCTTCGCCAGCTTCAATCTCGGCTCGCGGAGCGGCGACGATCCGGCGGCTGTGGTCGCGAACCGCGCATACCTGCGCCGCTTGCTGCCGCAGGAGCCGAAATGGCTCGCGCAGGTGCACGGGGCGACGGTGATCGAAGCCGACGGCATCGAGTCCCCTCCCCACGCGGACGCGAGCATCGCACGCCGGCCCGGCACGGTGTGCGCGATCATGATCGCCGATTGCGTGCCGGTGCTCTTCACCGACCGGCGCGGCACGTTGGTTGCGGCAGCTCACGCCGGCTGGCGCGGCCTGGCGAGCGGCATCCTCGAAAACACCATACGCACGATGAACATGGCATCCTCAGAACTTCTCGCCTATATGGGGCCCGGGATCGGACCCAATGCCTTCGAAGTCGGCGTCGATGTGCGCGATGCCTTCCTCGCCCGCGATGCGCGTGCGGAAACAGCGTTCGCTCCCTGTCGCCCGGGCAAATGGCTGGCGGATCTCTATGCGCTTGCGCGCCAGGCGCTGGCGCGCGCCGGTGTAACGCGGGTTTACGGCGGCGGGTTTTGCACGGTCTCCGATACCCGACGTTTCTTCTCCTACCGCCGCGACAAGACGACCGGGCGCATGGCGGCATTAATCTGGCGCGAAGATTGAGCCGATTTGGACCCCGCATGCGGCCGAAGCGGCGGATTCGGCCTCTTCAAATCGCGTATAATCACGCGCTTTGCTCGACTGAGACAGGCCGCCTGCGGCCTGCCGGCCAGCGCTCCCAGCAGACTCACGCCGCAATGCTATGACCATACTGACTTGGATCGTCGCCGCCACCGTGCTGGGCGGAGTGATGTCCGTCGCCGTCGCCGCCGCGTTCGCGTTCAAGGCAAAAATCACCCAGATACCGGTGCTGATCAGCTATGCCGTCGGCGCCCTGCTCGGCGCGGTATTCCTCGATTTGTTGCCGCACGCGTTCGGCATCGCTGACAGCCCGGAACAAATGGCCGGCACCATTCTGTTCGGCATCCTGCTGTTTTTCGTGCTCGAGAAATTGGTGCTGTGGCGCCATTGCCACGTGGAACAGTGCGAGGCGCACGATCCGCCGCAGCCGGTGCACGACCACGGCCGCAGCGGCATGATGATCATGATCGGCGACACCTTTCACAATTTTGTCGACGGCGTGTTGATCGCGGCGGCATTTCTGGCCAACGTCGAGCTCGGTGTCGTCACCGCGCTTGCCATCATCGCGCATGAAGTACCGCAGGAAGTGGGCGATTTCCTGATTCTGCTCCATTCCGGCTACACCAAGGCGCAGGCCCTGCTGCTCAACATGCTTTCCAGCGCCGCCATGATAGCGGGCGGTGTGCTCGCCTATTTTGCGCTGCAGACCATGCAGCAGTGGATTTCGTCCCTTATCGGCCTCGCCGTGGCAAGCATGCTCTACGTCTCGGTCGCCGACCTGATTCCGGGCCTGCATCGCCGCCCCGAGATCCAGGCCACAGTGCAGCAGGTGATCCTGATCGCACTCGGCGTGGCCACCATCTGGCTGGTCGGCGAACTCGCGCACTCCCAAGCCTGACCTGTGCACGAAAGGCCGGTGTTCCGGTCGTCCGGCGCCCGTGCTATCGTTGCCTTGCCGGGCAGCGCGCATCGGATCGAAATTCCGTGATCCGCCGTGCTTATCATTGCGTTGACGCCCGCCGGCACTCATCCGCGAATGGACCAGAACGTAAACGCTACGGAAGCCTTGTCCGCCCTCAATCGCAGGCTGGTCGAGGCCGTGCTCAAGCCTTTGGCGAACGGTGGCGGGCCCGACGTCGCCGAAGTCTTCAAGTCGCTCACTGCCGGCCTCGCCCAGGACACCGGGCGCTGGTTCGAAATCCAGAATCGCTATTACCAGAAACAGATTCAACTGTGGGCCAGCGTTTCCGCGCCCGCCGCAGAAGCCGCTCCCACGCCGGTGATTGCGCCCGATCCGGCAGACCGCAGATTCCGCGCGCGCGAGTGGCAGGAACCTTATTTCAAGTATCTCCTCCAGTCCTATCTCCTGCGGGCGCGCTGGCTGAGCGAAATCGTCGACAACGCCAGGCTCGAGACGCACGCCAAGAAGAAACTGGTTTTTTTCGCCCGTCAGATGATCGACGCGATGTCACCCGCCAACTTTCCGTGGAGCAACCCCGAAGCGCTCAAGCTCGCCGCCGAAACCCGGGGCGAGAGCCTCGCCCAGGGACTGAAAAACCTCGCCGCCGACCTCGACAAAGGCCGGGTGTCGATGACCGATGAGCGCGCATTCGAAGTCGGCCGCAATCTCGCCATCACGCCGGGCGCGGTGGTGTTCGAGAACGATTTTTTCCAGCTCATTCAATACCGCCCCGCGACGGACAACGTCTATCAGCGGCCGCTGCTGATGGTGCCGCCGTGCATCAACAAGTACTACATACTCGACCTGCAGCCGGAAAACTCCTTCGTTCGCTTCGCCGTCGGCCAGGGCCACACGGTATTCATGGTGTCGTGGCGCAACATGCCGCTGTCAATGGGCAATGCGACCTGGGATGACTACCTCGAACAAGGCGTGATCAAGGCGATCGGGACCGCGGCGGACATCTGCGGCGTGGAGAAAATAAACGCGCTCGGCTTCTGCGTCGGCGGCACCCTGCTGGGCAGCGCGCTCGCGATACTGCGCGGGAAGGGACACGATCCCGTCGCGAGCCTGACGCTGCTCGCGGCCATGCTCGACTTCTGCGATACCGGCGAGCTGGGCGTGTTCGTCGACGAGGCCTATGTCGGCAGGCGCGAGCAGGATTTCGCCGCGGGCGGCGTGCTGCACGGCAGGGAACTCGCGCTCACTTTCGCCAGCCTGCGCGCCAACGAGTTGATCTGGCATTACGTCGTCAACAACTATCTCATGGGCAGAACGCCCGACGCGTTCGACCTCCTCTACTGGAACGGCGACAGCACCAACCTGCCGGGTGCCATGTACGTCTACTACGTGCGCAACATGTACCTCGAAAACAATCTGCGCTCGCCGGGCAGGCTCACGATGTGCGGGGTTCCGGTCGATCTGGGCAGAATCGACATGCCGGCATACCTGCTCGCCACCCGCGAGGATCACATCGTACCCTGGAAAACCGCTTATGCCAGCACGCGTCTGCTCGGAGGTAAAATGGAGTTCGTGCTGGCGGCCAGCGGCCACATCGCCGGTGTCATCAACCCGGCTTCCAGGAGCCGGCGCAATTATTGGCTGAACGGTAACCTCGAGGTTGATCCGGAGCGCTGGCTGGCTGCAGCCATTTCGCATCCCGGAAGCTGGTGGACGCACTGGAGCGCTTGGCTTGCTGCCTACGGCGGCGACAGGATCGCCGCGCGCGCCGTGCTGGGTAGCGACCGATATCGGGAGATCGAGCCCGCGCCGGGGCGTTACGTAACAGAAAAATGCGATCAACGTGATCCAGGTAGGAGTTTGTCGGACTTAGCCCCGACAAACTCCTAATGCAAAACCGGCGCTAGGAGAATTGCGGAAGAGGATAACAGACATGCGAATTTACCCGCGCTTTTCCGCAAATTCAACCGCGTCGGCTGGGTTTTTTGAATTGTCAGCCGGTTTTGCTTTTAGCAGCCTGTCGGACTTAACAGTCCGTACAGGCTGCTAGTCTTTAACGTTCGTCTTTTCCAGCAAGGAGAAATCAACATGGCACAACGAGCAGCAGTGGTTACCGGCGGCATGGGCGGCATTGGTGAAGCAATCTGCATCAAACTCGCCGATGCGGGCCACAAGGTGGTCGCCACCTACTCGCCTGGCAACACCAGGTCGGGCGAGTGGCTCGCTGCGATGAAAAGCAGGGGCTATACCTTTTACGGCTACCAGGTAGACGTCACCGACTTCGATTCGTGCCAGAAGGCGGTAGCCAAGATGCAGTCGGAGGTCGGGCCGATCGACATCCTGGTCAACAACGCCGGCATCACCAAGGACGCCAGTTTCAGGAAAATGGGCAAGGCGGATTGGGATGCCGTGATGCGCACCAATCTCGACAGCGTATTCAACATGACCAAGCCGATTTGCGATGGCATGGCCGATCGCGGCTGGGGACGCATCGTCAACATTTCCTCGGTCAACGGCCAGAAAGGCCAGTTCGGGCAGACCAATTATTCGGCGGCAAAAGCCGGCATGCACGGTTTCACCAAGGCGCTCGCGCTCGAAGTTGCGCGCAAGAACGTGACGGTGAACACGGTATCGCCGGGCTACATCGCGACCAAGATGGTGCTGGCGGTGCCGAAGGACGTGCTGGACAGCAAGATCCTGCCGCAGATCCCGCTGGGACGCCTCGGCAAGCCCGAGGAGGTCGGCGCGCTGGTCGCCTTCCTGTGCTCCGAGGATGCCGGCTATTTCACCGGGGCCAACCTTGCCATGAACGGCGGGCAGCATATGTACTAAACGTGAGAGCGTGAG
>MERI01000143.1 GCA_001772005.1 Betaproteobacteria bacterium RIFCSPLOWO2_12_FULL_62_58 | reverse complement strand
TGGATTGCGTCGAAAGGCTTTGGGCTGCGGCAATGCCGCCTGCGCCGAAGAGAGCGTAAGTGAAACCGGCAAGCAGAAGAATCAGGCGTGAGCGCATTGTGCATGCTCCTTTGTGGCGTTCCAAAGTTTGTTTCCAATGTAGGCAATGCCGGCGGCGTTGAAGGCGAGGCCCACCCAGAAAAACTCGACCTGATACTGGGTGGCGACGGTCACAAGGCCTGTGGCGCCGAGCACCGGTGCGACATTGACCAGGTAGTGCGCGCAGCAGGAGATCATCGCCGCGGTCGAGGTCGTACCGGACGCTGCCATCACGGTGCGTGCGTCCTTTGACTGGTGCAGCAGTTGCCGCAGCCGGGTGTAGAGCGCGACCTGCAACGCGAAGCCGGCGCCGAGCGGCACGATGTAGAACCAGAAATCGGAAAACTGGCTCACGGTGAACTTCCAGCCGGAGACGAGCGTGAGCACGCCGAAATACGCGGCGAGCAGCAGGCCGAAGGCAAGCATTCCGAAGCCGGTAGGTCTTGCGGCGGCGATGACATATGCGTTCATGACCATATTTTCCCTTGCGTTAAGAACACTGAATTGATTCGAGCATCAGGCGTTGGCATCCCTGGAACCGGCGAATCCGATGACATGAGGTCCGGTTCGCGGCCGGCTCGACCGTGTCGATCGTTCTAATCCATGTGCTGGCCCCACCACGGTGCGAAGCGGCGAAGCTGCTCTTTCTGCTCCTTGGTCAGCACACCATCGAGCTTCTCACGCGTGTCGAGTCGCGCCTGGAAGCTCTCCAGCCGCATTTCCTGGAGTTTCTTGTACTGGTTTGTGATCGCGGTGCGGTCACGCTTCTCGGTGGCCATCAGGTTGCGCAACTTGAACGCTTCTTCTCGCAACTTGCCCATGAGGTCCCACCGCTTCTTCGCGAGTTCTTCATGGATCACGTTCACCTTGTTCCACTGGTCGGGGGAGAGATTAAGTTGATAGAGCGTGCCGTAGCCCATGCCACCCATCATTCCACCGCCCATCATCCCCGGACCCATGCCGTAACCAGGCCCGTGACCCCCCGTCATTCCCGGTCCCATCATGCCACCCATCATTCCACCACCCATCATCCCGGGGCCCATGCCGTAGCCGGGGCCGTAACCGGCGCCCGGTCCAGCGCCGTATCCACCCATCATTCCCGGCCCCATCATTCCTCCCATCATGCCGGGACCCATGCCCCAGCCTGGTCCGTAGCCGCCTTGTTGGGCAAGAGCAGTCGTGCCAAGGGCAGTCGCGCCTACCAGCGCGGCGGCGATCAGTGTTTTCCGAAAAATCATACGTTTCATGGGCAAGCTCCTTTTGCAAAACAAAGTTAAGTGGACGGAACACGGCGTGGCCCGCGCCGCATACGCGTACGCAGGCCGCGCGCGCTATCGGCAGCGCGCTGTCAAACCAGGGGGCTAAATGAGCAACCGCCGATTTCGGAGGTAAAGCGGAGTAGGCTGCCGCTGCCCGGTTGGTGTGGCCATGCGCACGGCGCGCACTTCAAGACGCGGTGCGTGCGCGCTGGCAGCGGGCGCTGCTACGAGAGGAAGATCAAAGGCGTTGTTTGTCGAAACCGACGTAACGGATGCGCCGATAGCGGCTGCCATCAGGACGTAGCAATCGGTATCCGGGGCCGGCAGGCGCGTATGGGAATCGATGGCGTTGGCGCATGCGCTTGCCGCGGGCGCGACCGTTGGTAGTCCGTCGCGCTGGCCCGGTGCAGCGTTGTTTAGCTGACAAGCATGCCCAACTATTGGCAACCAGAACGCCAGCCACCCGAGCAACAGCCAACAGCCGAGCCGGCACCCGTGCCCGCTCCTGTCCAAGCGGGGGGCATTCCAAAATCCGAATATAAAGTGCTGACCCAACATATCAGGTACTTCGAACCGCTGTTTCGTTATAAGTTGCATTGTAACGGGGGGCCAGCAAGCGCGGTCTTGATCTACGTCAAACCTCAGCCATTGATGGATTCGCGGAGCGCTGCGTTGGCCGCGTGGCTGCGGGCGATCTGCTAGCGGCCGTATCGCGCATAAACGCGGGGACTCCCGTCAGGGAGAACCAGGAACACTTCGTACGGAACGCTGCGGTTGCTTTCCATCCCGGGTGAGCCGCCAGGCATGCCCGGTACCGCGAGCCCGCGAGCCTTCGGTCGTTCGGCGAGCAGCCGCTTGATTTCCCGCGCCGGCACGTGGCCTTCAATCGCATAGGCGTCGATCACTCCCGTGTGGCAGCTACTGAAAACGTCGGGTATGCCAAACCGCGCCCGGTAAACCGCCGTATCCCGCACGTCTTGAGGCTTCACACGGAAGCCATTTGCCCGCAGATCGTCGATCCACGAGGCGCAGCAGCCTCAGGTCGGGCTTTTGTAGACGGTGATGGCGTCCTCGACAGCACGAGCCGAATGCACAGCCCCGAACGATGTGGCAAGAACCGCAAGCAGAAATTCTCGTCGCTTCATTTCATGTGCTCCTCTGTTCTTGACTCAATTGGTCCGAGATCGTTTGTAACTGATCTGTCGCATTGCATCCGAACTGCGTAATTAACGCATACCCGCGTGGCCGACGTGACGGCGGATGATCCGTATGTTAATTGCGGCGCCCCGATGCCAATTTGATCTATATCAACTACAGTAAACCACGGTCAGGTATGTGGCATTCGCGAAGCTGGTGCATCAAGACAAAAAAAGCCATTGGTTAGATCAACCAATGGCCAAGCCCGCTTGCCGTTGTGCCGCGACAACATCATCAACCGCTGGTCAAGAGTCGTAGCAGGCAGTCATTTCCTGTCGTTGGTCGGTACAAACTCCGAGCCGAGGCCTTGGGCTGTTCCTTTACCGGCTCGCTGGACACCCTGCCGCAACACCGGCAATTGCCTGGATCAGCATCGTCGTTGTCGTCGCCCCATCCTGCCCAAATATTGTTTATCATGGCAGAAATCAATGAACATTGCTACAAATTATCTTTGTGAAAATATACACGCTACATCGGAATGTCAGATCAACAACCTGGTTCCGTCTGAGAAAAGAGGACGTTTTGTGAAAACGATCAAAGAATCGGGTAAATCCGTGACTAACCGGGCCCGCAAGAAATCATCCCGGAAGGCGGATCAGCAGCTCGCCTTGGCTGTTCTGATGAAATTTCGCCTCATCGTCAACTCGGCCAAACGCCACTTCAAATGGGTGGAAAAGCAGTGCGGGATCAATGGTGCGCAACTGTGGGTGCTGTGGGAGATCGATCAAGCGCCGGGGCTTCGCGTCAGCGAGCTTGCCGCGGCGATGGCGATGCACCAATCAACGGCGAGCAACTTGATAGAAAAGCTCACGCAATCAAAGCTGATCACGCGAAAACGAGCGAGCGGCGATCGGCGGGTAGTAACGTTGTTCCTGACCGAGGCAGGCAAGGCGTTACTCAGGCGGGCACCGCGACCTGCACGGGGAAGGCTCCCCGAGGCGTTGTACCGTGTCCCGAGGAATGCACTGTCATTGCTCGATGAGTTGCTTGAACGCGTGCTGCATGAAATGAGGCCGACGGAAAAACGGTCGATGAAAAAGCCTCTCGCGGAATTGCTGGCAGTCAAATAACGCCTCCACGCCCGGTAGCCGTATAGGAGGTGATTTCGCGAATGCTTCCCCCATGAACCTCGTGCTCGTTCCCCTTCTTCTGGGACTTTCAATATTGTCGGGGATGCTCGGCATCGGTGTCGCGTTTGCGGCGGTGCCTTTTCTGTCGCTGTACCTTCCCGATCTCGTGAGTCAGGTCCAGCCGCTGAGCTTGTTGTTGAACGGGGTTACCGCCATGTTTTCCCTGGCGGGGTTTGCCCAAGCCGGATATGTGGACTGGAGGCGAGGAGGAATTCTCGCGCTGGCCACCACGTTATCCGCCCCGATCGGATCTTACCTGGCTCATCTGGTAAGTCCCGTCTTTATCTGGACGGTATATTTTGTTTCTGTTCTTTATCTGTGTTGGCGCCTGATGCGCCCGCACATCCAGCAACAGGGCAAAGAACGTTTCAGATCAGGAGTGTTGCTGGCGATACCCATCTCGATAATCACAGGCTTTCTTGGAGTCGGGCCGGGCTTTCTACTGATGCCAGCCCTCATGTTGGTCGGTTTCAACACCAGATCTGCCGCCGGAATGAATGCGCTAGCCGTAACGCCGTCCTCATTTTCCGCCGTGCTGCCGCATTGGTCTAACATGCATTTGGATTTCTGGATGGCTGTCCCGTTGATCTTTTCGGGAGCGCTTGGCTCGTTCATCGGGGCCAGACTCGCAACCAGACAGATACCCGAGGCATATCTGCGCAAAATCCTCCTCGCCGTGATTCTCGTCGCAACCGTTTATCGGTTGGCGCGTCTATTTATCTAGCGCGGGGGCGGGTTGCCTCGCTTCCCGCGCCACAATACCATTGTGCGAAACCGATTGCTCGACGCCGTCCACCGACCGTAAGCTCGAGTCTATCCTGTGCGTCTATCCCTGCGCTTCATCATCCCGCTTGGCGTCGCACTGGCGGCAGTCGCGTACGGCGTGATCCCGCTCGTGGATCAGCTCACGCTCAAGTGGTTTGTCCGCGATCTCGATATCCGCGCGACGCTGATCGCCAACACCATGCAAGAGTCGCTCGGCGCTCTCCTGCCGGGAAGCAGCCGCATCAAGGTACAGCGCTACCTGAACCGCACGACGCAGGACGAGCGCCTGCTCGCGGTCGGCTACTGCGACGCGCGTCGGGTGCTCACTTACAAGATGCCGGCGCTTCCGGCGGAGATCAAATGCGCGCCGGTACGCGGTGCCTCGCGCGGGATTTTAATCGCCAGTGCGGCAATGAGCCTCAGTTTGGTGTCCATATTCGGCAACGCGCTCCGTATACGGAGTGCGCGTCGGTGAAGCGTCTGCCTTTCCTTCGTGGCTTACTCCGGAAATTCGCATTCAGATGGCGGATTACCGAGTATCTGGAAACCTTGCAGCCGGCGGAGGAGTCCGTAATTCGGCGGCGTAAAATGGCCATGTACCGGATTAAGCGAAACACCATAAAGCTTGCTCAAAAAAGTGGCGTGGTTCTGAGCCGCCCGTACGCATCCTGGAACAGCGAAGCAAAGCATATTCAAAGCCCATCGATCGAGGAATCTCATTTTCATGAGTTGGTCCTTGAGGATGGCAAGCGCACGACCGGGCGATTTTCAGATATATGGCTTGTGCGGTTTGTCGACGGCGAACAATATGCCATGAAGGCGGCAAACGAAATGCAGCGCATGGTGAGCAAAGCAAGCAAGCGTTAATGCATCCTGAATTGCATGCGCTACTCGAACGCTTTACGAAGGAGGAGGTCGGGCGGGCGAATCCTGCCCGGCGCGCCAGCCACGATTTGAACTGTGGTAGTCGCGGCTTGATCTTACAGTTGCCCGATTTGGATAAAAGTGTGTCAGTTCAAGTTTAGCTCAATGTGGCGGCCTTTTCGTTCGAGATCTCCTTTCCGGCAAGCATAGTGGGTCGGTACGATACAAGGTTTAGATCGACATATTCGGGCGTTCCGAAATGGGCGTGATTTGACTGACGCCCCGCGTGGTGTCTTGGCAATCGACTTATTTGGCCTACAGATAGAACAGGTTCGAGAGCGATTCCCCGCTGTCTTTCAGTGGCTGCTCGAACGCGTAAAGCCTGAGCGTGATCATAACAATCGTGCAACGTACCGTGATAATTGGTGGATATTTG
>MERI01000142.1 GCA_001772005.1 Betaproteobacteria bacterium RIFCSPLOWO2_12_FULL_62_58 | reverse complement strand
GACGCCGGGTTCCTGAACCTGGTCAAGCCGATGGACGCCTTCCTGCTCGTCGTGCGTGCCTTCGATGAGGAGGGCCTGAACGACCCGCGCGCGGACTTCGACACGCTGCTGTCCGAAATGATCCTAGCCGACCTGATGCTGGTCGAGACGCGCCTCGAACGCGACGACCTTGAGCACAAGAAGGGCAAGCCCGGCATGCCGGGCGACGAGCGCGATGCACTCAATCGTTGCCACAAGATCCTCGATAACAGCCAGCGCATCTACGAAGATGCGAACCTCGCGGCCCGTTCCGAACTGCGGACTTACGCCTTCCTGACGGCGCGTCCCATCCTGGCCATGGTCAACGTGGGCGAGGACGACATCCCGAAGCCGACGGCCGAGGTCCTGGTGCGCTTGCGCCTGCCCGTAGCCGGCATCCCGACGTTCGCCTGTTGCGCCAAGTCCGAGGGCGAGATCCAGGCCATGCCCGAGGGGGATCGGAAGGACTTCCGCGAGATGCTCGGCGTACGCGAGCCGGTGCTCGACGTCATGGTCCGGGAGGTCTACCGGGCCCTCGGGCTCGTGAGCTTCCTTACGACCGGCGAGGACGAGTGCCGCGCCTGGACCATCCGCCGCGGCACCCCGGCCCCCCGCGCCGCCGGCGCCATCCACGCCGACATCGAGAAGGGCTTCATCCGCGCCGAGGTCATCGCTTACGACGACTTCATAGCACTCGGCAGCGAGGTCGCGGCCAAGAAGGCCGGGAAGTACCGGCTGGAGGGGCGCGAGTACGTGGTGCAGGACGGGGACATCGTACACTTCCGGTTCAACGTCTAACCTCAGCCGCACTCACTCGCCCTGCGCACGCCCCCGCAGAGGAGCGATCAGAGCGAATTTAGTGGTAAATTATCGATTCTTGCAGGGAAGCGAGCCTGCCTTTGAGGGCATGCACCCTCAGTTGAGGGTCGGCGATGACCATACAGTGGAATCGGGATGATTTGTCATGGGCAAACGAAAAAAGAGCAAGGTTGGGCGCGTCCCCACTGAGAAGACCCAAGCAACTCCTCTGGCGCTGGGCACGAAGGTGCCGGAGATGAACGCGGCGAGTCCCCTCAGCGATCCCAAAGTAAAGAAGAAGACGCGCAACCAGTTTTACGAGCGCGAGCTGCGCCGCATGCATATCGAACTGGTCAAGCTGCAGGAATGGGTCAGGCACGAAGGCCGCAAGTTGGTGGTTATCTTCGAGGGCCGCGATGCCGCTGGCAAGGGGGGCGTCATCAAGCGTATCACTGCACCACTCAATCCGCGTGCCTGCCGCGTGGTGGCGCTCGGAACACCGACCGAGCGCCAGAAGACCCAGTGGTATTTTCAGCGCTACGCTGCTGAGCTGCCAGCGGCGGGCGAAATGACATTGTTCGACCGCTCCTGGTACAACCGCGCCGGCGTGGAGCGCGTGATGGGCTTCTGCACGGACGCGGAATATTGGGAGTTCATGCGCAGCTGTCCGGAATTCGAGCGCATGCTGGTGCGTTCGGGCATCACCATCGTGAAATACTGGTTTTCGGTCAGCGATCAGGAACAGGAGCGCCGCTTCAAGTCCAGGGTCGAGGATCCGACCAAGCGCTGGAAGCTCTCGCCGATGGACTTGGAAGCACGCAACCGTTGGCAGGCGTACTCTCGTGCCAAGGACGACATGCTTGTCCACACCGACATCGACCAGGCAAGGTGGTACGTGGTCAATTCGGACAACAAGAAGCGGGCCCACCTGAACTGCATTGCTCACTTCCTGAACCTGCTGCCGTACAAGGACGTGATGCGCGAGAAGCTGAAGCTTCCCAAACGGAAACCCGAATTGCGCGACGGCTATGCCCGCCCACCCCTGGAAACCCAGAACTTCGTCCCCGAGATCTATTAGGCGCCCCATTTGACAGGAACCAACAGCCGTGAACGACCATTCTCCGATATTCAGCGTGATCATCGATGCGAAGGGCGTCGTCCTGGAGAAGATCAAGCCGGGACGTCCGGGCTATCGCAAAGCCAGCAAGGCTGCGATCCTTCGCCAGCGCGACGCTATCGAGCTCTACCGTAAGATGAAAGCGGCCCGCAAGGCCTTCCACGGGCGCTACAGCTTCCGGTTCCTCGACACAGCAAAGACCTTCGCCATGCTGCGCCTCCAGGCGATGGAGCACCAAATCCACGACAACCTGGACCGGGTTCAGGCCTACGACGGAACCGCGAAACGGAGCCGGCGCTAGAGCCGGCCTCGCCATTCCGCAGTCGCTGCTGCTGCAAGCGGATGAGGTGATTAAATGAGCCGTGGCGGCCCGCGAACGTCCGCTATATAGCTCGATCGCCAGTGACCGGAAGTGGCCGATCAGCGACCATCGACCAAGGGTCGCAATCGACCCGTTCCGGCCGTCCTGAATCACTGCGGCTTGAGACCTGCCGCCTTGGCGAGTTTCCCGATGAGGGCCATCTGCTCTTTCACGAGGGCATCGAGCTCCTTCGGGCTGCTTGGGGCCGCCTCCATGCCGATCGCGCGCAGGCGCACCTGGACGTCCGGCGCGCTCACCGCGCGACGAACCCCCTGGTTCCACAGGTTGATAATCGCGCGCGGGGTCTTGGCCGGCATGAACATCGAGCCCCAGGCATCCCAGTCGAATCCCGGCACGCCCGACTCGGCGATCGTCGGGATGTCCGCAAGCGCGGGAACACGCTTCGCCGTGGAGACGCCAAGCCCGCGAATCCTGCCGTCGCGCACGAGTTGCGCGGAACTGCCTATCGGCGCCATGAAAAACTGGACGCGGCCCGCGGTGATGTCGGTCAACGACTCGGGTATGCCGCGATAGGGGACGTGCACCACGTCGATCCCGGCGCTGTACTTCAACATCTCGCCGGCGAAATGGGTGCCGCTGCCCGTTCCCGCCGACGCGAAATTTAGTTGGCCGGGCTTGGCCTTCGCGAGCGCGATGAGGTCCTTCACGGTGCGTGCGCTGAGGGTCATCGGCGCCACGAGCAGGAAGGCGGCGCTGTAGGTTCGGGTGATGCCGGCGAAATCCTTCTGCGTATCGTACGGGAGTTTCTGTACGAAAGGCCCGATGGAATGCGCGCTGGATACCGAGAGCAGCGTATAGCCGTCCGGCGCCGCCTCGGCGACGATTCGCGAGCCGATCATGCCCCCGGCGCCTGGGCGATTGTCGACGATGACCTGCTGTTTGAACGACTCGACCAGTCCCGGGATGATCAGTCGCGTGTAGATATCGGGCTGGCCGCCCGGGGTGAACGGCACCACGATCCGGATCGGACGGTTGGGATAATCCGCCGCCGGAGCCTCTTTCTGGGCGAGCGCGCCCGGGGGCCCGGGAAAAAGGCAGCCTGCCGCAGCGAACAGCGCAGTCAAAAAAGAGCGTGTTGCCATGTCGGTAATCTCCTCGGGCTTGTCTCAGGTTACGGAAGGCTGATGACCCGCCTATTCGGCCTTGACGTTCGCCATTTTCACGACCTCGCCCCACTTCTTGAGCTCTGCCTTCATGTAGGCGGCGAATTCCTCCGGGCTGGAGGGGGTAGGCAGGGCGCCGTCCGACAGCATCCGATGGATGACATCCTTTTGCTTCAGCGTGTCGACAATTGCCTTGTTGAGCCGCTGCACGATGTCCCCGGGCATGTTCGCCGGCCCCACCATGCCGGCCCACCCAGAGGCTTCAAAGCCGGGCAGGCCGGCTTCGGCGACCGTCGGAAACTCGGGGAGCGACGGGATGCGTTGGGCGGTGGCGACGCCCAGCGCCCTGACCCTGCGAGCGCGCACATGAGGCAGTATCGACGGGATGCTGCTATGGGTGAGTTGGGATTCGCCGGACACCACGGCCACGACGGACGGCGCGGTTCCCTTGTATGGAATGTGAAGTAGCTGCACCTTCGCCAGCGAAGCGAACAGTGCCGTGGCAAGGTGCTGCCCGTTGCCTGTGCCGGGCGAGGAGTAGGCGATCTCGCCGGGTCTCGCCCTGGCGAGCGCGATCAACTCCTTCACGTTCTTGACCGGCAGCGACGGGTGCGTGACCAGCAGGTACGGAAAGGTCGACATATTAGCGATGTGCGTAAGGTCCCGCAGGCTGTCGTAAGGCAGCTTCGCAAAAATATGGGGGTTGATCACCAGCGGTCCAGCGGAGACGGCTGCGATGGTGTAACCGTCCGGGGCTGATGCTTTCAGGACTTCCACGGCGATGATGCCGCTGGCGCCGGGGCGGTTGTCTATCACCACCTGCTGGCCGAGGCGATCGGCAAGACCCTTGCCGACGATGCGCCCGATGTAGTCCACCCCGCCGCCTGCGGGGAACGGAACGATGAGTCGTATCGGTTTGCCCGGCCAGGGCTGAGTCTGTGCTGTGGCCGGCCACAGGCTCAAAACGGCGATCGCCACCTTGAGAAACCTTAAGGTATTGGAATTCATCGCTTCTCTCCTCTCATATGAACGATCATCCGCTCGACAAGAGCAACTTCCGGCGCCGCATGCGGGAAGAACCAATCCTGCTTTTATTTGAATCCGTAGAGCCTGTCAGTCGCGGAACATGGCGTTCGCCGCCTTCAGGAAAAGCGTCCGGTTGACGCCGTCCGAGTGCAGGAACGCGGCCGCGTCCCGCACCAGTTTCTCCACCCCCGTCTCCTTCATGTAACCGTGGCCGCCGTGGATCTCGAGGCACCAGGTGGCGATCGTCCACGCGGACTGCGCGGCCATGGCCTTGGGCAGCGCGCCCAGCGTCTTGTCCCAGCCGCGCTGTGGACGGTCGGCGAACCAGCAGGCCCGGTGGATGTACGAGCGCGAGGCATCGATCAGCATGCGCATTTCCGCGAACTGCGCCCGGATGCCGTCGTGCTCCACCAGCCGCTTTCCTCCCTGCACCCGCAGCCTCGCCCACTCGACGGCCTTGCGGTGCAGCGCCACGGCTACCCCGAGCACAGTGGCGCCGGCATAGGCGTTGGACTGCGGCGAGAACCGGCCGAATACTTCCGAGCCCTTGTTGACCGCGCCGACCACGTTCTCGTCCGGAATGATGCAATCCTGGAAGATGAGCTCGGCATTGTTCGCCAGCCGCTCGCCCATCTTGTCGTGGACCCGCCCGATCGTGAACCCGGGGTGGCCGCGCTCGAGCAGGAAGCACGTCGCCCCGTTGGCCATGGTCTTTTGTTTGTCCGTCTGCACCATCACCAGGTAATGGCTGGCTCGGTTGCCGTTGGAGATGAAGTGTTTCATGCCGTTCACGATCCAGCCCCCGCGGGTCCGCTCGGCGCTGGTACGAAACGGCACCGGCTGGTTCGTGTGCTTGTCCGAACCGTTGCCCGGTTCGGACATACCGATGGCCAGCACGCCCCGGGGATCTCTGGCGAAGGCGGGCAGTACCCGGGCTTGCTGCTCCTCGTTAAGGGTCTGCTGCATGAGTTGTGCGATCTTGAAGGTCTGGGCCATGACGACCGCGACGCCCATGTCGCCGACGGCGAGCTCCTCGACGACCATTGCCGTGGTCAGCGAGTCGAGTCCGAGCCCGCCCCACTTCTCCGCGAGGGTCATGGTGCGGATGCCGAGCTGGTGGGCCTTCTCCACCAGCTCCCACGAGAAGCACTCCTCCGGGTTTTGCCTGGCGTCCAGCAGCGCCGAGCGTGGCCTGACCTCCTGCTCGACGTAGCGACGGACCGTCTCCAGGATGGCCTCCTGGTCTGCGTTCAACACGAACATATCGTCCACGACGCGTCTCCCCTCAGCGCTTGGCGCCCGCCTCTTCGACGGGCGGCTCTACTTTCTCGAAGTCGATACGCTCGCGCACGGGCAAGCCCTGGAGATAGCGGCGCAGGCAATCGAGACCCATCTCGACCGCGCCCAGACGCAGCCACTCCCGGCCACCGACAATGCGACTGCGCCGCGAGGCGACGTCATGCTCGGTCGCGATCGCAAGGCAGACGGTACCGCCGAAATCGATCCGGTCCGGACCTTCGTCGAGATCGATCAGGACCGCCAGCGCATGCGTCGAGCCGGTTTGCTGTCGAACGGCACGCGCCACCGCCTCGGCTGCCTCGCGCGTGATGCCGCCAGTCGCCGACGTGCTGTCAAGCCCGACCGCGTCGCACACGCCGGCAAGTTCAAGGGCCACGATGCCGCGGCGTATGACCGTCTCGGCGCCCGGAAGAGGCGCGAGCCGCGCAGCGATCTGCCCGCTGGTGAAGGTTTCCACGAGGGACAACGACGCTTGACGGCGCGCCAGCTCCGCGAGGACGACCCGCTCGAGCGTCTGATCGTCTTCCGCCAGGATGAAGTTGCCCAGGCGCCGGCGCACTTCCTGCTCGACCGGCGCGAGCTTGCTCCGTATGTCGTCCATGTCTTTGCCGCGCACCGTGAGCTTCGTCTCGAGCTGCGGGTAATGCGCCCGAAACCCGAGCTTCACGCTGCCGTCGGGCACGAGGTCTTCGACGCCCGAGAGCAGGGTGTCGGCGTGCGACTCGCCGATCCCGTACGAGTGAAACCGCTTCAGGTGGATGGCCGTCTGCATGCCGCTCCTGGCGAGCAGCCGGGGAATGATCTGCTCTTCGAGCATGCGGCGCAGCTCGCGCGGCACGCCGGGTGTGAAGAAGAAGCGCGCCTTGCCGATGTCGACCGCAAAGCCGCACGCGGTGCCGATCGGATTGTCGATCACTTCTGCGGTGGCGGGCAGCATGGCCTGCTTGCGGTTGTTGGGCGGCATCACGCGGCTGCGCCGGCGGAAGTACTCTTCCATCCGCGACAGCCATTCGTCGCTCAGCGCGAGCTCGACGCCGGCGGCCCGGGCCGCGACTTCCTGGGACAGATCATCGACCGTGGGGCCGAGCCCGCCGTTGACCACGACCGCGTCGGCGCGCTGCCCGGCAAGCTGGAACGCGAGCAGCAGGCTCTCGCGATCGTCACCCACCGTCGTTTCCCATCGCACCGAGAGCCCGAAGTCCTCCAGCTTCTGGCTGATGTAGCTGAAGTTGGTATTGACGATCTTCCCCGTGAGCACTTCGTCGCCCGTGCAAATCACCTCAATGCGCATGCTTGGTTAATCTCCGATCTGAATTTACCCGCCCGCGTGGTCGTTCGCAACGACGCTATTGTCTCATTAGTCGTCACTGGTTTAATGCTAACATCGCGGCTCCGACCAACCAGGGGAAAATCATGCTATTTACATGTGCGCCGCGCAGCGTCGCGGCGACCCGGCCTGCGAGCCGCAAAGTCGTCAAGCGGGGCAACAAGAGCCTGGCGGTGGACTTGCACTGCCACGTCCATACGCCCGCCGCCGACGCGATCGCGCAGCAAAGCGCCGCGCCGAAACCCGATCCCATCGTCCAGCACGGAAGCCAGCGCACCGCAGACCGCCAGCAACAGCTCCGCACGGAGCTCGACAAGAAGCTCACCTCCATCGAGCAGCGGCTGGCCGACATGGACAAGATGGGCATCGACGTCCAGGCGATTTCGACCTCGCCCGGTCAGTACTATTACCGGCTCGAGCCGGACCTCGGGCGCCGGACTTCGCGCGTGATCAACGAGCGTCTCGCGGAAATCGTGGCGTCGCATCCCGACCGCTTCGTCGCCCTGGGCACGGTGCCGATGCAGGAGCCGAAGCTCGCCGTGGCCGAGCTTGAATACTGCATGAAGGAGCTTGGCTTCCGCGGCATGGAAATCGGCACGAACGTGCACAAGGTCGAGCTTTCGGACGAGCGCTTCAACCCGCTCTTTGCGAAGGCGCAGGAGCTGGGCGCGGTCATCTTCCTGCACCCCAGCGGTTTCACCGACACCAGCCGCCTGGGCCCGCACTTCCTCACCAACGTGATCGGCAATCCGCTGGACACCACGTTCGCGCTGTCTCACATCGTCTTCGGCGGCGTGCTGGAGCGCTACCCGAAGTTGAAATTCGTTGCGGCGCACGGCGGGGGCTATCTCGGACACTATCCGGCGCGCATGGACCACGCCTACAGAGTGCGGCCGGAGTGCCACGATCACATCAAGCGGCCGCCTTCGTACTACATGAAGAAGATTTACTACGACACGATGGTCTTCGGCGAGACGCAGCTCGAGCACCTGGTGAACCTGTGGGGCGCGGACCACGTGGTGATCGGGACGGACTACCCGTATGACATGGGTTACTACAAGCCGGTTGATTTCGTGAACGGCACGAAATCGCTGGCGCGCGCGCAGAAGGATGCAATTATCGGCGCCAACGCGGCGAAGCTGCTGAAGATCAAGCCGCGGAAAAGTAACTGAGAGGGTCAGGTAATTATTGACTATCGCCTCACTGCGTGACGTTCAAGAAGAGCATGTCGCATGGCGCAACCACCCCGTCCGCTTCGCGTCCACCCCTCCTTATCGAAGGAGGGGAAAAGCACCCCGTCCGCTTCGCGTCCACCCCTCCTTATCGAAGGAGGGGAAGAAATTCTCCCCTCCTCTGATGAGGAGGGGTGCCTCCACAGGAGGCGGGGTGGTGTGGATGAGTGTCACGCGGATATGTAATGCGCAATAATTATTCGTGGGGCGTGACGGCGGGAGAGCGGGAGAGAGACCGCTGACAGCTCGATGTCAGGGTAACTTTGCGCGTCTCAACAAGAGCGGGTGCGACCCTGTTTGGGCGTTTCAGGTGGGTACACCAAAGCGAGAACTGATTTGCACGAGAGCACGCCCGCCGGACGCCTCATAGCAACGATCTGCTTCGCCGAAGTGCTGAGCATGTCGGCGTTTTCCGGCTTCGTGACGCTGCTGCCGGTACTGGTGCCCGAGTTCGGGCTGAACAATTCCCAGGCCGGCTTGATCGGCGGGATCGTGCTTGGCGGCTACGTGGCAGGAGTGCCTTTTCTCGGGCCGCTCGCCGACCGGGTCGACGCGCGCCGGGTGTACGCGGTGGCCGCGATCGTTGCAGCGGGCGGCGCACTGGGTTTTTCGTTCCTGGCGAGCGGATTCTGGTCAGCGTTGCTGTGCCAGGCGCTGATCGGCGTCGGACTGGGGGGAACCTACATTCCCGGCATGAAGGCGCTGACCGACCGCCTGCAGGGTCCATGGCAGAGCCGCGGCGCGGCCATTTACGGCGCGACCTTTGGCGTCGGAGCCAGCGCCTCGCTGGTCCTTTGCGGCGCGATTGCCGATGCCTTTGGCTGGCGCACCGCCTTCCTGGTGACCAGCGCCGGGCCGCTGCTGGCAGCCGCGATCATGGTGCTCGCGCTGGAACGGTCGATACCGCGAGCGGCGGCACGCCGTGCGCTGCTCGACTTCCGACCCGTGTTCCGCAATCCAGCCGTGCGCCCGTACCTGTTCGGCTCGGCCGCGCACTCCTGGGAGCTGCACGCGACGCGCGCGTGGTTGGTGGCGTTCTTCACATTTGCCGCCGGTCTGTGGGGCGGCGCCGACAGCGTACCCGGTTCCGTGGCGCTGATGGCCGCGTTCATCTACTTGCTCGGGCCGCTGGCCAGCGTGAGCGGCAACGAGTTGGCGTTGCGCTTCGGCCGGGCGCGCATGATGACCGTCGGCCCGGCGCTGTCGGCGACCGCGAGCTGCATCATCGGCTTCCTCGCGGGCTCGCCGTGGATAGCACTGCTGGTGTTCGCGGCGGTGCACATGTGCTTCGTCAGTATCGATGCCGGAGTCATGACCGCCGGCGTGGTGAGCGCTGCCGAGCCTGCCCATCGCGGGGCCACCATGACCGTGCACTCCCTGGTGGGTTCCGGGACAGGGTTCATCTCACCCACGGTATTCGGCGTGGTCCTGGACCTTGCCGGAGGACGCGGCGAGGTCATGGCCTGGGGACTCGCGTTCGCGAGCCTTGGCATGGTCGCGCTCCTTGGAATCATTCCGGCGCGGCAGCTTGCGAAGCGCGGTCAGGCCCGCCTGCCAATGGTTGGTGAACGGTGAATGAGGAAGGATGGAAATCCAGTGACTGATGGAGCGTCCCCCTCAAGTACCCGTCAAGCGCACCCCTCAAGGGGGGTGTTGAAAAGAAGGTATTGAGAAGAAGGGGTATTGAAAAGAATGACTGATACGGCGTGACGTGGTGAGGCGTGACGTGGTGACGGGAAGAGGTGTTGAAATGTCGTAGTCGCGACTTGAACTGACGGGCAGTGTCTGAGTTTGGCGACTGCGACCAGCAGAAATCGACCCGCAGGTGCGTGACCGTATTTGAGAGACTGCTTTTGGGAAGCGGTACTGACCGCTTTCGGGAAACATGACCGGCCGGTATCGACCTATTGCGGTCATATAACAAGCACTTCGTAAATGACCGGTTCTCGGCCACAGCTGTCATTGTGGTTCTGAGCCACCAACGGCCGCAATGGACCGGTCAGCAGTCGTAGGAGAAAAAGTCGGCTCGAACGACTGCTTGGCACTTCAGGCTATTGCCGCATCAGACCATTCCGGACGCCGACAAAAAATGGGAAGCGGACGTTCGCGGCAAACTCCAAAATAGCGGAAGCGGTCGCTCGTCTTGCGAAATTCATGTTCTTACCTGGAACGTCAGGTTTCGGATGGACTGCGGCCGCTGGCTACATTTTGCTAAGCTTCGGCAACCGGCCAGAACCTGTAACAATTCCCCTCCTGTGGCTCTGAACGTAAGGGATTGTCGACTATCCGCGTGCACCATTCTTTCCTAAGTTCGCCTGTGGAGGCCACCCATACAATGAACGACCACATGAATGTGCACGAATCCAGTGAAGCAGATCCCCTAGGAAAGGAGGACCGTGCTCGCTCCAATTTCGTCCGGGAGTTGGTACAACGCTCCAATGAACCAGTCCGGGTGCCCGCAACGCACCTAGGCACACCTCCAAGACGCATAGTGCAGTTCTGGGATGATCTTGGACGATTGCCCCGGGACGTTAGGGAGTGCATGGAGTCCTGGAAGAAACTCGAGCAATCCGGATTCGAGCTTCAGGTTTTCGACGAGAGCTCTGCGAGGGAATTTATCCGGATCCACTTGGGCTCGCGATATGTGAGCGCATTTGACAAGTGCTATCACCCTTCAATGAAGTCAGACTACTTCCGTTACTCCTACATCTTCGTAGAGGGGGGCTTCTATATTGACGCTGACGACGTCTATCATGGAACGACAATCGATCACCTCTTCACAGATGGGCGGTTGAAGCTTCAACCGTTCTGCTACGACATTGCGACAGCTCAGATGGTTCCGCCCTCAGTTTTTGTCAATCCGGAGGCAAACGAATTGAGCTGGATTTTCTACTTCAACACCACCCCTTTGATCGCGGTTCGCAATCATCCTATTGTAGAGCGTGCACTGCTGAACGCTACGTCGGCGCTTGAGCAAGAATCAAAAGGCGAGTTGCCCGAAGTCCAGGCAACCACTGGCCCCGGCAACCTCACCAGATCCATATTCGAAGTGGTCGCTGGTGAAAGCTGCCCGGAGGAAGCGCTGCTCGTTGTGCACGATTGGGAGAAGACTTCCACCAGTAAGTGGCCACTCAGTTACCGGAGTGATAAGAGAAACTGGAGGCTTTCGAATCAGGAAGCGTATCGGGCCTCACGGCGCGCGGAGGAGCGATGAACTTAGCGCGCCCTCCACTAGCAGCTGTCAATCACGTTTTCCGATTCTGGCTGACTCTTCGGAGGCTCCTGCCGAGGCGGAAGTGTCAAACATTCGGTGTCCAAGGTGCGGAGAAAGGCCCTGGGATTGAGAAGGTCTATGTCATCAACCTCGATCGTGAACCGGGCCGCTGGTCCAAGATGGAGCAAGAGCTCAGGCACATATTGGACTCGTTGGGAGTTGAACTCTTGAGCCTGACTGAGCGGCATGTCGCCGTCGATGCTAATGAATTCTCGCAGGAGCCACCCAAGGATGCCGACATTGATCCATTTTATACGCTTGGAGATCAGCTTTTTGTAGAACCCCAACCGTTAGTTCTTCCCACGCGTCTCGAACTAAATACTCCGATTCGAATGAGTCGAGCTGAGATCGCAGTCGCTCGATCACACATCAATGTTTGGAGGCAGGTTGCGGCGAGTAATCATGAGTACGCACTTATCCTTGAAGACGACGTATGGTTTCATTCCGGGTTTGCAAAATATATGGGCCAGGCGTGGGACGAAGTCGTGGCCGAATATGATAAGAACGGCAGATTCGACGTTCTTTATGTGTCGTATCTCGAAGTGAAGCACGGTGCGCCAAAAACATTTCTTTCAAGTAACGTATTCCGCCCAGTGCGCGGGCTCTGGCATCTGTCCGGATATGTTCTTTCCCGCGAGGGTGCTGAGAAACTCCTTCGCCTGCTTCCTTGTCGTGGCCCCATTGACCTCTGGATAAATCACCAGTTCGAAGTGCTGGATGTACGCGCGACTAAACGGCCCCTTATTAGCCAACGACGCGACGCTAGATCTACCAACTCATATTCAATACTTCCCACTCTCACTACAATTGGCGCGATCACTAGTGAAGGAGCATCCCTATTTAACATCCGCCCAACTGAGCAACCAGTGTTTGCTTTTGGGCCTGAAGGCTCCGGACATTCATCGCTTGCAATGGCTTTGTCCATGCTAGGTTACAGATGCTGCAGCGATCTCCAGGCATTACCAGCTCCTGAACTAGAACGGCTTCTTGAGGGAAGAGGCGATCGGGTTTTTGACGCATATGTAAACATAGGATCTTTGGACGCACGTGTCAGGGAACTCCGGAATCGCTACCCGAAGGCAAAGTTTATTCTTACCGCAGCCAAGGGCATCACTGCAGATGGCACTTTCCTTAGTGTTGAGGACGACCTCAATGGTGCCGACATCGCTGTGCTTCATTCAGAGGCACCGAATAGATGGCAAGTTGTTTGCGAACATCTCAGATGTGCGCCGCCCACCTGCTCCTACCCTGCGCTGAAGGACCTTGGTCAAAGACCAATTCTCGACGGAACCATTGAAGCGGACCAAGTCCCAAAATGCAAAAGCCCTAGGCGTGATAAGTCGCCATGGGTTGTTGAGCCCCGTAAGTGGTGGCAAGGAATTAGCTCTGTCCCGACAGAGAATGGGCAGGCGGACACTGGAACGTTCGTTAGAATCACCGACTGTTTGGAATGTCTCGACACGAGACGCTGGTTTCTAAGAAGCGACACTTTCACGGACAATTTGGCGTTGTTTCGCCCCGCGAACATCGAGTTCAGTTCTGGAATCGGGGCTGCGCTTTCCGTTAAAAGGGAGCCCCTAGGCGTTCGAGACTATACCGCCGCTTCGTTATGCAGTCGGGGCCAATACTTGTTCGGAAAATTCGAAGCGACCATCCAAGCATCAAATGTGCCCGGGGTGGTCACCGGATTCTTTCTCCACCGTAACTCACCACGACAGGAAATAGATATCGAGATCGCGGGGAATCGACCAGACCGCCTCTTGGTGAATGTCTTCTACAACCCAGGTGGCGAAGGAGCAAACTTTGACTATGGCTATAGAGGTGCTCCAAGCTATATTGAACTCGGGTTCGACGCATCCAAAGCAAGCCACCGCCTCGCAATTGAATGGAGCCCGTGCGAGATCCGCTGGTTAGTTGATGATAATCTTGTCCATAGGCGTGCGATCTGGGATCCGACACCAATCCCGCACCTTCCAATGACACTCCATGTCAACAGTTGGCTATCCCGTTCTACCAAACTTGCCGGGCGAATCAACAACCGACGGCTCCCAGCAACCACAATAGTAAGATCAATCGCTCTGGAGGCGAATTCCGCTATTTCCCCCGCCCGGGTCTTATGATCTACGCCGGTCAAATTAGGCTGGGTAGTTTTAACTCGAGTCAGCTAGCACAATGAAAATTCTATCTTTCAATCCGGGCCACGATGGCGCATTCGCTTATCTTGAGGACGGACATTTAGTAGCCTCAATTGAGGCTGAGAAACACTCCCGTTATCGACACTCACCACTGTCCGTTGCGGACGTGTTCAACGTTCTCGGTGAACTCAAAGAAGTTCCCGACGTGCTTTGCAGAGGTGGCTGGTGGCCTAGCGACACGCATCTGTCGGAGCAGCACTTTCTTGCTGGATACCATGGCATAAGTAACAGCGACATTATAGTTGGTCAAAAACGCCTATTGGGGAAGACAGTTGAATACTTCTCATCTTCCCACGAACGTTCCCATCTTCTCTGTGCCTTTGGCACGTCGAATCTGCCCAAGGGCACCCCGTGCTATGCATTACTTTGGGAAGGAGTAATCGGCTCATTCTACAAAATCGATTCCGAGTTGAATTTGACAAAGCTCGCCGATGTCATGCCTGAACCTGGACATCGTTATGCCCTGCTCTACGGCTTGGCTGACCCAACCTTTGATAAAAGTGTTGCAGAATTCTCCCGATTTTCTGACGCGGGAAAACTCATGGCTTTGGCTTCATTTTCGAAGAGAAGTAAGCCTTCGGATGAAGAGGAGAAAATAATCGCGTTTCTCATGCAGGATTGCCCGCACCTAAAGCCGAAGGAGTGTGAGGTGTTAAGGCATTGCCAACACTACAACGTAGGGCTGGATGATCCGGAGTTTCGTAATTTCGCAGGTATTGTCAGCGACAGAATATTCGATCGCTTTTATCATTTTGCCGAGTCGAACATGAAGAGAGGCATGCCGTTGCTGATCACTGGGGGCTGCGGGCTAAATTGTGATTGGAACACGAAGTGGAAGGAGACCAGTCTCTTTTCCGAGGTATTCGTGTCACCTGTCGCCAATGATTCAGGCTCGGCGATCGGCACGGCGATTGACGCGCAGTTCCACTTTACAGGGAACCCTAAGATAGATTGGAATGTCTACACTGGTCTTGAGTTTATAGCCAATGACGCATTCGACGTATCTTTATTTGATGAGTACGAAACGAACTACGCAACGATTGCCGACATGCTTGCTAGCAACCTGATCATCGGATGGGTAAATGGAAGATACGAAATCGGACCACGCGCGCTGGGAAATCGTTCGATTCTTGCTTCGCCATTCCAGGATAGCACTAGGGTGCGGCTGAATGAGATTAAGCAGCGCGAACAGTATCGTCCGATTGCGCCCGTCTGCCTCGAAGAAGATGCTGCAAGATGGTTTGGCTGCAATCACCCGAGCCCATTTATGCTTTACACGCAGCGCGTTTCTACGGATGCGCTAGCTGCGGTGACACATGTCAATGGGACGGCGCGCATTCAAACGGTGTCCTCTGTGACTAACAGCCATTTGCATGAGCTGCTTATGGCATTCAAGGCACGTACCGGTTACGGTGTCTTGTGTAATACCTCCCTGAATTTCAAAGGGAGGGGATTCATAAACAACGTAGCCGATCTCTCAGCCTATACGATAGAGCACAATTTGGACGGCTTTGTGATTGAAGGGCGAAGCTATATGTTGAAGTCATCGACAAATTATCAGGCGTACTTGAGGATGCCAAACTCTACAGCTGGTCCGACGTAGGGTAATGGATCGACTTTCGACAATTGAAAGAGAAACATGAGCGCGATGAATTTAGTAGGATGAGAAAAGACTTTGGATGACCTACGTAAAGTCCGTCAGCCCTCTCTGCCAATATAAGTGAGACACCGACCTTCCTTGAAATTAGTGTAGAGGGCGGTGGAGACAACCATGGAACAAATCGAAGCAATGGAAGAGCAACAGGCAGTGAGCGCGGGGGAATCGCAGGGAGCCCGTAGGGCGACCGGAGATTTGCCCGCGCGCGGCGACTCTGAGCGCAAGCGCGCTTTCGATCCGGAGGTGCCGGAGAAGGCAAGGCGCCGGCGATTTCCGGCCGAGTACAAGCGGCGCATTGTGCGCGAGGCGGATGCGGCGCGCGATGCGGGCGAGATTGGGGCGTTGCTGCGGCGCGAGGGGCTGTACTCCTCGCACCTTGTCACCTGGCGGCGAGCGCGCGAGCGGGGCGAGCTGGCCGGCCTGTCGCCCAAGCGCCGCGGGCGCAAGGAGAAGGCGGTCAATCCGCTTGCCAAGCGGGTGGTGGAGCTCGAGCGCGACAAGCGGCGGCTCGAGCGCAGGCTCGAACAAGTTGAGCTGCTCTTGGATATCCAAAAAAAGCTTCGCGGCTGCTGGAGATCCCGCTCAGGAGCCCGGACGACGACGACGACGGGAGCGCCTGATGCAAGCGATCGAGCAACTGTCGAGCACCAGCGGTACGCTGGCGGCGTGCCGAGCACTGGGCGTGGTGCGGGCAACGCTGTACCGGCATCGAAAGCGCTCGCGCGGCTTGGTGATCGAGGCGCGCGCCGAACGCGGCCACCCCCGTGCACTGGCCATCCATGAACAACAAGCGGTGCTCGCCGAGCTGCGCAGCGCGCGCTTCGTCGACCAGGCGCCGGCCGCGGTCTACGCGGCGCTGCTCGACGAGGGGCGCTAACCAATAGCGTCTCCGAACGTCCGCTTCGGGTCGGGTCCTGCCGACGGAAGTAATCAGAGCAGCCGGTCACGTTGCTCAGCCGAGGCAGTGTCCGGTGTAGCGTCCACTGCGGACGGAACGTATCGAAACACCTGCGTCGCCTTTGGCCGAGGAGTGGACGGCCGCGGCAGTTCACCTGTGCGGCGGCATTTCGGCCACTCCGGACAGTCGCGTTTCGCTGACGAGAATCTTTTTCCTGCATTCTGAGCGTCTGCTTAGCGAAAACGCGAGATCACCGTTTCGACCCGAAGCGGAACTTCACTCATCGTGGTTCGAAGGCATTCTTAGATCGCTTATTTTTACGGCCGAAAACACGCGTCTAAGGCCGAAAACCGAGCCTTTTCGAGGTGTGTCTTGATGCGACACCAATCGTTTGGTTAGGTCTGACCCGCGAAAGTCAATGTTCACCACAGCGATTGATGTACCATATGCGAAGCCGGTCTTGGAGGAGGAACAAAAATGACTTCTTCTTGGCGCATTGCATTTGCATTGGGGGCCGTCATCGCGTCGATCGCCGGCCCGGTCTTCAGCAGCGACGACTATCCCACGAAAGTCATCCGCATCGTCACCTCCGAGCCAGGCAGCACCAACGATCTCGTATCACGCATGGTGGCACACGGTCTGAGCGCGAGCCTGGGGCAGACGATCGTCGAGAACCGCGGCGGTATCTCGCCCGAGTACGTGGCGAGATCGGCAGCGCCCGACGGATACACCATCCTGTTCTTCGGTAACGCGGCGTGGCTCACGCCGTTGTTCAGAAAGATGCCGTACGATGCCGAGCGCGATCTGGCGCCGATTTCCACGGGCTGCTCGCAGCCGACGATACTTGCGGTGCATCCGTCGATGCCCGTGAAGTCCGTCAAAGAATTCATCGCGCTCGCGAAGGCGAGACCCGGGGAGATCAACTACGGAACGGGAGCGACCATCACGGGGCCGCTGCTTGCCGCAGAATTGTTCAAGCACCAGGCGAAGGTCAATATCGTACGGATCAACTACCGCGGGACGGGGCCGGCCGCGATGGCGCTCGTCGCTGGCGAAGTGCAGGTCATGTTCGTAGGCGCAGGCACAGCGATGCCGCACATGAGGGCAGGCAGGATCCGAGCGCTCGCTGTAACCACGCCCGAGCCGTCGCCCTTAGTTCCCGGCTTGCCGAGCGTGTCGGCTTCAGGCCTGCCAGGCTACGAATATACCTCGTTCATCGGCTTCCAGGCGCCGGGCAAAACGCCCCCGCCCATCGTGAATCGCTTGAGCCATAAGATCGTGCAGGTTCTGAAGAGCGAAGACGTCCACAGCAAGCTTCTTCAATCCGGCGTGGAAACGGGTGGAACGACGCCGGAAGTGTTCGCGGCAAAGATCAAGGCAGAGATCGAACAGTGGCGGCAGATCATCAAGGAGAGCGGGTTGCGGTTTGAGTGACAGTGGCTCTCAAAGAGGGCCCGCCCGGATCGCGGTCATCTTCCAGGGAGGCGGAAGCAAGCATGAACGCAAGGCCCATTACGCACAGTCCGGGACCTCGTCCGCATCTACTCCCGGCGCCGCGGCTCGGCGAATCGGGATCGCGGCCGAATTGAAGTTCCTTTTTTCACCAAACCTGCCGGAGGGCATATGAGGAACGTTCTGCTGATTGCGGCGGCCCTGGCGTGCAGCAACCTGGCGGCGCAAGCCGCTCAGGACTATCCGTACAAGCCGATCCGGCTGGTCGTGCCCTACCCGCCCGGCGGCGCGAACGACAATCTCGCGCGGCCGTTCGTCCAGATGCTGGGCGAGCGCCTGGGCGTCGTGGTCATACTCGATAACCGCGGCGGCGCCGGGGCGATGATCGGTACCGAGCTCGTGGCCAAGGCGCCGCCCGATGGCTACACGATCCTGTTCTGCTCGACGGCAACGCACGCCACCAGCCCGCAGCTTTTCAAGCGCGTGGCGTACGACCCGTTCAAGGATTTCGAACCGGTCACGCTGCTCGCCACCACGCCGGTCCTCGCCGCTTCGAACAACATCAACGGCATCACCAGCATCAAGGGCCTGGTCGATGCCGCGAAAGCATCACCCGGCAAGTTCACCTACGGGTCCGGCGGCGTCGGCTCGGTGTCGCACCTGTCTGCGGAGATTTTCAAGGCGCTGGCGAACATCAATCTCCTGCACGTGCCGTACAAGGGCGGCGGCGACTTCCAGGGCGACATGATCGCCGGGCGCATCGACATCCAGATCAACAGCGCGCCCACGGTCTCCCCCCACGTGAAATCGGGGCGGATGACGGCGCTCGCGCTGGCGCGTCCGGCGCGCTGGCCGGACCTGCCCAACGTGCAGACTTTTGCGGAGGCCGGCTGGCCCCAGTACAGGGCCGGCGGCTGGTACGGCCTCTGCGCCCCGGCGAAAACACCCAAGGCCGTCATCGACCGCCTCCAGCGCGAGGCTGTCGCGGTCGTGACGTCGGCCGACTACCGCGCGCGCCTGACCGCGCTCGTCGCTGACCCGGCGGGCAGCACGCCGAAGGAATTTGCCGCGCACCTGCGGAGCGAATACGAGCGGTACGGCAAGGTCATCAAGGCCACCGGCGCACGCACTGAATAGGAGCGCGCGCGAGCGATAAGGGATGAGACTCCCGCGCTGCGGGCCAAGTTCGCCTAAGTACCTGTTTTCGTAAATATGGCTACGTATAATATTGCCACGCTGGACTTTTCTGGCTATCCTTCTTCGAAGGAGGATCGCCATACATGCCCAGACACAGCCCATTCACGATCCGCCTCTCCAAGCAGGAACGCAGAGTCTTGGAAGACCGTGCGCGTAAGTATACGTTGCCGTATTTCGAGGTTCTCCGCGCCAAGATGATCCTGCTTGCCGCCGAAGGTCGTCCCAACGACGAGATCGCCACCGCGCTCTCGGTCGGTCGCGATGTCGTCAGCCTATGGCGCAAGCGGTTCTTCCATGAACGACTACCGGGACTCGAAGAGCGCCCACGCCCGGGCCGCCCCCGGGTCTTTCCCCCCAGAGCTGGTGGTGCAAATCAAGGCCCTCGCCTGTGAACTGCCCGCCACGCGTGGGCTGCCGCTGTCGCGCTTCAGTTGCGCCGATATCGTGCGCGAGGCGCAGCAGTGCGGCATCGTTGCGCGCATCAGCGACACGACGGTGTGGCGCTGGTTGCACGAGGATGCCATTCGGCCCTGGCAGCACCGCACCTGGATCTTCCCGCGCGCCCCGGATTTCGCGCTCAAGGCCGGGCGCATCCTCGATCTGTATGCCAAGCAGTGGGAAGGCAAACGGCTGCGCTGGGACGAGTTTGTGCTCTCCACCGATGAAAAAACCAGCATTCAAGCCCGCATCCGCAAACATCCCAGCTCGCCGCCCCGCCCCCAGTGTGCGGCTCGCGTCGAACACGAGTACGCGCGCGGCGGGGCGTGGGCTTACTTGGCGGCGCTCGACGTACACCGTGCCAAGGTGTTCGGCCGTTGCGAGCACACCACTGGCATCGAACCCTTCGGTCGCCTTGTCGCTCAAGTGATGGCTCAGCCCCCCTACCGCAACGCCCGCCGCGTGTTCTGGATCATGGACAACGGCTCCTCCCATCGTGGACAGCCCTGCGTGCGGCGCCTGACCCGAGCCT
>MERI01000141.1 GCA_001772005.1 Betaproteobacteria bacterium RIFCSPLOWO2_12_FULL_62_58 | reverse complement strand
ACGGGCATTGCGATATAGAAGATGTAGCGCCAGTTGAAATGGTCGATCATGACTCCGCCCAGCGTGGGGCCGAGCGCCGGCCCGAGGATGACGCTCATGCCGAAAAATCCCATCGCCGTGCCGCGCTGTTCGGGAGGAAACACCCGGAACAGCGTGAACATCGACAGCGGCTGCAGGATCCCCGCCACCGCGCCCTGAACGATCCGGCAGAAGATAAGCACGTTCTCGTTGGGACTCAGTCCCGCGATGAACAGCGCCGCAACAAACACGCAGAGGGCGCCGATGAAGGTCTTGCGCTGGCCGAAGCTGTGCATGAGCCACGCGTTGAGCAGCATGCCGACCGTCATCGCGGCCAACGCGCCGGTGGAAAGCCACTGTGCCCGGTCCTGCCCGATGCCGAAGGCGCCCATGATGTCGGGTATCGCGACGTTGACGGTGGTCGTCGTCAGCACCGCCGAGATCGTGCCCAGCATCACCGTGCCGGTGGCCAGCCAGCGGTAACGCGGCCCGTAACGCGCGAACAGGACCTCAGTGGTTTCGGACGGCAATGTCCACCTCCACCATCATCCCCGGGCGCAAGGCGCGATCCTTCTCGGTAAGAAGGATCCGCACCGGCAGACGCTGGGTGATCTTCGTGAAGTTGCCGCTGGGGTTGGGATCGGGCAGCAGCGCGAACTTGTTGGTTGCCGCCTGTCCGATGCGAAAAACTTCTCCGGCGAAGACCTTACCGGGATACGCATCGACGCGGATCTCCGCCTTCATTCCCGGCTTGAGCAGGCCCACGTCGGTTTCCTTGACGTTGGCTTCGACCCAGATTTCGTTCGGGTCGTGGAACATGAGGATGCGCTGGCCGGGGGAGACATGCTCGCCTTTGCGGACGAAGGTCATCACCACCCGGCCATCCGCCGGGCTCACGATGGTGCGATCGGCGATATCCACTTCCTGTCTTCGGATTTCACCCCGGATCTCGTCCGCCTGGCGGGCGAGGACGAGAAGCTGCCGTCCCATCACCTGGATCTGGCGGCGGCTGCCGCCCGCGGCGGACAGGGTGCCGCGAACCGCCGCCACTTCGGCTATGGCCTTGCGGTGGCTCTCCTGGGCCTGGTGATAGGCGGTGCGGGTGCGCTCCATCGCCTGCGGCGACAGCCATTTCGCTTCCGCCAGATCCCGCGCCCGGTTATAGTCGTCGCGCGCCTGCTTCAGTTGCGCATCGAGCGCGGCCACTTCCGCTTCGGCTGCGGCCAGCCGGTTGGTCTCGCTTTGGTACTTGCCGAGAGTTTCCTGGTCCACCTGGCCGGTCTGCGCTTGCACGACCGCCATCTGGTTTTCGAGCGCCTTGAGCTTCGAGAGCAGGACTTCGCGCTGCAATACCGTGTCGCGGGCATCGACGCGGGTGAGAACCTGGCCTTTCTTGACCTCGTCGCCTTCTATGACAGGCAGTTCGGTGATCCATCCTGAAACGCGGCTGGAGATGGTGATGACCTCGCCGTCGATGCGCGCATCATCGATGTACACGTGGGTCCAGCGGTGGTAGAGCCAGTTCCCGCCCCACGCCGCAAGAACGAGCGCGGCCACCAGGACCACCCAGATCTTGCTTTGCCCGGGCAAACGAACGCGGGCGCGCTCCACTTTTTCGTGGGCGCCGCGGTGCGCGCTGTCGGGCTGATTCGTTGCCATGAGAGCAGGTTTCGCTGTTAGGGATTACGCTACGATCCGGTTTGCGTGCAGCGGACGGTCGATGCCCATCAGGTTTGATCGACAGCTTCTGGGGTCATTATCCCGCCGACGGTTTCATCTAGGCAAGCAACAGGGCTGAGCGTCCATAACATATGGACTCTCGGTACGACAGGCAGACAGAAAGGGTCGCAACCGGTGAAACGGGCCGGATTCCAATATGTGGCCAAACAGAAAGTCGATCATCGCCGGTTGCGGTATTATTCCCGCAGACAAGAGTAGCCTGTTTGACCGTGACCCCAGAACAAAAAGCCCGGGAGGAAATCGACCGCCAGCTCGCGGCCTGCGGCTGGATCGTCCAGGACCACAAAGCCATGAACATCATGGCGGGTCTGGGCGTTGCCGTGCGCGAGTTTCCGCTCAAGACCGGCTTTGCCGATTATCTGCTTTACGTCGATGGGAAAGTGATCGGGCCGGTCGAAGCAAAACCCGAAGGCCACACGCTGACCGGCGTGGAGATTCAGTCGAGCAAGTACACCCTGGGCCTGCCGGACGGGATTCCGCATTACCGCAAACCTCTGCCTTTCGCCTACGAATCCACCGGCGCGGTCACGCAGTTCACCAACAGCCTTGAACCGGACTTTCGCAGCCGCGAAGTGTTCACCTTCCACCGCCCGGAAGAACTGCTGCGTCTCGTCAAGCTGGATGCCCAGGTGCGCGCCAACCTGCGCGGCCTGCCGGCGCTCAATGACGAGCGCCTGTGGCGGGTGCAGGCCGAGGCGATCCGCAACCTCGAGGCTTCGCTCGCCGCCAACCGCCCGCGCGCGCTGATCCAGATGGCGACCGGCAGCGGCAAGACCTACACCGCGTGCTCGTTCTGCTATCGGCTGATCAAGTTCGCCAAAGCGAAGCGCATCATGTTCCTGGTTGACCGCAACAACCTCGGCCGGCAGACGTTGAACGAGTTCCAGCAGTACGTGAGCGCCTACAACGGCTACAAGTTCACCGACGAGTTCAACGTCCAGCATCTGCGTAAAAACACGATCGACCCCGCGGCCAAGGTCTGCATCACGACCATTCAGCGCCTGTATTCGATGCTCAAGGGCGAGGAAGCGTTCGACGAGGAAAACGAGGAAGGTTCGCTCTTCGAATCCGCGAGCCCGCTCGTCAAGGAACCGCTGCCGGTGGTCTACAACCCGAAGATTCCGATCGAAACTTTCGACTTCATCGTGATCGACGAGTGCCACCGCTCGATCTACAACGTATGGCGGCAGGTGCTCGAATACTTCGATGCGTTTCTCATCGGCCTCACCGCTACGCCGACGCCGCAGACGATCGGCTTCTTCGGCGGCAACGTGGTGCAGGACTATTCGCACGAGAAAGCGGTGGCCGACACCGTCAACGTCGGCTACGACGTCTACCGCATCCGGACCGAGCTTACCACCCAGGGCGCGACGCTCTTGAAGCAGGCCGGCCATTTCGTGCCGCACCGCGACCGGCGCACCAAGAAAAAACGCCTCGCCGAGCTGGACAACGACCTTACCTACACCGCCAACGATCTCGATCGCGACGTGGTGGCGGAGAACCAGATCCGCCTGGTGGTCCAGACCTTCCGCGACCGGCTGTTTAGCGAAATCTTTCCCGGCCGCAGGGAAGTGCCCAAGACGCTGGTGTTCGCCAAGAACGACTTGCACGCCGAGGATATCGTGCGCGTCATTCGGCAGGAATTCGCCAAGGGCAACGACTTCTGCCAGAAAATCACTTCCAAAACCACCGGCGCGAAGCCCGAGGAGCTGCTCCAGCAGTTCCGCAACAGCTTCTATCCGCGCATTGCGGTGACGGTGGACATGATCGCGACCGGCACCGACGTGAAGGCGATCGAGTGCCTGCTGTTCATGCGCAACATCAACTCGGCGTCGTACTTCGAGCAGATGAAGGGCCGCGGCGTGCGCATCATCAAAGGTGATGACCTGCGAAGCGTAACGCCGGACGCCGCGCACAAAACGCGCTTCGTGATTGTGGACGCGGTCGGCGTGTGCGAGAACGACAAGACGCTCTCCAGGCCGCTCGACCGCGAGCCCTCCGTCCCCTTGGAGAAGCTGCTCCAGATGGTGGCGCAGGGCATGGTCCACGCCGATCTGGTGTCCACGCTGGCCTCGCGCCTCGCCCGTCTCGGGCGCGAGATGGACTACATGCAGCACCAGGAAATCGAGCAGGTTGCCGGCAAGGCGCTGGAATCCCTGACCGCGCAGTTGCTGGCGAGCATAGACCCCGACCGCAACGCCGAGCGGGTGGCGGCGAAGTTCAAGCTCGCGGCGGACGTGGAGCCGACCGAACAGCAACTCGATGAAATGGAACGGGAAGCCATGGCGACGGCGCTGAAGCCGCTGCATAACCCGAAACTCCGCGAAACCATCCTCGCGATCAAGGCGAGCCTGGAGCAGGTGATAGACGAGGTCACGCCCGACAAGCTAGACGTAGCAGGTTTCGATGCAACGGCGATGGAGAAGGCGAGATCGCTCGTCTCGGACTTCAAGCAGTTCGTGCGGGACAACAAGGACGAGATCGAGGCGATCAAGCTCCTCTACGGCAAGCCGTACCGCGCCGGGTTGCGCTACCGGCACGTGAGGGAGCTGGCGGCCAAGCTCAACCGCCCGCCGTTCGGGGTCAGGCCGGACGATCCGGACTCGGTGCGGTTCTTGTGGACCATGCACCTCGCCGTCGAGCCGGAAAGCATCAAGAGCAAGGGCGGCAATGCGCTGGTGGACCTGGTTTCGCTGGTGCGCCACGCCATCCATCCCAAGGAACCGGTGGTGGCGGTGAGCGCCGAGGTCGAGGAGAACTACCGCGCTTGGCTCGCGGAGCGGGAAAAAGCGGGCGTCAAGTTCACGGCGGAACAGCGGCAGTGGCTCGATGCCATCAAGAACCACATCGCGCAGAGCCTCGCCATCGAACAGGCGGACTTCGACGACGTGCCCTTCAACCGCATGGGCGGGCTGGGGAAGGTGTATCAGCTATTCGGCGACAAGCTCCCGAAATTGTTGGATGAGTTAAACGAGCGCCTCGCCGCCTGATGTTTTCTCCCCTCTCCCCCCGGGAGAGCGCCTCGCAGCCTGATGTTTTCTCCCCTCTCCCCCCGGGAGAGCGCCTCGCAGCCTGATGTTTTCTCCCCTCTCCCCCCGGGAGAGGGGCGGGGGTGAGGGATTGTGTTACAATTGTCCACGCGCTGTCATACACGGAGTTTCCCATGACGCTTTCTGTCCGCATTCCTGAAAAAGTCGAGCAGGAACTCGCCGAATACTGCGCGAAGCACCGCATGACGAAGAGTGAAGCGGTGAAGCAGGCGCTGGAACACATGTTGAGCAAATCGACAGACAAGCCGGCCATGGACGCATACGCAAGGAAATTCGCCGGCAGCGACAAGCGTCCCGGCGACGTGGCGCGCCACACCAAACGCCTCCTGCGCGAGCACTTCAGGGGCAAAACCTCGCTTGGATAGGCTGATCGCCGACACCGGCTTTTTCGCGGCGTTCGGGCGCCGCGCCGACCCGTTTCACCCAGCTGCGCGGCGATTCCTCGAGGCTTACCATGGGCGGCTGGTGACCGTTTCCCCCGTCATTGTCGAGGCATGCCATTTTCTTGGCCCGCAGGCGCGCGTGGACCTGCTCAATTGGGCGCATTTCGGGAGCCTGTCGGTCCTCGAAGTGCCGGTCGATGCTTATCCCGATCTGACGAAGACCATCGCGAAGTATGCGAACCGCGACGTCGATTTCGCCGACGCCGCGCTGGTCTGGCTCGCGGGGGAGAGCGGTCTGCGCCGCATACTGACCGTGGACGAGCGGGAGTTTTCCGTGTACCGGATCAAGGGCGGCAAACGCTTCGAGGTTATCCCGTGGATGCGCTGATGATCCGCTGTGGCTCCGGAGACAAGCTGCCGAAGCTGTTGGATGAGTTGAACGAGAGGTTCGCGGCGTGAGTGACAGCGAGATTTCTGGGCCGTGGGAAATCCCCAGTAGTTGGTCGTGGCAATATATTGGCGACGTGTGCGACATAATTGGTGGGGCTACTCCAAGTACTGACGATCCTCGCAATTTTGAAGGCGGCGACATTCCGTGGGTGACACCTGCTGATCTTTCCGGTTACCGAGAAAAGTTTATTTCCCGGGGTGCTCGGAATATTACGAAGGCGGGTCTTGAGTCGTCTTCTACACGATTGCTACCACAGGGAACGGTCTTGTTTAGCTCGCGCGCACCTGTAGGTTATGTTGCGATAGCAACCGTTCCGCTTGCAACCAATCAAGGTTTCAAGAGCTTTGTCCCTCCGGCAGGGGTTGCATCCGATTATCTTTTTTACTATCTGAAGCGAGCCAAGTCGCTTGCGCTTGAGCTGGCTAGTGGAACAACTTTTCAGGAAATCTCTGGAAAGCGGGCAGGACGTATCCCGCTCGCAATTCCGCCAAATAATGAACAGCGACGCATCGTCGCAAAGATTGAGGAACTGCTTTCCGACCTCGACGCCAGCGTCGCGGCGCTGGAGCGGGCGCGGGCGAATCTCAAGCGCTACCGTGCGGCGGTGCTGAAAGCGGCGGTCGAAGGCAGGCTGACCGCCGAATGGCGCAAGGCGCATCCCCTGCCTGCGCCGGGCAGGGCGCGGCAGGCAGGCGAAGTCGAACCCGCCGACAAACTCCTCGAACGCATCCTCGCCGAACGCCGCAGGAAATGGGAAGAGGCCCAACTCGCCAAATACGCCGCGCAGGGCAAACAGCCGCGCAAAGGTTGGAAAGACAAATACCCCGAACCCGCGAAACCCGACACAGTGAACCTTCCCGAACTGCCGGAGGGGTGGTGTTGGGCGACGGTTGATCAGCTGGTAATCGAACCTGCATGTAATGGAATCTCGGTGCGAGGGTCCGACTCCCCCCCGGGTGTGGCGGCGCTAAGATTAAACGCGATGACCGATAGGGGATTCGATTTTTCGCGGCGGCGATATATCCCGTTGTCTGAAGATGTTGCACAGGACCTCGCGATAATTGAGGGCGATTTTTTTGTTAGTCGAGGCAATGGATCATTGCACCTTGTTGGAAGAGGAACTTTAGCCACAACCCCGCAGGAGGTAATTGTTTTTCCTGACACGATGATCCGGTTGCGGTTTATTGCTTGGGGTCGTATCAGAGAATACCTCGCGCGAATTTGGCCAAGTCGTTTTGTGCGTAGCCAAGTTGAGGGCAAGGCTAAGACATCGGCTGGTATTTATAAGATTTCGCAGAGCGATCTTACTCAATTCATTGTTTCATTGCCGCCAATCGATGAGCAAGAGGAGATTGCATCACGTATTGACGCACGGTTGTCAGTTATCGAGAAGGTGAACGAGGAGATCGAGCAGCAACTCCATCGCGCTTCACGCCTCCGCCAAGCCATCCTCAAACGCGCCTTCGAAGGCAAGCTCGTGCCGCCGGATCCATCAGATGAGCCCGCCTCGGTCCTGCTCGAACGCATCCGCAATGCGCGCGCTGCGGAAGGGACGCAGCGCGCGCATAAACGCCGGAAGTCTCCGGCGTGAGCGGCTTTAATTTTTTCATAGGGATTGACTATTCGGGTGCCGAGGCGCCGACTTCGCGGCTCAAGGAATTGCGGGTTTACGCGGCTAAGCCCGGCGGCGCGACGGAGCCGGTGAAAACACCGGCTATCGCATCCTTCCTCGCGTCAGGTAGCAAGAATCCGCAGTCGGTGCCGCGATACTGGACACGTTCGGAGATTGCCCACTGGCTCATCGGCCTTGCGAAAGATGAGATACGCTTTTTTGCCGGAATCGACCACGGCTTCTCATTTCCCGAGAGCTATTTCAAGCGCTACGGCCTGAAAACCTGGTCGCAGTTCCTCGACGATTTCGCCCGCTACTGGCCGACCGATGAGGACCACGTCTATGTGGATTTCGTCCGTGATGGAATGCTTGCCAGGGGTGGTGGACCGCCGCCAGACGCGCGTGTGGGGCGAACGAACGAGTTCAGACTGTGCGAGCGCTGGACTTCGTCCGCCAAGAGCGTCTTTCAGTTCGACATGCAGGGTTCGGTCGCAAAGTCCACGCACGCTGGCATTCCGTGGCTCAAGCGCATCCGCGAGACGGCGGGCGAGCACGTTCACTTCTGGCCGTTCGACGGCTGGCAGCCGCCGGCAGGCAGGGCCGTGATCGCCGAGGTCTATCCCTCGATCTTCCGCAACCGCTACGCGCGCGCGTCGCGTTCCGCCGACGAACACGACGCGTATGCCGTCGCCCGCTGGCTTTCCGAGTCCGCTGCGCGCGGCGTCTTCGACCGCTATTTCAATCCGCCGCTGACGATGGCTGAGCGTCGGATTGCGGAGCGAGAGGGTTGGATACTGGGAATAGGATAGATAATCGTTAATTAATAAATAGTTATAATTAATTTACGTGAATGGCTGCCCGCTAATGGTTTGTATATTCCGTTATTTGTCTAGTTTGGCTGGACAAAACATGTAAAACTTAAACTTGACGGTGGTTTGAAATATATGTAATTTGTCTAGTATGGATGGACAAAATACAGATAAATCAAACCAATCCAAGCTCAGCCGTCTTCAGCACGAGCTTCGGCCGGGATTGCTCGCCACGACGTCATGGCTGGGCAAGCGCGGCTATTACCGGCAACTATTGGATCAGTATGTATCGAGCGGCTGGCTCGAATCGCCTGCGCGCGGCGTCTACCGACGTCCGGGCCTGCCGCTCAAGTGGCAGCACGTCGTTGCTTCGCTCGGCACGGTCCTCGATCCCCCGCCGCATGTCGGCGGGCTGAGCGCGCTGGAGCTGCGCGGTTACGCTCATTTCTTGAAGCCTCGCGGGCCCGGCGAGATTCATCTTTATTCAGATGTGAAATTGCCGAGTTGGGTCACGAAGCTCCCTGTACCGGAGCGCTTCGTCGAGCATGGAAACCGGCTTTTCTCCGGAGCCCGGGGCATCGCCGGCCCGCTCGGCACCGACAAGAGCGGCGCCACGCACTCGACGGACGCATTGAGCCAGACCTTGACCAAGGAGCCGTGGGGTCCTTGGGACTGGGACCTCGTCTATTCCACTCCCGAGCGGGCCATCCTCGAACTGCTTGATGATGTGCCTCAGCGCGAGTCGGTCGAGCATGTCGCGCTGTTGATGGGAGGGCTTGCGGATTTGAGCTCCCGGCGAGTGCTTGCGCTGCTCGCAGCTTGCCGCAGCGTCAAGGTCAAGCGCCTTTTTCTCGCGCTCGCTTCCCGACACCGGCATCAATGGGTCCGGCGGGTCGTGGAGGCGGCGGACCGCGGAGAGGTGGACCTCGGCACAGGAAAGCGCTCGCTCGTGCCCGGCGGGAAGCTCCATCCCAAGTATCTGATTACCCTGCCTGAAGAGTCGGATGTTCGCGGCTGACAATCCTTTCCTGCCGCAGGCGCGGCTCGCCGCGCGCGTCCTGCGGTTTTTCGCTGAGGAGCCGTCACTTGCGTTGAAGGGTGGCACCGCGGTCAACTTCTTCTACCGCGACCTGCCCAGGTTGTCGGTGGATCTCGATTTCGTCTATCTGCCGGTTGCGGATCGCGATCGGTCGCTGGCCGGGATCGCGAAAGCGTTGGAGCGGGTTGCCCGGCGCGCGGGGGAAGCTCGGGGAGGTATACGCGTGCGGGCGCAGGATGCCGGGCGTGGCAAGCTTGTGGCGCAGCAGGGACGCACCACCATCACAGTAGAAGTCAATACGGTTTTGCGAGGCAGCGTATACCCGGCCAATCGTCGGACGGCGCTGCCGTCGGTCGAGGAGCAATTCGGCGATATCGAGGCGCAGGTGCTTTCGTTCGAAGATGTTTACGCCGGCAAGTTCGTGGCTGCGCTCGACCGCCAGCATCCACGCGATCTGTTCGATGTGATGCTGCTGCTGGATAACGAAGGAATCTCCGGGCGGCTGCTCGACGCGTTCGTCGTTTACCTGGCGAGCCACGATCGTCCCATTGCCGAGGTTCTCGATCCCCGTGAGAAAGACCTTCGTGCCGTTTACGAGAACGAGTTCGCGGACATGGCGGATAGCCCGGTCATGCTCGACCGCCTGGTGGATGCGCGAGGCCGCTTGATCGCGGAGTTGAGACGCGGCTTACAGGCGCGGCGTCGGGATTTCCTGTATTCCATTAAGCGTCTCGATCCGGATTGGTCGTTGCTGCCGGTGCCGCATGTGGCGGAACTGCCGGGCATTCGCTGGAAACTGCATAATCTCGAAATCTTGAGAAGGGAGCAGCCAGCGCGCTATGCCCAAGCGCTTGCCGGGCTGGAGCGGATATTGGAGCGATTCGATACATGAGCAACGCCTCCCAGCAGATCGTCAATAAAGCCTGGAAGTTTGTGCTGTGCTGCACACCTCCCGTTTTAGCCTAGCCATCCTCAAGCGCGCCTTCGAAGGCAGGCTCGTGCCGCAAGATCCATCGGATGAGCCTGCTACCGTTCTGCTCGAACGCATCCGCGCCGCTCGCGACGATCAAAGCGGAGCGTCGGGGACGGTTTCTGCGCGCCGGGGCCGGAGAAAGAAAGTCGGTTAGCGCGGGTTCTTCGCCGCCCGCGCAGCGGCTTCAGCGCGGCGCATCAGGCTCGGGTGCAGGATGCCGAGCTTGGGGGTCTGGCCGTGCGGCGCTCCGGGCGGAACCGAAAACCATATGTCGTTGAAGTCGAGCTCGAAGGTCTCGCCGAGATCGAACTTGGTCGGGTAGCTCAGTCCCGAGGCCGCGAACGCAGCGCCGTCGCCCGGCGCGATGACGAATTCCCCGGCGTAAAGCAAATCAACTTTCTGGCTCGTGCCGTACGCGACTTCAGCAACCGGGCGGCCACCGCTCTCGCCTGCCCGCACAACCAGCGCGGGACGCGGCTTGGGGCCGGCGCCGGCCACTCCGCGCTGCGGAAATCGGCACCACACGATGTCGCCGGCGCGCGGGGCGGGGAACCAGCGCGGCCCCGGCGCCGCCATCAGAACAGGCTTTCTTTGACGGTCATCCGCCCGGACGGTTGCAGCTTGCGGATCGCGTCCTTCTGTTCGGCGGTGAGCGGTCCGCCGTCCGGCTCGTAGCGCGGCAGGTTCTGCCGGGCGAACTGCGCGAGCGCGACGTGGATGACTTGCGTTTCGGACAGGCCCAGCACCTTGGCGAGCCGGGTCGCGGTCCTGCGGCTGACGCCATACGCCGTGTCGGTTTCCCGGTAGCGCAGCAGGATCCCCGAGCCGGCGGGTCGCTTGCGTTTGGATACACTATGCTTGGCGCCCACGGGCGTGCTCCTTCGAGTGAGATATCAATATTATATCACGCGGCGCGCGCGGCGCAGAACCCGCCGCGCGTGCAGAAACGCCGGCAGGCTCCCGCGTGAGTTGAGCGCCCGGTACTTGCGCGGGGCGTTCGGTTGGGCTACATTGTGGAATAACATCTAATCTTATTCCACAAAAGACACAACTCTTTGTTGAAGCTGAAGATTTTCGACATTTCGCTCCGCACGGCCTACGCGCAGGCGAAGGAACTGGCGGCCGCACAGCAGGCAGTGCCGCTCCGTACCGCCGGTACCGTTCGGGTGGAGGAGCGCAGCGGCCAGCGGTTCGCCTACCGCTATCGCTATGACGCGGCCGGCAAGCGGATCACGGAATATCTCGGTGCACTGTCTGACGAAGCCACCGCGTCAAAGCTCGAGCAGGCGCGAGAGGAGATCAAGGATCAGGCGACGATCGCGCAATACAGCCAGCAGTTGCGCAAGATCGGGTTCTACAGTGCGGATAACTCTACGCTCGTCACCGTGGCGTCGCTGTTCAATGCCGGTATCTTCGGTGGCGGCGGCGTGCTGATCGGGACCCATGCTTTTGGCGTCATTCTCAACGAGCTTGGCGTTTCCGCCTCGCCTTTCCCGATGACCGAGGACGTGGACGTCGCCCGCGCGGGCCGCATCGAAGTCGCGGCGTTACCCGAAGGCGGCTTACTCAATTTGCTCAAGCAGACCGGCTTGCCGTTTCACGAAGTGCCGACGTTGAAACGCGGCGCGCCCTCGACCTCGTACAAGGTGCGGGGACGTAAACTGAGGGTCGATTTGCTGGTGCCCACCAGGACGGCGCCCTATAAGGCGGTGCCCCTTCCGGAGTTGGGCGCGCATGCGATGGGCCTGCCGTATCTCGAGTATCTGCTCAAAGCGACAATCCAGTCTGTGCTGATCGGGCGCGACCGTATCGTGCCGATTACCGTGCCGCACCCCGGCTGGTTTTGTTTGCACAAGCTGGCGCTCTTTTCGCTCCGCACCGGCGCGGATAATCCGAAACGCGAAAAAGATGTCTTTCAGGCTGCCGTGCTTGCCGCTGCATTGACTCGGGAGCAGGACTTTCTGTTAAACGAAGCGATTGTCGGCATGGACAAGACGCTGCGCGCGCGCTTGAAGCTCGGTGCAAAACGGGCGCTCAAATATCTCGCGGACGATTATCCGGAGGCCGCGCAGATAATGGAATCGCTGGCCTGATTGTGGAATAGAATCTTGCCCTGTTCCACAATGCGCTGAACCATGAGCAACGCCACCCAGCAAATCGTCAACAAGGCCTGGAACTTCGCGCACGTGCTGCGCGACGACGGGCTGTCGTACATGGCCTACACCGAGCAGATCACGTTTCTGCTCTTTCTCAAGATGGCCGACGAGCAAACCAGGCCGCCTTACAACCGCCCGCCGATCGTGCCGCCCGAGCTCGGATGGCCGAGCCTGCTGGCGAAGGACGGCGACGACCTGGAAGTGCACTACCGGCATGTTCTGGAGGAACTCGGCAAGAAACCCGGCATGCTCGGCGAAATCTTCAAGAAGGCGCGGCCCGACATCCAGAATCCCGCAACGCTCAAGCGCCTGATCGTCGACCTCATCGATACCGAGCAGTGGACGTCGATGCAGGCCGACGTCAAAGGCGACATTTACGAGGGACTGCTCGCGAAAAGCGCTGCGGAATCACCCAAAGGCGCCGGCCAGTACTTCACGCCGCGCGAATTGATCAGGGCGATCGTCGATGTGATGCAGCCCAGGCCGGACGATACGGTCTGCGACCCGGCGTGCGGCACCGGCGGATTTCTGCTCGCTGCCTACGACTACGTCGCACGCCATCACGGCGCCGATCTCGATCCCGACCGGAAGAAGCATTTGCGGCAGAGCTTCGTGCACGGCTGGGAGTTGGTGGCCAACATCGGGCGGCTGTGCATCATGAATCTCTATTTGCACGGCATCGACGCCGATCCGTGTCCGGTGCATTCCGGGCTGGACAGTCTCGCAAGCGATCCGGGCGAGCGCTTCAGCATGGTGCTCACCAATCCGCCGTTCGGCAAGAAGAGCAGCATCGCCATCGTCAACGAGGAAGGCGATCTGGAGAAGGAAGAACACGCTTACGAGCGGCAGGATTTCTGGACCACCACCAAGAACAAGCAGCTCAACTTCCTGCAGCACATCAAGACGCTGCTCAAGATCAACGGCCGCGCGGCGGTGGTGGTGCCGGACAACGTGTTGTTCGAGGGTGGAGCGGGGGAGATGGTGCGGCGCAATTTACTGAAGCAATTCGACGTGCACACGCTGCTGCGGCTGCCGACCGGGATTTTCTACGCGCAAGGCGTGAAGGCGAACGTGCTTTTCTTTGACGCGAAACCGGCGCAGGAAGCGGCGTGGACGAAAAAGCTGTGGGTCTACGATCTGCGCACCAACATGCATTTCACGTTGAAGACCAATCCGCTCAAGCGCGCCGATCTCGACGAATTCGTCGCGTGCTACAACCCGGCGAATCGCCACGAGCGCGAGCCGACCTGGTTCGCGAAAGGCGACCCCCACCCTAACCCTCCCCCTGACCAGGGGGAGGGAATTGGCTTCGGTGGGCGCGACCACACGACGGTTTTCCCTAACCCTGCCCCTGACCAGGGGGAGGGGATTGGCGAGGAAGGCCGGTGGCGCTGCTTCGATTATGACGACCTTGCGAAGCGCGACAAGCTCAATCTCGACATTTTCTGGCTCAAGGACAAGAGCCTTGAGGATTCCGAGAACCTGCCTGACCCTGACGTTCTGGCGCAGGAGATCATCGAAGACCTCGAGGATGCCTTGACGCAATTACGCAGCGTGGCCGCGGAACTGCAGACCAACTCGTAACAGCCTGTGCTCGGCTCCGTGACGTGTTCAGTCCAGCCGGACGCCGAGACGCTTGCCGATCGCTCCCCACTTTTCCGCGTCGGCCTGGATGACCTTCGCGAATTCTTCCGGTGTGTTGGCGACGGGATCGGTCACCTGCTCGATGAAGGTTTTCCGCACCTCGGGCATGTTCACAATCGCGGCGATCTCCTTGTAGAGCTTCTGGATGATGGCCCGCGGCGTCTTGGCGGCGGCCGTGTAGCCGTACCAGATCAGCGCGTCATAGCCGGCCACGCCGGATTCGGCGACGGTGGGCACGTCGGGGATGGCCTCCATGCGCTTCAATCCCGAGTGCGCGACGAGCCGCAGCCGTCCGGCTTTCCAGTGGCCCATGGTCGAGAACATGTTGGCGAATGAAAACTGGACCTCGCCGCTAAGCTGCCCCGTGATGATCGGGGCAACGCCTTTGTACGGTACGTGCGTCATCTGGATCCCGGCCATCGACATGAAGAGCTCGGTCGCGAGGTGCGGGGAGCTGCCCGGTCCGGACGAGCCGTAGTTGAGCTTGCCCGGATTGGCCTTGGCGTAGGCGATGAACTCCTTCACCGTCTTCGCCGGCACCGATGGGGTGAGCATCATCCCGACCGGCGTCGAGATCACCTCGGTAATCGGCGCGAAGTCCTTGATCGGGTCGTAGGGAAGCTTGCTGAAGAGCTGCGCGCTCTGCGCATGGGTGGAGAACACCAGCAGCAGCGTGTAGCCGTCGGGCGTGGCCTTGGCGACGATGTCCGTTCCCACGATGCCGGATGCGGCCGGCCGGTTGTCGACCACCACCGGTTGCCCGAGACGGTCGGAGAGCCGCGTGCCTATAAAACGCGCGGTGACGTCGCTGCCGCCGCCCGGGGAGAAGGGCACGATCACGCGGATCGGGCGGTTCGGATAGTTCGCCTGGGCGAAAGCCGTCGCCGCCCACGCACCCCACAGACCCACCACGCAGGCAACAACGCTCGCGAACCACTGCGCTTTGGTCGTCATTTGGCTCCTCCTGTCAGTGATTTTACATGCGAGGGCAATAGTGCACCAACCACAATGAACCGACAAGAAGACCGCGGCTCGTGGTCCAGGCGGAAGCGGGTCGCGGGACGCGTCATTGGCAACTTCAAGCACACAGCGCTGGTCGACCCTAGCAGCCTGTCGGACTTAACAGTCCGTACAGGCTGCTAACAGCAAAACCGGCCGACAATTCGGAGAAAACCCACTCGAAGCGGCCGAATATGAAGAAATGCTGGGGTGAATTCGCATATCCGTCATTCTCTTTTGCAATTTTTTCTTGGCGCCGGTTTTGCATTAGGAGTTTGTCGGCGCTAAGTCCGATAAACTCCTAAGCATGAACGCTATCATGGCGGCCCCAGGATCAACGTGATGCTCGCTTTTTCGTGATTCAGTTTCGCAACTTCACGCTCGCCCGCGGCGCGCGCCGCCTGATCGAAGATGCCTCCCTGCAGATCCATGCCGGCTGGCGGGTGGGGCTCGTGGGCGCCAACGGCAGCGGCAAATCGAGCCTGTTCGCGCTGCTGCGCGGCGAGCTGCACGCCGACCGTGGCGATTGCGAGGTGCCCGCCGGATGGCGCATTGCCTCGGTGGCGCAGGAGACGCCGGCGCTCGATGTGCCGGCAATTGAATACGTGCTGGACGGCGACGCCGATCTGCGGGAGATCGAGCGCGAACTGGCAGCGATCGAAAATTCAACAGAGGCCGACCACGACGGGCACCGCGTGGGCGAGCTGCACGCGCGCCTGCACGAGATCGACGGCTACGGCGCCAACGCCCGCGCGTCGGCGCTGCTGTCGGGACTGGGCTTCGAGGACGCGGAATTCATGCGGCCGGTCGCCGCGTTCTCCGGCGGCTGGCGCATGCGCCTGAATCTCGCGCGGGCGCTGATCAGCCGCTCGGACCTCATGCTGCTCGACGAGCCGACCAACCATCTCGATCTCGAAGCGGTGGTGTGGCTGGAGAAATGGCTCGCCGGCTACCGCGGCACGCTCGTGCTGGTGTCGCACGACCGCGATTTCCTCGACGGCTGCGTGACGCACATCGCGCACATCTACGCGCAGCGTCTCACGCTCTACACCGGCAATTATTCGGCGTTCGAAACCCAGCGCGCCGCGCAGCTCGCCGGGCAGCAGGCGATGTACGAGAAACAGCAGCGCGAAATCGCGCACCTGGAAAACTACATCCGGCGCTTCCGCGCCAAGGCCACCAAGGCGCGCCAGGCGCAGAGCCGCCTGAAGGCGCTCGACCGCATGGAGCGCATCGCCGCCGCCCACGTCGACGCGCCGTTCGATTTCGAGTTTCCGGAGCCGGCGCGCGCGCCCGATCCCTTGCTCACGCTGGAAGAGGTGGCGGCGGGTTATCCGGAGCGCACCGTGCTGGAGGGCATCAGACTCACGCTGCGCCCCGGCGCGCGCCTGGGACTGCTGGGTCCCAACGGCGCGGGCAAGTCGACGCTGATCAAGCTGCTCTCGGGCGAACTGGCGCCGCTTTCCGGGCAGCGCTTCGAGGGCAAGGGGCTCGCCGTCGGCTACTTCGCCCAGCATCAGCTCGAGCAATTGCGGCCGGACGAATCGCCGCTGTGGCATCTGATGCACCAGGAGCCGCGAACCAGGGAGCAGGTGCTGCGCGACTATCTCGGCGGCTTCGACTTTCGCGGCAGGATGGCCGATACGCCCACCGCGCCCTTTTCCGGCGGCGAGAAGTCGCGCCTGGCGCTGGCGCTGCTGGTGCGGCGGCGTCCCAATCTGCTGCTGCTCGACGAGCCGACCAACCATCTCGATCTCGACATGCGTCATGCGCTGACCAAGGCGCTCGCCGAGTACGAGGGCAGCATGGTGCTGGTGTCGCACGACCGCGCACTGTTGCGAACGGTGTGCGACGCTTTCCTGCTGGTGGCGGACGGGCGCGCCGGGGAATTCGACGGCGACCTCGACGATTATCTGGCGTGGGTGGCGGCGCGGCGCGGCGCACAGGCGGCGGGCGCCGATAGCAGCCAGACGGCGCAGAAGGTATCGCGCCGGGAAGCGCGCGGGACGGCGGATCAGGCGCGGCAGGACAAGTCTTCCCGCCGGCAGCCGCTGGTCAGGGAAGCGGGACAGCTCGAGCGCCGGCTTGCCGAGTGGCAGGCGGAGAAACGGGAACTCGACGAGCAGCTTGCAGACCCGGTGTTCTATACAAGTCCTGACATCGACCAGCTCAAGGGCCTGGTACTGCGCCAGCAGGAGCTGACGCGGCTGATCGACGAGGCCGAGCACCGTTGGCTTGAGGTGCATGCCGAGTTGGAGGAAATCGGTGAGGTGTGAAAATCAAAAGCGGGAACGAAGAGAGAAAGAAGGAAAGGGGGTCAGGTCTAGAGGAAAGGGGGTCATAGAGGAAAGGGGGTCAATAGAAAGGGAAAGGGGGTCAGGTCTGGAAAGCTGGAAAGGGAGTCAGGTCTATCATCGTAGCATGAGCGGTGCCGCATACAGCCTACCCGCTTTTCTATGCTTTATGATTTTTCTGCCGCCACGCACGATCACGCCCCACGGCCGTGAAGTGAACCGTAAAATACTTGGCGAGCTACCCCTGGCGGTAACGCCCCGCGACGATTAGCACGCGCAGTGATGCGATAGAGCGTACGGCTGAATTCGATCGGCGGTAGCCTAGCCATCGAGGAATATATCATGGAATGCTACGATACTAGACCTGACCCCATGACCCCCCGTACAATCCAATGAAGTGGACGGTCTCGTATTCGTGCAGGGCACGAATACTTTGGAGGAGACCGCCTATTTTCTGACACTGACGGTGCGTACCACCAAGCCGATCGTGGTGACCGGTGCGCAGCGGCCTTTCACCGCGCTCAGCAGCGACGCGCCCCTCAATCTATTCAATGCAATTCGTGTTGCGGCTTCCCCCGACAGTCACGGCAAAGGCGTGGTCGTGGCGACCAATGGCGAGATCAATTCCGCACGGGATGTCACGAAGACCAACACGTACCACGTGCAGACGTTCCGCAGCCATGATGTCGGGGTGCTGGGCTACGCGGACGCCGACAGCATCGTTTACTATCGCGCGCCGACACGGCGGCACACCGCCGAAAGCGAGTTCCGCCTCGACAAGATCGAGCGTCTTCCGCGCGTGGAAATTCTCTACGTCTACTCCGGGACTCAGCCCGGCTTGGCGGAAGCGGCGGTGCAGCTCGGCGCGCGAGGCCTGGTCATCGCCGGCGTGGGCGCAGGCGCTGCGGGCAACCTCAACACGGAGTGCGCGGCGATTGCCGCCGAGGGCCGCGCGGTGGTCGTGCGCAGTGCGAGAGTGGGCGAAGGACGCGTTATTTGCGATAGCGCTTATCAGGAGCCGGGCATGGTGGCAGCCGACAACCTGTCCGCACAGAAAGCAGCGGTGCTCCTGTCGCTCGCCTTGACCCGGACCTCCGATCCGCAAGAGACCCAGCGCATGTTCGATCAATACTGATCGACAGCGCGGCGCTGTCTACCTGAATTACTCGATGCGACCGAGCCGCTTGACGACGTCGGCGACGCGCCGTGCGTCTTCCCGCCAGAACTTCTCGAATTCGGGTGCGTCGAGGTAAGAGACTTCGACTTTCATTTTCGCAAGTGATTGCACGAGCTCGGGCGACTGCGCCGCCTGCCGGACTGCATCGCGCAGAACTTTCAGTATGGCAGGTGGGGTACTGGCGGGCGCCAACATGCCGACCCACAGGTGATATTCGAAGTCGTAGCCAAGTTCGCGAAACGTCGGAACGTCGGGTAGGACGGGTGTGCGTTTTGCGCCACCACTTGCGAGAACTCTGAGCTTTCCCGATTGCACGTGTGGCACGGCCTGGGAAGGCGTAACCGGTGTCAATGCAACTTCGCCGCCGAGCATGGCGGTCAGCGCCGGCCCGCCCCCGCTGTAGGCGACATGATTGAGCTTGATTCCGGCGGCATTGGCGAAGATTTCCGTTATGAAGTGTGACGACCCGTAATTGCCTGACGTCCCATAGTTGATGCGGCCGGGATTCTGACGCGCATCCGTGACGAGTTCTCGTATGCTTTTCCACGGGCCGTCGATACGAGTCCCCAGCATATTCGGATCGGCGGAAAGCAGCGCGATCGACGTAAACTGGTCCATCGTGTACGAGGGCTTGCGTCCGAATAGCTCGTCGGCCACCGGGTTTGCGGCGATGGTGGGCCGCGGCATGATTACGGTATAGCCATCCGGCTTCGAGTTCGCGACGAACGCGGTGCCGATTGCGCCGCCGGCCCCGGGCCGATTGACCACCACCACCGACTGACCGAAGATCCTGGTGAGTGCCTGCGCCAGCGGACGCGCATTGATGTCAATCGTGCCGCCCGGTGCGACTGGCACGATGATGGAAATCGGGCGGTTCGGATAGTCCTGCGCGCCAAGCAGTCCGCATCCCAGGCCCAGTAACAAGAAAGATGCAATTCGAACCAGTCGCTGCTTCATGCGGATTCGTCCGGAGTGCCACGGAATCTCTTGGCCGGGTGCAAGTGTGCGCTCCTGCACCCTCACGCCTGAGCCCTTGGCCGTCCAGTTGATTTTGCCGGCGCGGACGTAGGTCTCAGTCATAGCCTCCTCCCTGTAACTGTTGTCAGATCCGCATCGAACGAAGATCGCTGTGGATAAGCAAATCAATCCGGCCGTCAAGTCTGAAGGGCGCGCCGGGGTGAGGTAATCCGGTGCTTGAACCCGCCCAAACTGCGCACAACGCGCATTATGTTAATTTCGCTCCGCTACGCACCCCCGGCGGGGGCGATCGGAGCCAGTTTAGTGGTAAATTGAATTTCGCTCCGCTACGCACCCCCGGCGGGGGCGATCGGAGCCAGTTTAGTGGTAAATTGCTGTGCGATCAATTCCAACCGCGGCAGCAAGACAAGTTCTGTCCCGCGCCCTGGTTGATCCGGTGCGTTGTCTTCGTTCAGCCACTCAGGCGATGTCTGGGACGGGATGGTAGGTCCATTCCTGCCGCGGCGGTTTTAGTCCGTCGATGCCCTTTCCGGCCGCAGGTGGCGCGCGCTGGGTCTGTCGCGCGTGCCGCGGCGCCCAAAGACCCAGATGTTCGAGAATTCGGCGAATGACCGTTGCGTCATCGATCAGCGCGATTACATGCATCGGCGCG
>MERI01000140.1 GCA_001772005.1 Betaproteobacteria bacterium RIFCSPLOWO2_12_FULL_62_58 | reverse complement strand
TCCTTTGAAAGGTTTCACTAACTCATCTTAGATCCTCCCTTCCTGCGCTTTCCCAGCGCGATAACACGGGGGCCTACGGATACAGACTGCCACAAATTGAGCGAATATAAAACGCGGCGGGCAAAGTGGGCGAGTGGGCGTCTTAAAAAGTTGCTCAGGATCGTCTAGGTGCTCGATCGGCGTTCTGGTTGGCTACGATGTGCGGCACTTCAGCCCAAGGGCCCATGCTGAACAGCGGTTGATCGCCTTACCTCCACCGCCACCTCGATGCGCGAACCCAGACGATTGATGATCGAAATCAGGCAACTCCTGCCGCTCGCACAGCACGCGCGTGTGTACCGCGGTTCTGGCCTTTTACGCGCTCGGCAAGCCGCGGAAGGCCCCGTATACTCGCCCCCGCCTTCTGTTCGGCAATTCGAAGCTCGTACAGCTTCTGCAGGTTCAGCCAAAATTCCGCGCTGGTCCCGAAGAAATGCGCCAGCCGCAACGCGCTATCGCCGGTAATTGCTCGTTGGCCATTCAGGATTCCGGTAATTCTGTTGGTCGGCACTTTCAACTGTCGGCCGAGTTCGGCGGCGCTCATACCCAGTTCCCTGAGCTGTTCGGCGAGATGCTCGCCGGGATGAATTGCACTGCGTCCCATGGTGTTCCTCATCAGTGGTAATCGACAATCTCAACGTTGACCGGGCCGGGTGACCTACTGGGCCACTCGAAGCAAATCCGCCACTGGTCATTGATTCGAATGCTGTACTGGCCTTTCCGGTCGCCCTTCAAGGCTTCCAGGCGGTTGCCCGGCAAGGCCCCAAGGTCCTGCACCGTAGTCGCTGCTTCAAGCCGGTCCAGTTTCATTTCAGCCTGGCGCGCAAAACCCGAGAAAGCTTTAGTGTATTTTCCATCGGCAAACTCGCGCGTTCGCTTGTCCTTGAAGCTAACGATCATTCATGCACGATAGCAACAATTAGCCGTTACGTCAATCATAACGATCGTCCCGTCCGGTATCGTTAAATCAATCGCTTGCAACGCTTGCCAGCTTTTCTCCAACGCTTCTGTCTCATCCTGTTTAGCCCAAAAAGGCCGGTCGGGTCATAAATCTGCCGCAGTCTTGACCTGGATCAAACTGTCCGCGCACGGGGTGATTTTAAATATCGAATGGTTGAGTTTTCGCAACGGCTTCTTTGTTATGCCTACTGAGCATTGCAAAAGTGCATGACAATGCTCAGCCCTCATCCCCGCCCCTTCTCCCGACGGGAGAAGGGAGATTTGTATAATTGGCTAACAGTCGTAACAGGACGATGTCATTCCCGTGGAAACGGAAATCTATGTGGCGCATCAACGCGCATGGCAGCGCAGTATGGGTCCCCGCCCCCCGATTAAAGCATTCGAGGGCAGGCTTCGCGGGGACGACATTCATTTGTTAGTCGATTGTGCAAGGATCGATAATGCAAAACCGCCCGCACGAAAACGGAAGAAAATGCCGCAAAGTTGGTCCAGAAAGTCCAAGCGGCGCATAATGACCCGGGACACTCCAGAAGGAGAAACGGGAATGAATGCAGGAACAGCATCTGACGAAGTGATCGATGCGATCGCCAGCATCGAAATGCACCGGCAGGAACTGGAAAAAGAGGCTGGTCTCGCGGCCGCGTGCAGTGAGGCGCTCCGCAAGTTGCACGAGCTCCTCGATCACGAGAGAGCGGCACAACAGCTGCACGCCCCGGGCACAAAACATCCGGCGAACGTCGAAGCCGTGACGGCCGAGATCAAGAGGATACAAAAAATGGCGGGCGTCAGGACTCAGGCCGCAATCCCCAGGAACCCGCGCCCCGGCCAACATCAAGTATCGGTGCGGAGCGGAACACGAATTCCCCCCAGGACCAGGGGTCGCAGGACAATGGGCCGGCGCGGCGATCGTTAGCCCGTCAGCCGTGCTGCCGCCGCGCGCCCGTTGGGTGCGGTCCGCCGTTCAGGCTTTCAGGTTTTCCTTGAAAAAGGCAATCGTGCGCGACCACGCCTGTTCGGCGGCCTGCTTGTGGTAGCGGGCCTCCGAAGTGTCGTTGTTGAAGGCATGGTTGGCGCCTTCGTACATGTACATGGCGTAATTCTTGTTGGCCTTCTTCAGCGCGTCCACGAACGCCGGGATCCCGGCGTTGATGCGCGCGTCCAGGCTGGCGTAGTGCAGCAGCAGCGGCGCCCTGATCTTTTCCACCTCGGACGCATTGGGCTGCTGGCCATAATAGACGACGACCGCATCGAGGTCGGGCGCGTCAACCGCGACCTGGCCTGCGGGGCTGCCGCCCCAGCAGAAACCCACGACCCCGACCTTGCCGTTGCCGTTCGCATGCTTCTTGAGGAAGGGCACGGCGGAAACCGCGTTCTGCACCATTTGCTTGCGATCAAGCTTGCCGATCATATCGCGCGCGGCGTCCTCGTCCGCGGGCGTGCCACCCAACGGCGTCAGGAGGTCCGGCGCGAGCGCGAAAAACCCTTCCAGCGCCACGCGCCGCGTGACGTCCTCGATATGCGCGTTGAGGCCGCGGTTCTCATGAATGACGATCACGGCCGGCAGCTTCGCAGCACCCTTGGGGCGCACCATGTACGCCTTGATCTCGCCCGTGGCGCCCAAATAGGTGGTGCGGCCGATGTCGAGCCGCCGATCATCAGTTGGCACCGTCGCAGCGCGCGCATAATTGGACTCGATCAACGGCACCAGGGACAGCGCGGCGGCGGCGCTCCCGGTGAGCCCGGCGAGCCGCGCCAGAAACACGCGACGCTCAAGCGGAGCGTGGGTGTATTCGTCGTAAAGGTCGATGATTTTTTGGTCCACGATGGTGTTCTCCTAAGGGCGTGAAGGCCAAGACGATACGGGGCACTGCGGCCGGAGTCAATTGCCCAACACGATCATGCAACCGCGGAGCGATACATGATGAGCAATTGCCGCTTCCCGATTATCGAGCTTTACGTAACGTCGTTACGTGGCTCGATCCCTCACCCCCGCGCCCGCGGAGGGCGGAGCAGGTTCCAAGCGTATTGTGCTTGGATGCGACCCCGGAGCGGGATGCAGCGCCGCAATCGCACGCGTGCTTATGTACGCCTTCACGGTCGCATCCCCAAGAATCGGGGCCCCTGCTCCACGTTCCGGCGCACCCTCTCCCGAGGGGCGAGGGGAGCGTCGAGCGAGTCCGGAGTTGTCATCCGGTTTCGAAATGATCAATAACCGCTAAAGCCGATACGCTCGCCCCGCAGGTGAAAGACGATATGGAGTTGGTCCTTGACCGCCAGCGCGCCGTTAAGGACGCTGAAAGGCGTGATATCAAAATCAGTCTGTCGAATGTCGAGTTCACCCTGAGCGCTGAACTTACCGCCGTTTACGGCAAGCTCGATTGGCATCTGAAAAGCACGAGTCACGCCATGCAGCGTCAGATCAACGTTCAGCGTCAAACGAGGCGGCGCTCCAGGCGCGGGCACGGCGTGGACCTGAATGTAGGGATACTTTTCCGCCTCCAGCACCGTTCGCAGCATTCTCCGCCGCGTGGTCTCGATGTCGTCAGCGGAGAGTTCCGTCGTGAAGCCGGCGTTCGCGCGCAGGCCGGCTTCGTCGACGCTCAGGGTTGCAACGGGAAAATAAAGATCGGCGCGGGCGCCCGCAAGGTTGTCGGGAAACAGCAGATAACCGCGCGCATCATGACTTGCGACCACGTGGTCATGCCCGAAATTTGCAAGCCGACCGTCGCGGTAGACGTAGATCACGAACTGCGATGCGCGGGGATCAATCTGGTAGACCGCTCCGCCAACGCCCGCCTGGCGATAAACGTCTTCAGGAAAGGTTACCGGCGCTCCCGTGGGAGGCGGCGAAAGCGGCTTTAGTTCGGAAACGCAAGCCGCGAGCGCGAGGGCAAGCAGCCCCGTAAAAGCAAGCCGTATGGAAGGCGAGCGAGTATTATCCATCCTGGTAAGCGGCCCACCGCTGGCGGAAACCGCACTCCGATTGTAACCCCGCCAGGCGGTGTGGTAGGTTGGATTTCGCATCCTTGACAGGAGCATCTTATGAACATCGCTTTCATCGGGCCTTCGGGCGTCGGCAAAGGCACGCACGCCGACAAACTGTCCACCCGTTACAACCTCCGGCACATCTCCACCGGCGACCTGCTCCGGCAAAACCTCGAAAGCCACAGCGCGCTCGGCATCCTGGCGCGCAAATACATGGAGCAGGGCGAACTGGTGCCGGACGAAGTTGTGGACGCGATGATCGAGGAGTCCGTGCGCAAGCTCGGCCCGGACACAGGGACGCTCTTCGATGGCTTCCCGCGCACGGCCTACCAGGCGCGTTTCCTCGATGACTTGCTCAAGCAACTCAACCGCACGCTCGACGCGGTGATTTACCTGAAAGTCTCCGACGAGGAGATCGTCAACCGCCTCTCCGGCCGGCTCACCTGCCGCAAGTGCCAAACGCCTTACCACACGACGATCAAACCGCCGAAGGTCGCCGTCGTCTGCGACCTTTGCGGCGGGCAGCTTTATCAACGTTCCGACGATTCCGCCGACATGGTGCGCACGCGGCTGCGCGTCTTTCACCGCACGACCGGGCAGTTGGTGGACTACTACACGGACACGAAGAAGCTCGTCATCGTGCCCGGCGAAGGGACAATTGACGCGGTCAACGCCAGGATGGTCGAGGCGCTGGAGGCGGTCAAAACGCAGGGCTACGAGTTCGCGACGCGCCAGGAAGTCGAGGAGATCGCGGCGGTCCGCGGCGCGGGCCTGTTGCCGGAGCAGTTCGCGCGGCCCAGCCTTGATCTCGTGTTGCTCGGCGGCCCCGGCTCAGGCAAAGGCACGCAGGCTGAGCAGTTGAGCAAGCAGTTCAAGCTGCCGCACATTGCGACGGGCGACTTGTTCCGCGACAATTTGAAAAACGCCACCGACCTTGGCAAGCTCGCCAAGACCTACATGGATCGCGGCGAACTCGTGCCCGACGATGTGACCGAAGCGATGGTCGAGGAGCGCCTTTCGCGGCCCGACACGCACGACGGCTTCATCCTCGACGGCTTTCCGCGCACGCTGCCGCAAGCCCAGGCGCTCATGGACATGATGGCCGGCCTCCAGCGGCGCATCGCCGGCGTGCTCTACATCAACGTCTCGGACGAGGCGATTGTGAGCCGCCTCTCCGGCCGGCTGATTTGCCGAAATTGCCAGACGCCTTACCACAAGCAGTTCAAGCCACCGAAAAAACCCGACGTCTGCGACAACTGCGGCGGCGCGCTTTACCAGCGCGACGACGATAATCCAAACACCGTGCGCGCGCGGCTGAAGACTTTTCACGGCCAGACCGAGCCGCTCATCGAGTATTACGACAAGGCCGGGCTGCTCCACGAGATCAGTGGTGAGGGCGAGGTTTCGCAAGTCATCGAGCGCAGCGTTTCCGCAGCGCGCAACCTGGCGAAGACGCGGTGAAGTTTTCCCGGGAGCGAAGAAACAGGATACGCCCAATGTAACGTGATTACGATTTCACGTTTCCGTCACGGTGACTCGAAGGTCGCCTGACAGGAGGCTCACAAGCCTTTGAATTGTTCGAGTGAGTCTGGTTGGACTCGAACCAACGACCAAGGGATGATGAGCTCGGGTAAACCGTTGTTTTAGAGCGAAACGTGCCCGCCCTCACTCGCCAACGCTCGCCAAACGTGTCCAGATTTGTCACGTGTGCTTCACGTTCATTAGCCGCTCTATAAGAGCCGCTGCGTTCGCTTTTAAGTTCCTCAACGTCTTGATTCGACCTTTTGCAGTCATTCAACCAGGCACCGCTATCCATCGAGCGAAGTCCGCCGCTCGATTCGGCGAGCTGGCGCCCGTACCCCAGTCTGCCGCTGACCTATCAGTTCCCGACATCGCCTGAACCGGCCCACAAGGAGAATGGCTGGTCCGCCCGCGCGCCTGTGCTTGCCTGAACGGGGTTATGGGGTGCAATATTTGTCATCATGTCGACCCAGGCCCGATGCGCCACATGAACGCGATCGCGACGCCCGAATCCGCGCCTGATGCGGGTCTCGGAGCCTTTACGAAGGAGGTCCGGTTACGCACAGGCTCGCGCCGGGCGGGTAAACTGGATAAATTTTCCTACCCTTGAGCCGAAGGCTGTGGACCTGACAATCCTTTTCTCCGATTGCGAGCGGTACCGGCCCTGCGCGGGACAGGGCGCGGAGTTCCGCCGCACGCCGTCTGCGGGCTGGGGCGGCGTCACCGTATTCGACGAGAAATAGGCGCGGGAGCGGCGATGCGTCTGCGCGTGCTCGGCTGCTCGGGCAGTATTGGCGGGCAGCAGAATCGAACCACTTCGTTCCTGGTCGACCAGGACATACTCATCGACGCGGGGACAGGGGTCGGCGACCTCTCGCTCGCCGAGCTGACGTTGATCGACCATATCTTCGTCACCCATTCGCACCTCGACCACGTCACCTCGATCGCGTTCTTTCTCGACTCGGTCGGCGCGCTGCGGCCGAAGCCGGTCACGGTGTACGCAACGGGTCCCACGATCGCGAGCCTGAAAAGGAATTTGTTCAACTGGGACATCTGGCCGGACTTCACCGTGATCCCCACGCCCGAACAGCCGTGGTTGCGTTACCAGGAGATCGAGGTAGGGAGAATGATCGCCCTCAATGGACGCAACATCACGGTGCTGCCCGCGATCCATACCGTCCCCGCGGTCGGCTATCAGCTCGACAGCGGAAAGGGGAGCTTGGTCTTCACCGGCGACACCGGGCCGAACGACGCGCTGTGGAGCGTGGTGAACCGGATCGAGAATCTCAGGTTTCTCATCATCGAAACGGCGTTTTCCGACAAGGATCGCGCGCTTGCCGAGCTTGCCAAGCACTTGTGTCCGTCCATGCTCGCCGAGGAGCTGGCGAAGCTCAAGCGCCCGGCGGAGATCTACATCACCCACCTCAAGCCGAGCGAGATCGAGCTGACGATGCAGGAAATCGAGGAGCTTCCCGGGGACCTGCGGCCGCGCTCGCTGCAGAACAACCACGTATTCGAGTTCTGACGTCGTCCCGCAGCCGGGCCGCTTGCACGCCGCCCCGGCAGGATGGAGAATCTCACCTGTTTCCGCCGCGGGACCTGCCGCCACGGAATCGACGCCGCCGCTATGAAAAAAGAAGTCTTCGTCGAAGAACTGCAGTTCGGCGTGTTCATCGCCGAGCTTGATCGGCCTTGGACGGAAACGCCGTTCATGTTCCAGGGGTTTGAGCTCAAAACCGAGCAGGAACTTGAGACGCTGAAGCAACACTGCAAGAAGGTCTTCATTGACTCGGAGAAGGGCCTGGACCTCCCCGACTGGAGCCAGCTACATGCCGGCCTGGCCGGCGCTGCGGGCAAGCCCAGGGGCGCGCTCACGAGCATCAAGAGCAGGGCCAAGTACAAGGAACAGACGAGCTTCAACGCGGAGCTACCGCGCGCGCGCTCGGCCCAGGAAAAGACCGAAGTCGTGCTGAAGGACTTGTTCGGCACGGTCAAGGCCGGCAAGGCGATCGACGCCCCTCGGGTGCGCGACGCCGTGACGAGCATGACCGACAGCATCGTGCGCAATCCCAACGCAATGCTCCTGCTCGCCAAAATAAAGGAGAAGGGCGCGCGTAACCTCGACCGCGCGATCGGGGTCTCCATCTACATGATAACGTTCAGCCGCTTTCTGCAGTTGCCGCGCGATCAGCTCGATCTGCTCGGAATGCTCGGGCTGATGCAGGATATCGGAAAGGTGCGTCTGCCAGCCGATCTGCTCGAAAAGAAGGAATCCTTGAGCGAGGCCGAGCGGGAGATTTGCAGAAGCCACGTAGGGCATTCGGTCGCGATCCTGAAGGAGACCGCCGGGCTTCCCGCCGAGCTTCCTGCGCTCGCGGCCCTGCACCACGAGCGCTTCGACGGCAGCGGCTATCCGAAGGGCCTGAAGGGCGAGCAGATCGGGCTGTTCGGCGTCATCGCGGGACTCGTCGATTGCTTCGACGCAATGACGCACCCTCGGCCCTACGGCGAGGGGCTCGCGCCCTCGAACGCACTCAGCATGCTCTACAATTGGCGCGATATCCAGTTCGACGGTCCGCTGGTCGAACAGTTTATCCAGTGCATCGGGATCTTTCCAGTGGGCGCCATTGTCGAGCTGAATTCGGGCGAGACCGGGATCGTGATCGCGCAGAACCTGGCGCGGCGGCTGCAGCCGCGCGTCATGGTGGTGCTCGACGTAAAGGGAAATCCGCTCAAGCCGCAGATCATCCTCGATCTGGCGAAGGAGCCGAAGATGGATCCGGAGACGCGGTATCGCATCAAGCGCACGCTGGAGAAAGGCAGTATCCCAATTGATCCATCCGAATTCTTCCTCTGAGAGCGGAGGGGACGTGCCGGATCCAGCCTCCGCTTCCGGGCGGGAAAAGGAACCTAGCGTCGGTCTGAGGGCGCTGGTCGGGCGCCTGGCGGAGGAGTTCAGTGCCGATCATCAAACCCTTGCCCGCGTCGCGTCAGTGTTCGGGGAGGTGCGCGCGCGCGCGCCGGACCTGTTCGTTCCGGCCGCCGGAGCACTCGCCTCCGCGTTCGCGGACACCGCGGCCGCGGGCGGCGATGCCGAGCCGGTCTATGCGGCGCTGGGCGAGTGGGCGCTGGACGCCGAGGGCGAGCCGATCGAGCGCATGCGGCGCGACTGCCTGCGCTTCCAGAACGCGATGACGCGCGGCGTGCTGCGGTTGTACGCCGGGGACCCGGAGCGATGCGCGGAGAGCCTTCTTGCGCTACAGCGGTTCATCTTCCTGCAACTCGCCCTTCTCGCCTCGCTCTCGGCGCGCAGCCAGGAAGAGGGCGGTGTGGTGCGGACGCTGCCGACCCCCGAATACGCAGCCTTCATGGAGATCTTCCGCACGACGATCGAGAGCCACCGGCAGGAGGGCAGACAGCTTGCATTGCTCCTGCTCCAAGTCGCGAAGGTCGAACAGGTGGATCGCCTGCTCGGATTGCAGAAGGGCGAAGCATTCATGCTCCGCGTCACTCGGCGCATGCGCGAAGGGGTGCTGCGCAAGCAGGACCAGCTCGGCCGGGTGAGCCGCGACCAGTTCGCCTGCCTGCTGCCGCGCATCGCGGGCGAGGGCGTGGCGATCCTCGCCGCGAACAAGATTCTGGGCGCGCTTGAAGCGCCGATCCCGATCGGCGACCGCTCGTTCGCCCCGGACGCCGTGATCGGCATCGCGATGTATCCGGACCACGGCGGGGACGAGCAGATATTGGTCCGCAACGGCAAGCTCGCGGCGCGTGCCGCGCGCGGCACGGCGGAGCGGGCCGCTGTTTACGACCCGGCGCAAGGCGCGAGCGAAGAGCGCAAGATGCGGTACGAGGCGCGGCTGCGCCACGCCCTGGAAAAGAACGCTCTCGGGCTCGCCTTCGAGCCGCAGCTTGACCTGCGCTCCGGCCGGATCGCCGCGCTCGAGTGCGTGCTGCGCTGGACGGACGAGGAGCTGGGCGAGGTGTCAGAGGCGCGGGCGGTCGATGCGGCTGAATCCTCCGGCCTGATCCAGGAGGTGACATGGTGGGTATTCAATAACGCGCTGCGCCAATGCGCCGAGTTCGCGCGCGCAGGACTTCAGTTTCCGATCGGCCTGAAAGTTACCGCGAGCAGTCTGCTGCGACCCGATTTTCCAGAGTTCGTG
>MERI01000139.1 GCA_001772005.1 Betaproteobacteria bacterium RIFCSPLOWO2_12_FULL_62_58 | reverse complement strand
AGGGTGCGGCTGCTCGGCATCGCGAAAGCGACGCGCGCGCCCAACTATCCCGACCTTCCCACCATCGCGGAAACGGTGCCAGGCTTCACCTCCGGCGGTTGGTTCGGATTCGTCGCTCCGGCCAAGGTGCCGAAGGAGATCATCGCGGTCCTCAACCGGGAAGCGAACGCGGCGATGAAACGGCCGGACGTGCGCGCGAAGCTGGAATCCCTCGGACTGGAAGTCTGGACCGAGTCGCCGGAGTATCTGGGCGATCTGATGAAGAGCGAGTACGAAAAGTACGGCAAAGTGGCCCGCGACATCGGACTCGTACCGAAGTAGCGCGGAAGCCGTCACCGTTCTCCGATTATCGCGCTCCTTCCGCAGCCTCTTCCGCCACCGGCCCAATAAACAGCACAACCTGGGTTTGGCCGGTCTTGATGGGATCGAGGGGCTCGACGCGGTTCGTATCCGGTTTCGCGTTGGCTTCCGCCGCCTTGATGTTGGACGCCGAGAAAAGGCCCCATGCCAGACCGGCAATCAACAGGATCGGGTTGCTCAGCCCGGCCCACACCATGAGCGAGCGGCCAGTGAGCGTGCCGCTCACGACGGCGTTGGTCCGCTGCAGGATCACCCGCTCGTCCGGGTCCATCGGCACGGCGTCCAGCGCCTTCCCGACGAGTCCCTTGTAGACGACGTCGCCCAAGGCGGGCAGCGGCTGCGGGGCATCCTCCGCCCGCGCGGCGATCGCCAGCAACAGGCATGTAACCAGAACGATGGAGCGGTTAATCGGCATGGCAATCCGAGATCCAAAGCCCGCAACAAAACATATTCCCTCCCCTGGCCAAGGGTTAGGGTGGGGGCGAAGTGATTCTGTCACACGATCTTAGCAAACCGCGTGCCATTCGCCTACTCTCTTGATTTGCCGGCGATAGTGCCGGACAGCTCAAGTGACCAGCGTAGCAGCGGACCCGTAGTGGTGCGGCATACGGAAAATGCGCTCCAACGTGGTGCGCCACGAACATCGAGGAGCAAGGGAGCAAGGCGGAAGGAGGAAGGAGAACCAGCTTTTCCTTCTCCCTTCCGCCTTCCGCCTTCCGCCTTGCTCTTTCCTATACCCCTTCCACAATCCTCAAATCCCGCTCCGCCCCGTCGCCGAGCGCCTTGAGCGCTGCCTGGTAGCCGGGGCTGTCGTGCACGGCGATCGCCTTCTCGACGCTCTCGAACTCGATCACCACCACGCGCTGCATGAGGCCCGCTTCGTAGGTCTTCGCCGGGTCGCCGCGCACCAGGAATTTGGCGCCGGAGGCCTGCATCACGGGGCCCGCGAGCTTGCGGTAGGCATCGACTTTCGCCGGGTCCTTGATGGAGCGAAACATGTTGATCCAGTATGCCTTGGCCATGTTGAATCCCCTTTTGTTGGTCATTGATGCGTGGGCAGCAAGGATAACATGGTGAGATCGACGAATCGCCGGCACTCCCGCTGCTGAACTGACGCTAATGGCCCGCGCGCGAGAGGAAAGGCCGTAGCTCGCGCACATCGTCGAGCTCTTCCGCGGCGTTTACGCGCCGGATGATGCCTTCTGTCTGCTCGGCGCCTAACACCGGCTCCATCAGGAGCCGCGCTTTTGCGTTCACGCTCGCCGTATCCAGTGGATTTTCCGGCGTGCCCGGCGCGTGGCGCGTAAAGTGACTGACGGTACGGCCATCCCGGAGCGTCACCTCCACCCGGCCGCTACGCGGCGCCGCCGGATCCATGAGTGCTGGATCGGCGACGAGCTGCACGCGCTCTTTCGCGGCGCGCACCGTCGGGTCCGCCATCTGCTCGTAGGAATGGCTGTCCTCGAACGAGACGCTGCCTTTCACCAGGGCTACCGCGATGATGTGCTGGCAGTTGATGTCCGGCATGGCGCGGTCATTGACGACGCGGGCGCCGTCCTCGGGCAGTCTCACGACGATACGTTCCACGTTGTTCACGTTGAGCCCGTGCTCGCGATGGAGCTTGAGGAAAGCATCCAAGGGAGCCTGGATCGGATAGCCGACGGAGAACGGCTTGATGGCGGTTTCGGTGACGAAATAGCGGCTTCCCAGTCCCGCTACCATTTCCTCGGGATTCGGTTCGGTGGACAGGGCCTGAAGCACGTTATGCTCGCCATCGAACACGTCCCAGACGCCGGTGAATCCCATCTGCGCCATGATCGCCGCGGTGACGCCGTTGCGGGCGCCCATGCCGGAGAAGTCGAAGGCCTTTTCGACGTGCTCGGCGTCGCGCACCCAGCTCCATATTCCCGACACCTGCTGGGCCGCGTACGAAAGCGCGTAGCGCATCCCCTTTTCATCGAGCCGGGCCAGCGAGGCCGCGGCCGCCACGGCGCCGAGACTGGAGCTCACGCCCTCGGCGCTGCGGTGCGTTCTGCGCACCAGATCTGCACCGAGCGCCAGCAGAAAGCGGCAGCAAAGGTCGTAGCCGAGCGTGACCGCACTCACCAGCTCCGCTCCCGACCTGCCCTCGCGCTCGGCCATCGCAAGCGCGGCAGGCACGACGGCGCAGCCGGGATGGGCCTTCGTCGCCGGGTGGAAGTCATCGGTCTCGTCGGCGTGGGCGAACATGCCGTTGGCGAGCGCGGCGTTTACGGCCGTGGTCCTGATATCGGTGGTGAGGACGGTCGCTTCCGCGAGAGGACGGTGGTGAGGACGGTCGCTTCCGCGACCCCGCCCTGCGCCCGCGCGTAGTGGATCGCCATCTCGCCGGGTTTGAGATGTGCTCCCGACACCATCGCAGCCAGCGTGTCCAGGATTCGATGCCTGGCTTCCCGCGCCACGTGCGGCGCGAGAACTCGCTCCCGCGCTTCCACCATGTACCGCGCCAACCGCCCGGTGATATCAGCCGCAGCCATCTGAAACCTCCTCGTCCCTTTGCACGACCAATACGCTACGCCGGTGAAGGTATCGAGGCAAACTCCGCAGCAACAATGTTGCCGCGCGCTTCACCGCGGCGTGACCATGATTCAACCCCCGCTACTTGCGCGATTGTGCCTCGCGGAAGTTGATGAACTTGATCACGTCGGCCGCGTCGATTCTTCCCAACGGGCCGTCGCTGTAGCTCGCGGTAAGGACCTTCCCGCTTGCATCGATGATGAACTCGGAGGGTTGAACGATGCTGCGACGCTCTTCCCACCACGAACCCAGCTTGTCGGCGATCTCGCGCGTTACGCCGTATCCCACGGGAAACGACACCTCCGCCGCGACTTCGCCCGCCTTGTCTACGGGATCCACGCTGGCGGCGAAGACCCGGGCACCGACTGCGTCCAAGTCAGCCTTGAGCTTTTCGAAGCCGGCCAACTGCCGGCGGCAATACGGTCACCAGTGACCGCGATAGAACAGGATCACGCCGTACTTCGAGCCCATGCCGCCCGGCAGGTCGATCGTTCCGCCGTTGACGAGGCTGATCGTCAGGTTCGGGAACGTGTCACCCATACCCAGCTTTTTCGACATTGACGTCTCCTTATGCGTCACCCGCGATGTTTGCCGATTTTCCAGCCGTGCGCGGCAATGTGTTTCTCGGCGATTTCAGCCGGCTCCTCCTCGAGCGGCGTAGCCATCGTGTCGTTGAAGCGGTTCATGAACCCGAAATAAGCGATCAGCGACGTAATTTCCACAATCTGCCCCTCTGACCAATATTTTTTCATCTGATCGAACAGTTCGTCGGTTACGTCGTTCGGCTGCGATGCAGCGGCGATCGCAAAATCGATTGCGACGCGTTCGGCGTCGGTGAACAGCGGACTCGTCTTGTATTCCCACACGGCCGCAAGCTTCTCGTCCTTGATGCCGGACCGGAGAGACCCTCCGGCGTTGTGCGCCATTCAGTAGTGGCACCCGTGAGTGCGCGCAACGACATAGGCAAGCAGGCGCTTGAAGCCGACGCTCACCTCTCCTTCGGGATCGAACACCGCGCTGCCGAGGGCGCGGATAGCCCGCACGATCTTCGGTTTGCGCTGCAGGATAAGCTGGCTGTTCGGGATGTAATGTCCTGATGCTTTGATCTTTTCGAATACGTCATTCAGTTCCGGAACCGAACCGACTGGAAGAGGAGCGAGACGAGCCATGTAACATCCTTTCTGTATTAACAGACAACCCTGTTATTTCAACACTTGGGCGCGGAAATGGTGTAGTCGAGCGCCGGGTGTTGCTTTTCTATCTTCCCGATCAATGCGTTGTGCGGGTCCGACCCGGTTCCGCGACCGCTGCGCAGCGAGAACGCCAGTCCCCTTAGAATTCTTGAATCAGGCCGGCTAATGGGTTTCCGCCAGGCGCAGCCGCCGCGCCGCCTCTTCCGCGCGCGCATCATCGATTTGCCGCACCACGCTGCCCAGGTCAACGGGTTTCAGGATCTGCTCGAAACGGCCCGTAAGCTTGACGTCCGGCGCCAGGACGCCGCGCTCGTAGAGCGACCAGATCTCTTTTCCGTATTCGGTGATGAGAAGTTCCGGCGCGTAACGGCCGAAATAGGTCGTCAGGTTGAGGACGTCCCGTTCCAGCATGCTCTTCGCGTGATTGTTGCCCGCGGCATCCACGGCTTGCGGCAGGTCGATGATGACCGGACCTTCGCTGCCCACGAGCACGTTGAATTCCGAAAGGTCGGCGTGGATCACTCCGGCGCACAGCATGCGCACCACTTGCAGCATCAACGCGTGGTGGAAGGTGCGGGCATCTTCTGCGGTGAACTCCACGTCATTGAGCCGCGGCGCCGGTTCGCCATCGGCGCCGGTCACCAGCTCCATCAGCAACACGCCTTCGTGGAAGTTATAGGGCGTGGGAACACGCACGCCTGCGGCAGCGAGACAGTACAAGGCATCGACTTCGGCGCTTTGCCAGGCTTCTTCCCGGGCTTTGCGCCCGTAGCGCGTGCGTTTTTCCATGGCGCGCGCGCGGCGGCTGTTCTTGGTCTTTCGGTTTTCGGTGTAATCGACCGCCTGACGAAAGCTCCGCTTGTTGGCTTCCTTGTAGACCTTGGCACAGCGGATATCTTCTCCGCAGCGGACGATGAAGACCATCGCCTCCTTGCCGCTCATCAACTGGCGGATGACGGAATCGACCAGACCGTCTTCGACCAGCGGCTGGAGTCTTGCGGGGGTTTTCATGCGGGGGTTTCGCGCGGAGGCGAACCTGCTGTCCGGGGGCCGCTATTATGGGGCTTCAGGGAAAGATCAGGTTGTATTTTTGCAATTCTTCCTGACGCATTGCAGTGCGTGGAAAGTTAAGGGACAGTCCCTTAGAGTTCAAGACGCGGCCACCGGTACGGTGATCTACCGACCGAAGTAACGCCTCGAAACAGCCGGGGTGCGGGAAAGCCGCTTGCTTCGCTCTGGCCGTTGGGCTAGATTGCTCGGCAACTGGCAGCCCTGCATGGCATCCGTCTATATCCCTTACCCGATCACGCGGAGGAGGTCCCATGAGGCTCGATTCGGTTCGTGAACTCAAGCAGCTGCTCCCGGCTCACCTGAACAAGACGTTCGCGGTCCGAGCCGCGGCCGGCGGGACCGCCAGCCTCGCGGTCGCCAGCGCGGCGGCGCTGACGCGCGTAGCCCCGAGCTACTTCCTGGGGGTCACGGCGCGGGGGAAGAAGAACTATCGGCTGGCGGTCCGTCTGCAGGACCGGGCTCTGGAGAAGAGCGAGCTGGTGGACCGGATCGCGGCCAGGGCCAAGGGGGAGCTGGACGTGCGGTACGTGGGCCGTATCCGCGCCCGCGCCAAGCCGTGGTACCGATCGAAGCAGCGCCCGGTGCTCATCGGCTCGTCCACCGGGTTCCTGGCCAGCGGGTTCATCATGGCCGGCACGCTGGGATGCTTCGTCCGGTCCGGGTCGTCGAGCGCGCTGTACATCCTCTCGAACAACCACGTCCTCGCGGACGAGAACCGGTACCCCAAGGGCGGGTCCATCGTCCAGCCCGGCACGCTGGATGGCGGCAGCCCGACGGCGGACCGCGTGGCGAAGCTCACCCGGTTCGTCCGTCTCGATCCCGGGCAGACGAACTTCGTCGACTGCGCCATCGCGAAGCTGAACGCGGCGATCCAGGCCGACATGCACAAGCTGAAGGGCATCGGCACCCTGGCCGGCCAGCGCAGCAGCGACCTGGAGGTGGGCGACGTCGTGCACAAGGTGGGGCGCACGACGGGCGTGCGCCATGGGCGAGTGACCGCGTTCGAGCTGGATGGGGTGGCGGTCGAGTACGACATCGGCGTCATCTCTTTCGACAACCAGATCGAGATCGAGGGCGCGGGGAACCGGTCGTTCAGCGACGCGGGGGACAGCGGCTCGCTCATTGTCGATGACCATATGTTGGCGGCGGCGCTTCTCTTTGCGGGCGGCGACCACGGTGGGTCCAACGGCAAGGGGCTGACGTACGCCAATCCGATCGCCGCCGTGCTGCAGGCCCTCAAGGTGAAGCTCGCATAGGACGGCACATGCCCATCAGCCTTGAACGGGCACGGGCCGCGAAGGAATCCGCCAAGGCGCTGCTGGCCGCTCTGCCCGGCGTGGTGGGGGTGGGGATCACCAAGGTGGGCGAGGACTATGCGCTGAAGGTAAACCTGCGCGAACCGCTGCCGGCGGGCGTGTCGGCGCCGGAGCGCATTGGTGACGTTCCGGTGTGCGTGGAGGTGGTTGGGAGGATCACCAAGCGCGGCTGAGACAGCATCCGGCTTTATTCGATCTTCGCCTTCGAGCGCAGTTCCTCCAAGATCACGTCAGAGATAGCCTGCTTCGCGCTGGTGGCGGATTGCCAGGACGAGAATGCGGTCGCGCGCCTCGTCGTAGCGATAAAGGGCGAGGTAGCCGCTTCTGCCGCGCGAAATCACCAATTCCCGATAACCCGACTCGACCGGGCGGCCCAGCAACGGGTGGCGCTCCAGCGCTTCGACAGCCGTTGCGATCAGATCGGCGGTCTCGGCGGCCGCGAGGGGATCGTCGTCCGCCAGGAAATCAACAAGTCTCAGCAGATCCGATGCGGCGCGCGGCGAGCGCGTCGGCAACGAACGCTCTGCGCTTTTCGGCGAGCGTCGCGTGCGTCTCGAGCGCCTCGACCATCCACGCATGAGGCGTCTTGCCGGCGGATTCCGCCAGCGGCGCAATCCGCTTCTTGAGGTTTTCGGGGAGCTTCAGCGTCGTCGTCGTGGCCATGGCCGGTTTCCGCAGGGTGACACCAAGTTAACACCGCGCGCCATGACGATCAAGCGGCTTGCCAGGATGGGTGCAGGGCGCCGGACCTGCATCGCGTGCGGAGGGTGAACGTACCGGATGAAGGTTAAGTTACGCTGAGCCCCTTTAATTTTTTCTGACCCTGATTTAGAAACAGGGTTACCTCAGCCTGGTCCCTTTGCCCGCTGATTAGACCATCCGTAAAAGCCGAGATAGCTCAGTCTGTCCCTTTCAAACCGTCCTGTTGGTTGTTTTGGACGGAGAAATGGGCATCATAGTCTGTGGACGTATAGTCCGCATATGCAGCATTCTTGTCATATGGATGCGGCGGTGCTCATAGAGCTTGGAAATCGGATTAGGGAAAAGCGGAAGGCACTCGGCTGGACTCAAGAGGAGTTAGCCGCCAAGGCAGATATTGATCGTTCGTACATCGGCGGGGTCGAGCGCGGCGAACGGAATCTTACGTTCACGATGCTCTGCGCTATATGCTCAGCCCTTCGGTCCGACGTAGCGACCATGACCAAACGCATCCCGAAGGTGCCACGATGAAGTGGCTAAGAACTTTAGTGATTTTCGACCGCGGCGAAGTAATGTCGTCTTCTGATTGGAGGGTAATTCACGAGAGCTACGTCCGCTCGATTCAAAGTATCGATTTTCCGAAAGGCACCGGCCTACTAAAACTGCGGCGTAAGTTTAAGCGACCGGACGGACAGTGGAATCGCAACGGAGTTGTTTATCTGAAGCGTCGCTTTTTGGATAACATGGTCAAGAAGGAAAAATGGCGTGCTGAAGTTGGGTTCGATCTCGGCAAGGATCGACAGCCTGTCGAAGTTAGTCTTTATCCAAGTCTCGAATCTCACCGCGAACCGATAACGTCCGACTTTGGAGACTTTGATCTGGTAACCACTACGTCGGCGGCGATGCACGTTGCAATTGAATGGGAAACAGGCAATATTTCCTCGTCCCATCGCAGCATGAACAAGCTGGCAATCGCGTTAGGAACAGGAAAAATACAAGCCGGCGTGCTCATCGTGCCAAGTCGCGATTTGTATGAGCACCTGACAGATCGCATTGGCAACATAAGTGAATTATCGGGATATCTTTCCATGTGGAAAGACCTTGAAGCTCGCGTGGATCGCGGGCTTCTCGCCATTACCGTCGTAGAGCACGACCATATCACCGATGACCCCAAATTCCGATACTTGCCGGTCGGCGAAGATGGCCGCGCTCGAGAAGGCCGCTCCAAGAAGAAGCGCGCTAAGAAGAAGCCCTGAACAAATCAGGCTGTGCTTCCTCAGACGCCGGACACACACATGTGGCATTGGTCTCAGGGAACCGGTAGTCCGTTGACAAAATCCGTCCAGCCTTACGCTGCCTTTCCAAATCGGCGGCTGTAAACAAAGTGTTCTTGTTCGCGTGTATCTGAAGCAGGTGATCCCTATCTGCTTCGAGCGACTCAATTCGCTGGATGATGGCTGAGCAGTCGAGTTCGCTTCCGATCCAGCGGCGTCCAGTGAGCTCAGCAACGACATAAGTTGTACCGGAACCTCCAAACGGGTCCAACACGACAGAGCTAGGGTCGCTAGCCATCGCAACGATGCGGTCCATAAGTCTTAGCGACAGGCCGTTCGCCTCGCGCTTCTTGTACTTGGCGTGCCTTACAGGCGGAATGTCAGTCCATACATCCGAGATGTTGACACCCTTGGGGTTCATCTTGTCCTTATATCCGCCGTAGTCCCGCAGCTCGCCACCACAATGACGACAGCACGGAACCGGCAAGCGATCGGGATGAAAGATCGTCGGTTTCCCACCCTTGACGAAGTACAGAAGAGAGTAGTGGGATGGATAGAGGCGGCCGGAAATTGGCAGTGAGTACTTGATATCCACCGCGATCCAGTGCCGGAAGGTGAGACGCTCCGCTAGAAAGGTGCCTAAAGGTAGATTCCACTTCGGTAAGTTCCAGAGAAACAACGAAGCGCCTGGCTTAAGCGCACGACTCATTCCATCTAACCAGATCTTGCACCAGTCTAGATAATCGTGGCTGGCTCTTGCGTCGTTGATATTTGAGCTGTACTGCTTACCCAAATTAAAAGGCGGATCTGCGAAGGCAAGATCCACCGTCTCCGGCTCAAGCGCTTTGAGCAGAGTGAGGCAGTCAGCTTGGTAAAGCTCCCCGAGGGGGGTTCTTAAAATGGGTATCATAGTCCTCATCATGACAGTATTGCAGGGCAATTGCAACCTCTGAAGCGCCCACGAGGCTTGTGTAGTCTGTATGCCATACCAAAGATCAAAATATCAAGAGCCTACCGCCGTCGGACCAATCCAGCCCGCTCATTTAAATTACGTTGGGTGCCATGCATCAGGTAACGCACACGCGCCGTGACCGCTGACAAGGCTGTCCAAACAGTTCGCGAATATTTGAGATTCGGAATACGACGGGGGTTGCCATCCGATGGGAAGGATGTCTTCGGTCGCGCATTTGAGCGCGAAGACATGGCCAAACGTTACCGGAGCACGTAGGCTATCGTCCCACTCCGAGAGCTTGGACATGTCACAATCGCACGACATCACCAGACGCGAGAACACCCATGACACTCAAACGCCCCAAAGGCCCCGCCGGCACACTGGTCGTGCTGGAGCACAACTTGAAGATTCTCACGGACATTCCGCTCGGCGACCCTGCTGTGTCCTCGGCATTACAGCGCGGGCCTGGAATCGTCGCTGACCGGGGCGAGTTCAAACGCGTTCGCAACGAGGCCCATCATCACGAAGTAGCCGAGCGTCGCCGCGATCTGCACGGTCGCCGCAACCCCGAATTGCGCGACAGCGGCGCCATACGTCGCGTCGGTGACGTGGTGATTGCCGCGCAGCAGTTGATGGCAGAAATCAAACAGCACCTTCTGCTCGCTGTTGAGGACGGTGAGCGGCTTACCGTTTTCCAGCGCATCGATCAGCTTGTCGCCGACGTTCGCGGCACGCGCGGCGCCCGCGCTCGCATCCCATGCGTAGTTGCAGTCGAGCTCGCGCGCCGCGATCAGCCAGGTGAGCGTGCGGATCGCCGGCGGCAGGATCGTCTCGTAGAGGAAAAACGCACCGACGTGGGCGACGCGCTCCGCGACGTCAGGCGTATGCAGCAGCACCTGGAAGACCCCAGAGATCCATCCCCGGGTGCGCACGATGCGGTCGAGGAAGTGCTGGTGCTCCGGCGCCAGGTCATCGTGCCGCGCGATAAGCGGCACGCGTGTTGACGCCGCGCCGCCACCCGAAATCGGCGGCAGGCTCCGTCGCTCGAATTTCGGGTCCGATCCCGGCTCCCCGTCAACGACGAGCGCTGCAAACGGCTTGCGCGTGCTTTTTTGTGCGGGTGACATCTCGATTTCGAATGCGTTGAGCGGCAGCGCGATCATCGCGAAGTAACCCAGCGTCACCACGAGTTCCACGAGCCCCTGCACACCGAAGTGATCGAGCGCGGCTTTGTAGGTGGCATCGCTTACGCGATGGTTGCCCGATATCAGTTGCGTGCAGAAGTCGGCGACGAGCGTCTCCTCGGCCGCCAGGTTCTGCGGCGTCCTGCGTTCGCGTATGGCATCCACCGTGTCCTGCGGCACGCCGGCTTCCAGCGCCCAGTTGACCCATGCATTCCATTCGTACGGCCCGTCGAGCGCGCGTGACCCGATCAGCGCGACGAACGTGCGCACCCTGATCGACACGATGGATTCGTCGGCTTGTCCGCGGGCGTGAAAGTAGTGGCCCAAGTGAGCGAATCGTGCCGCGAGATCGGGGCTGCTGTTCATGGTGACGATGAACGGGCCGCTGATCGGCCGCCGCCGTATCGCTTTCACCGCATCGTGGAAGCGGCGCTGGTCCACGGGAAGCGCGTCCCGCTCGATCATGGATAGTCTGCTCAAGTTGCACCCCTTTCGTGTCTGGCCGGTGCCCGATTATAGCCGCCGGCAACGCCGCCCCGGCGCCTTGTTGGTTAAAGCGAATACGTTGTAATCTTCCAGGAAATAGCCTTCTGGTGTGCGCGGATTTGTTGTAAACGCGGAAGCAGAGCGCCCGCGCAGTGCGGCGATTCAACGACCTGGGGGAAATCAAATGAAAGCATATCTTTGGCTGCTACCCGCCGGCATGATGGTCGCTGCCGCCGCAGCATCCGCTCAGCCTTACCCCAGCAAACCGCTGCGCATCATCACCGCCGCGGCGGGCGGCGGCAGCGACTTCGCGACGCGGCTCATCGCGACGCCTCTCGGGGCCGCGCTCGGCCAGCAGGTGATCGTGGATAACCGCGGGCTGCTGGCCGCGGACATCGCGGCGAAAGCACCGCCTGACGGCTATACCCTGCTGCTGAGCGGCCAGACGCTGTGGCTGCTGCCGTTCATGCGCGACAACGTGGCGTCCAACGTGACAGACTTCACCCCGATTACGACGGCGACGGAGACGGCGAACATCCTGGCCGTCCATCCGACGCTGCCGGTGAATTCGGTGAAGACGCTGGTGGCGTTGGCCAAGGCGCGCCCCGGCGATCTGAATTTCGCGACGTCTGGCAACGGCAATTCGGTCCATATCGCCGGCGAGTTGTTCAAGTCAATGGCCGGCGTCAACGTCGTGCGCGTAAACTACAAGGCCGCGTCGCAGGCGCTGACCGACCTTATCGCGGGGCAGACGCAGTTCATGTTCGGCGTTCCGGGTTCCACCATGCCGCACGTCAAGGCTCGCCGGCTGCGCGCGCTCGCCGTCACCAGCGCGAAGCCCTCTACGCTCATGCCGAACCTGCCGACCGTCGCTCAAACCCTGCCCGGCTACGAAGTGGCGACACGGCTCGCGATCTTCGCGCCGGCGGGAACGCCCGCACCGATCGTCACCCGCCTCAACCAGGAGATCGTCCGCGTGCTCAACCGGCCGGACGTGAAGGATAAGTTCCACGCGACCGGAATCGAGACCGTGGGCGATTCGCCCGAAGCACTCGCCGCGCTCATCAAGTCCGAGATCATCAGGACGGGCAAAGTCATCAAGGAAGCCGGCATCCGCGCCAATTAGAACAAGTTAAAACAAGTTAAGGGACAGTCCCCCTAGAGAGTTCGAAGCCTCGACCATGCCCTTTTCGAACGTGGCGGCCGTGACATCCAGAACGAAGGGAGATTGCACGCGACACCTGTTTTCGGGTTTGCGTCATTCGGATGGCGTGGTTCAAGGCCGGGACTTTTATGACGGGGGTAGAAGAAGCCGCTCCATCATCGGTTCTCCTTACGGGTCTGTCCCTGAGGTTTCTCTCGCGCGATCCGGAGGAACAGAAGCGTCTCAAGGAAGACCTGGCCCGGATGACGTTCGGCGAATAGATGCCGAAAATTCGATGGACCGGCCTGCCTCCCGCGGTCCGCGACCACCTGTTCGAGCGGCTGCGCGAGCGCAAGATCACGGCGGAAGATCTCTATCGCTTGAAGTGTGGTTCCGCGCGCCGGCTCAACGGGCGCGCGCGATGGAACGACATCACCAGAGCAACTGATGAATCCGTGCCATGCACGCCTTGACTTCCCGCTCGGTCCACTCGGGTGTGCGGTAGGTGAAAAACCACGGTGGCGTTGAGTAGCAATACCAGCCACCACCGAGACTCTCGATGTGGGAATCCCGGTACCGCGCCGCAGCCAGCGCAATCTCGTAGAACGTAAATTCCAGTCTGGACGGAAAGATCGATCGTGCGCCGCCAAAGCCGTCGTTTCTGAGGATCGCGCCCATATACTTAGCATCTTCCTTTTTTCGCCAATGCTCAAGGCTTCAAGGAAAAGGGGCCAGGTTCAATTTCCTTGCACCGCGTCGCGTAATTCGAGCCTGGCCCCTTTCTCCGCAACCGCCTCGAAGGTGACGCCGGGTCTCAGCTTCACCGTGTTGAAGAGCATCTTGGCGCCGTATGGCAGAGTGATCGGTTCAAACATGGTTGCTCCTGTGCACAAACAGTGTCATTGGCGATTGCCGCCGGTAGCGCGGGACTTAAGGGTCAGATTCGACTGTCGTCGAAGTATCGCGCCAAACCTCGGCCACGACAAATGGGCAAGCCCATTTTCGTGAGGGCGAGAGGGCATGAGGGCGAGAAATTCCGTGAGGGCGGCAGGGCGTGAGAGCGGGAGGGGGAAACCGCCGCTGACGATCTCCCGATCTCCCGATTTGACGAACTCCCGTATTCTCGGCGGAGCAAATGGGACCAGCGGGGTTGGCGGGGCCAGGCTCATTTGGTGTTTGATGCCCGCCGCCTGACCGTTCTACACCGCAATGTGCCAGAAATCGCGCGCGTATTCGGGACTGGTCAGGTCGAACACTTGCCCGTTTGGATCGCGATATTTGCGCTCGGTCTCGGTCCCGCGTTCGGAGTGGATGATTCCGCCGTGGCGGACAGCGCCGTTGGCTTCGACTTTCGCCGATTCCCGATCCATGTCGTCAACGAGGAAGCCGAGATGATGCAATCCCCTGCGGCTGTCTCCCTTCATGTTGACGTTCGAGGGATGGATGATCACGAGACTCACGACTCCATCCGATAACCCGATCGCCGTGTCCGTCTGCCGGACACGCTGCATGCCGAAGGACTTCTCGTAGAACTGCGCGGTCTTCTCCATCTCCTCGACTACCATCGCTATGTGGCGCAGCTTTGCCATCGCTAGCCTCCTTTGGTCGGTGGTCATGACAGGGCTTGGCTGAAGTTTCCGGTGCCGGGCAGGCGCTGTCAACGGTGTTCAGTTTCCCTCACCCCTGGCCCCTCTCCCGGGGGGAGAGGGGAAGTAGGAGTTGCGGCGCATGATATCGTGCCCTGTGTCATGATTCAGCTTGTCAAGGAGTGATGAGATGGCAATGAATCACGCAGCATACGAATTCCGCGGCAACGCCTATCGCAAGCTCGCCGATCTCAACGCCTGGACGAAGCAGGTCCACGAGCCGGCGCTCGAACCTGACCTGCCGATTCTGGATCCGCACCATCACGTGTGGGACGACGAACGCGGGCGCTACCTGATGCACGAGCTGGCGGAGGATACCGGCAGCGGCCATAACATCGTCGCGACGGTATTCATCGAAGCCGGTTCCATGTACCGCGCCGACGGCCCGGACGAGATGAAGCCGGTCGGCGAGGTCGAGTTCGTCAACGGCATCGCCGCGATGAGCGCGAGCGGCCGTTACGGCAAGACGCGCCACTGCGCCGGCATCGTGGGCCACGCCGATCTCATGCTCGGGGATCGCGTGCAGCCGGTGCTGGAAGCGCTGATCGCGGCCGGCAACGGGCGGTTTCGCGGCATTCGCCACGGCCTGGTCTGGGATACCGGCAACGCAGCGAAGTTCGGCCGGCGCCAGGCGCCGCGCCACCAGATGCTGGACCCCGTGTTCCGCAAAGGCTTTGCCCGTCTCCAGCCGCTCGGGCTGTCGTTCGAGGCCTGGCTCTTCCATCCGCAGCTATCCGATGTGGCGGATCTGATGCGCGCCTTCCCCGAGGCAAATGTCGTCCTCAACCACGTCGGCGGGCTGCTCGGCATTCCTCCGCACGACGGCAAGCGCGACGAGGTGTTCAATATCTGGCGCGCCTCCATCCGCGAGCTCGCGCAGTTTCCCGGCCTGACCGTCAAGGTCGGTGGGTTGGGAATGCTGTATTGCGACTGGGATTTCCACCTGCGCGACATCCCGCCCTCGTCGGAGGAGCTGTCCGCGGCCTGGCGTCCTTATGTCGAGACGTGTATCGAGGTGTTCGGCCCCAACCGCTGCCTGATGGAAAGCAACTTCCCGGTGGACAAGCAATCGTGCGGCTACGGCGTGTTGTGGAACGCGTTGAAGCGGATTACGAAGAACTGTTCGGCGGCGGAGAAGGCGGCGATGTATCACGACACCGCCGCGCGGATCTACCGGCTGGCGCGCGACAAATAGGCAAGCGGCTTGGATTGCCTGCCGGTGCAGCCTCTCCGATAATCTGGAGCTGGATCACAAACCGGTCAGACTTTACGATGGCTCACTTTAAGAATGCGTAAATGGCCCCCTCACCCTAACCCGGCCCCCTCGCCCGCTACGCAGGCTCTCCCCCGTGATCGGGGGCGAGGGGATTTATTTTTCTAAGGAAGACTCATGAATAACCCGGAATCCGAAACGTCCACCGCGCAATTCCAGCGGTTCAAGCCTATCCCGCTCGAAAGCCTGACCGCGGAGCAACGCGTGCTCGCCGATGCGATCCGGTCCGGTCCGCGCGGCGCGGTGAAGAACTCCGCCGCGGCCAAGCCGGGTCCGCTCGGCGGGCCATTCAACGTGTGGCTGCGCAGCCCGGACATCGGCAATATCATCCAGAGCCTCGGTGCGGCAATTCGCTTTCGGAGTTCGCTCCCTCCGAAGCTGAACGAGCTGGCGATCATCGTGACGGCCCGCCAGTGGACGTGTCAGTACGAATGGTTCGCCCACCACCGCCTGGCGCTGGAAGCCGGCCTTGACCCGGCCATTGGCGAAGCGATCGCGCAGGGCCGCCGGCCGGCGAAGATGTCGGAAGACGAGGCGATCGTGCATGACTTCTCGCGCGAGCTGCACGAGACGCAAGGCGTCAGCGACGCCACCTACAAGCGGGCGCTGGACCGCTTCGGCGAGCGCGGCGTCATGGATCTCATCGCCGTCAACGGCTACTACGTGCTGGTCTCGATGACCCTGAATGTGGACAGGACGCCGCTGCCGGGCGGAGCGAAGCCTCCACTGCCGCAGTTGAAGTGATTAAGAATGCGTAACAGAATGAAGTCGGCGAGTTCCACCCCACCCCCATCCCAACCTTCCCCCTGAAAGGGAAGGAGGTTTTCTGCTGAATTTAAACAATCTTCCCTCCCTCTCAGGGGGAGGTGCGCCGGATCGTGGAGCAGGGGCCCCGTTTACGGGGATGCGACCGTGGAGGCGCACATGAGCACGCAATGGTACGGCGCTTGCATCCCGCTGCGGGGTCGCATCCATTGGCTAAAGCCAACGGAATCCTGCTCCGCCCTCCGCGGGCGCAGGGTGGGGGTGGTGTTCGAGCCAACACTTTCAATCATTTTGTTATGCGCTCCAAAGGATGAGGGATAACCCCGCCTTGCGCGTGGTGAGAATCCAGCAAACAGGGAGAAGAGCATGAAATCAGCGTTGGCAATGTGTTTCGCCGCGCTGCTCGCGGCAGCGGGTAGCGGCCATGCGGCGCAGGGCGGTGCGGCGAACGATCCCGGCGCGGGTTATCCCGCCCGCCCGATCCGGCTGATCGTGCCGTTCCCGCCCGGCGGCAGCAACGACATCCTGGCACGTTACTTCGCCCAGTACCTCACCGAGCGCCTCGGCCGGCAGGTGATCGTCGACAACCGCGCCCGCGCCGACGCCATCATCGGCACCGAGATCGCGTCGCGCTCGCAGCCCGACGGCTACACGCTGCTCGTCGCATCGGCCGCGTACGCCGTGAATGGCGCAACCCGCAAGGTGGCCTACGATCCGCTCAAGTCGTTTTCCTGGATCGGCACGCTGGGATTCGGCCCGAGCGTGCTCGCGGTCGGCCCGGCGCTCAAGGTCGATTCGGCGAAGGAGCTGATCGCCCACGGCAGGGCCAACCCGGGCAAGCTGACGATGGCGACCTCGGGCGGCTACGCGCATTTCGCGAGCGAGCTTTTCAACCACCTCTCCGGAATGAAGATGCTCGTCGTGATCTACAAGGGCGGCTTTCCCGCATTGGTGGACGTCATGGGCGGGCAGGCGCACGTCAATCTCGGCTCGCTGATCCAGACGCTGCCGCACTTGAAGTCCGGCAGGCTCAAGGCGCTTGCCACCAGCGGATCGAAGCGCGCCGCCGCGGCGCCCGCCGGCACGCCCCCTGGCGTGATCGCGAAGCTCAGCGCGGAGATGACGCGCTACCTCAAGCTGCCGGAAACCATGAAGCGCTTCCAGGCGGAAGGTGTCGAGGCGGAAATCCGCACGCCCGCCGAAGTCCACAAGATGGTGCCGGTCGAGATCGCGAAGTGGAAGAACGTCGCACAGGTGGCCAACATTCGCGGAGAATGACTAGAGGCTGTCTCAAAAACAATTCAAAGGCCATTGAGCCGCCGATGGATAAGAGCGAGATCAAAAACCTCAACGCAAAGGACGCGAAGGAAAAACGAAGGACGCAAGGAAAACGATAATCGAAACAAATATTCGTGACCGGCGACAGTGCGTGCCGCTCATTCATCCTTCATCCTTCCGCCTTCATCCTTCTCTGGTATCGGCGTTAATCTGCGGCTAATTTCTGTTTCTGATTTTTGAGCTTCTAGGCGCCCGTCGCTGATCCACCGGCGGGACCTCAGGGCACTACCAGACTGTTTCCACTCGAGGCGATAGTCGAAGGCGGTCGTCCGCCGTGACCAGTTTCGCCTTCAGTTCGATCGCCGTAGCGACGATGATCCGGTCCGCCGGATCGCCGGGTAGCGACGCCTCCAGCGTGCCGGCAAGTTGCGCGATGTCGGCGGTTACCGGTTCCAGGCGGAGATCGGGAAGGGTTCGCAGGTCTCGCAGCCACTGGTCCAGCGATACGCCGAGTTGCAGCCGCGCGCGGCGCACCGCCGTTGCGATCTCAAATACACTGATGGCGGAAGCGAGGGCCGGTCCCCGCCGCACCGTTGCCCGGATCACGCGCCGGGCGTGCGCAGACAAGTCCGGTGCGTCCGTCACCCACCAAACCAAAGCGTGGGTATCGAGAACGATCACTTGTTGGCGTCCCACTCGCCGGGGTCGATCACCGGCTCGGTTGGCTTATCGTACTTCAAGACGCTGCCGCGCAAACGGGCGCGCGCCGCCTCCACCTCTTCTCTGGAGGCGGACGGAGGGGCAAGCTCCGCGACCACCTTGCCGCGCGATGTCACTCGCACCCGCTGGCCCCGCCTCACCTTCGCGAGGTATTCGGGGAGGTTTTGTCTGAGTTCGGTGACTTTGACTTCTTCCATAGCCGTTTTCCAATGTGTACAGTTGAAGTGTACACATGAAACCCGCGAAGGTCAATCCGCACGACTGCTCTGTTCAGTGTGCCCCCGGGGTATACTTCCAAGCGACGTCGCCACAATGCACGGAGGAAGCCATGCCCGACCTGCCCAAGTGGGAACTGAGCCATATCGGCCTTTACGTGACCGACATGGACCGGATGCGCGATTTCTATACCCAGTTCCTCGGTTTCAAGGTGATGGATGCGGGGGAGTTGGGGGGTGGCCGTCGCCTCACGTTCCTCAGCAAGGATCCCAAGGACCATCATCAAATCGTGCTCGTCTCCGGGCGCGAGAAGGGCACGCGGTCCACCGTCAACCAGATCACGTTCCGCGTCGCCTCGATCAAGGAAGTGCGGGCGATGCACGATCTGGCGGTTGCCAACAAGGTGGACGGGGTCGATCCCGTAGACCACGGCAACGCCTGGTCGGTCTATTTCATGGATCCCGAGGGCAACCGCATCGAGTTCTTCTGCGACACGCCGTGGTACGTCGCGCAGCCGCACCGCGTGACCCTGGACTTCTCGCTTTCCGACAAGGAGATCGAGGAGGCGACGCGCAAGAGAATCGCCGACGATCCGACTACGCGTCCGTTCGCGGAGTGGCGCGACCAGAAGCGTCGTGAATTCGGGCTCTCGAATTGAGAAAATCGCGGCCTGATCCCCGTGATCCATTCAGGGCGTGAAAGGTCTCATCGAATCTTCACCAGATCCTTGAGCACCGCATCGAGGCCGTCGAACACCGAGATCTTGTCGATCTGCCCCACTAAGTTTGTTAGTGGTATGCGCGCTTAAAACCTCGAGAGAAGGTTGACGGTCAGGCTGAACTGCTGGTGATGCCCGAGAGGTTCCGCGGGTGGGGCGTTAGTTCGCCGCGCTCGATCCGGCGCGCGACGCTCAAGACCGCTTCCTGAGCGGGGACGGCCAATCCCAGGCCGTGGGCCTTGCTCACCAGCAGCCCGTTCGTGTACTCGAGCTCGGTGCGCCGTCCTCGCAATAGGTCCTGGGCGACCGAGGGGCGTTCCTGTGCAGTCAGCCGACCGAGCCGCTCCGTAAGGCTGCGGTTGATTTCCATTGCGGAATGCCGATCGCCAGCGGCCGCGGCTGTCCACACTCCCGGAGAGGCGCCGTAGATCGGCACGAGCGAATAGCCGAAGGACTGGCCGACGCGGATGCCCTCGGCCGCCAATCCGATGATGACCGGTCGTAGAAAATCCGCCTTCAATAGCTCATGGCTGGTAAGACCGGATGCCGCCGAAAGCCCATGGGAGATCGAGTTGGTAACCAGCTTCGACCAGCGTTCGCCCCAGAGATTGGTCGTCGCCACCGCGCTGTCCACCGCGCCGAGCGCGCGCACCACTTCCTCGACACGCGGCGTCACCTTGCCGTCGGGCCGGCCCACGCGAAAGACCTTGTAGGCATCGCCGCCCGGGGTGGAAGTGCGAATGACATGGCCGAGCTCGACGGCATTGACGCCGATCGAGCTCATGACAACACCCATCGTCCGCTGCCAGCCCACCACGAGCGCGATGTGTTCTTCGTTCATGCCATTCTGCATGGAGACGATGCAACCGTCCGCCGCGAGGTACGGGGCGATGAGCGCGGACGCCCGCAGTGTGTCGTACGACTTGACGCAAAGAAACACAACGTCGAGAGGTCGGGCGGCGAAGTTTCCGAGTTCGGTGACGTGCAACATTGCGGGCCGCGCGACCTGCTCGCCCCGCGTATCCCCCAGCCGCAGACCCTGCCTGCGGATCTGCTCGACGTTCTCTTGCCGCTGGCTGATCAGAGTGACGTCCTCACCTGCGAGCGCGAGATGCCCGCCGATGTAGCCGCCGACGCCGCCAATGCCCACTACGCCGATATGCAGACTCATGGCCTGCCCTGGAGGCGTTTCCGGAGGGCGCTCAAATCACCAGCATGCGCGCGAGATCGCCTGCGTTTTCCAGCCGCTCGAGAGACCAAACGGTGTCGATCACCTTCTGGATCTGCTCCGCCGTCAGGTAGGGCCGAGCCTGGTCACGGAACTTCTTCTCCGCCTGCGCCTCGGTCATCGGGCGCTTGGGATCGCCGGGGAAATGGTCCACGCGCTTGCGGAAGGTCTCGCCGTTCTTCATGTACACGGTGACGATGCCCGGGTAGAACTTAGGGTAGATGTTCTCGATCTCGGGATCGGCTACGAGCTCGGTGCGCGCCGTCAGGTCCTGCGCGTCCGGGGCCTGGATGCGGGAATCGAGGAACTGCGCGGCGGTGACTTCCCCGTCAAGCAGCGCAATCGCGACGCAGTAGTTGAAGCTGTGATCGGCCGATTCGCGGGTCGTGGGTTTGAGCTTGCTCGCGTCCCACGAGGGTTTTTTGAACGCGAAGTCGTAGAGCCCTACCACCGCGCGTGCGATGTCGTGCGGATTGATTTTGTTCTCGGCGCGCAACTCGAGCGCGGCCTGCACCGGCGATTGAGTCATGGTCTCGACCGGGTAGTACTTCAGGTAGGTGCGCATGATTTTGTGCTCGCGGATCGGGCCGGTCAGCGCGTCCAGGTCGCCGCCGCCGGCGACGATGTTGAGGTAGCCGTAATCGCCTTCGAAGACTTTCAGCGGTCCGGTGATGCCTTCGGCGGCGAGCAGGGCGGCGAACACGCCGTCACCCGCGGCCTTGGCTTCCGCCGTGCCCTTGATCTTGCCGATGACCCCGCGCCGTATTTCGCTCAGGAAGTTGGCCTGGCTGCCGCCGATCGCCATCGCGTGCGCGATCTTGTCCACCGGCAGCTTGAGCAGGCGGGCGGCCGCCGCCGCCGAGCCGTACACCATGTTGGTTGGATGGTCCCAACCGCGCGTCCACAGGCAGGGCTCGCCGCAGTGGTCCACCAGCCGGAGCTGGATTTCGTAGGCATTGACCAGGCCGCAAATCAGTTCGCGCCCGTCGAGCCCTTGCGCCTCGGCAACCGCGAGGACGCTCGCGAGATTGCCGCTGGGATGGCCGGGATCGCGGCTCATCAGCGTGTCGTTGTAGTCGAGATAGCGGATCGAAGTGCCGTTTGCCCAGGTCGCGCCCAGCACCGAGGTGCGTTCGGCGGTGCCGAGGATGGTCGCTTCCGGATTGCCGCCGAGCCGCCTCACCACGCTGCGCATGGTCTTGGCCGGGTCGGACGAGAATCCGCCCAGCGCGCAGCCGAGCGTGTCGAGGATGGTCATCTTCGCCTTGCGCACCACCTCCGGCGGCAGTTTCTCGTAGCGGATTTGCTCGGACAGGCCGGCGAGCTTCTCGACTATGGTCGTCATGGGCTTCTCTCTCCTGTTGTTGTGAGGCGCTATTCCACTCGCGCGCCGGTGGCGCGTATGACTTTGCCCAGCTTCTCGACCTCAGCCTTGAAGTAGCCGGCGAATTGTTCCGGAGTTCCCCCGACGGGGTCCAGCCCCTGGCGCGCGAACTGCTCCTTCATGTCCGGCAGGGTCAGTATTCTGTTGATGGCGGTGTTGAGCCTGGTGACGATGTCGCGGCTGGTTCCGCCCGGTGCAAACAGCCCGTACCAGGTCGCGAACTCGAAGCCTTTCACTCCGGACTCGTCCACCGTCGGCAGTTCCGGCATCGCCGGCGCGCGCTTGATACTAGTCACAGCGAGTGCACGCAACCGCCTCGCTTTCAGGTTGGGTACCGTCCCGGGCAGGGCGGCAATCATGGCCTGTGTCTCGCCGGAGATCATCGCGGTGAGGGCGGGCACCGTGCCTTTGTAGGGGATGTGGGTCATCTTGATGCCGGTGTCCAGCTTGAACATCTCGGTGGCCAGGTAGGACGCGCCGCCGACGCCGGACGAGGCGTAAGCGATTTCGTCGGGCCGCTGTTTCGCCAGAGCGATGAACTCTCGCAGGTTATTTGCCGGCAGCGAGGGGTGTACCACCAGCACGTTGGGCGTCGACGCCGCGAGGACGATGGGTAGGAAGTCGCGGAGGGTGTCGTAAGACAGTTTCTTGTACAGCGTGTGGTTCGCCGCAAGCGAGTTGACCTGCAGGATCAGCGTGTAGCCATCGGGCGCCGACTTCGCGACGACCTCCGAGCCGATTACCGTACCGGCGCCTGGGCGGTTTTCCACGACCACCTGCTGTCCGAACGCCTCGGTGAGCTTCGCGGCCATCTGGCGGGCGACGATGTCGGTGCCCCCGCCGGGTGTGAACGGTACGACGATGCGCACCGTCCTCGCCGGGTACTGCTGCGCGATCGCCGACGGGCTTGCCGCAAACATGAGCGGCAGCAAGACCAGGACTGTCCTCTTGACCATGGTTGCCTCCTGTGTTTTGTTGTCGGCGCACCTCGTCCCCCGGCAGGCCGCCTTGTCCTTGTTACGATGGCAAAGCTAGCACCTCCCGCGCATACCAAGAAGATATAAAATGGAATGTGTAATGCATTTTTGGAATAGGAAGGGCCCATCATGAATCTGCGGCAGATGCAGTATTTGTGCGAGATCGCGAAGCGCGAGCTCAACATCTCCGCCGTTGCCGCCGCGCTGCACACCAACCAGCCGGGGATCAGCAAGCAGGTGAAGCTGCTGGAAACGGAACTGGGAATTGAGATCTTCGTGCGCTCGCGCAACCGGCTATCGGGCATCACGCCACACGGGCGGAAGATCATCGAGATGGCGCAGGGCATCACGAACGAGGTTGCCAACATGAAGGCCGTGAGCCGGGACGTCGTGCAGAAAGATAGCGGCTCGCTCGTTATTGCGGTCACGCATACGCAGGCACGCTACGTGCTGCCCGAGGTGATCAAACGCTTCACCGCGCGCTACCCCAAGGTGAGCATCACCATGCGCCATGCCGACCCGGAGAAGATCACCGAAATGCTGCTTTCCGGCGCAGCCGATCTGGGCGTCACCACCAATGATCCGCCCGCGTTGCGCGAATTGGCCGTGCTGCCCGTCCGGGAGTTCAAGCGCGTCGTCGTGGTGCCGCGCGGGCACAAACTTTTGCGAAGCCGGCGGCTGACGCTGAAGGAGTTGGCCCGCCATCCGATCGTCACCTACGAACCCGCGTTCACTGCGCGGGAAATCGTGGTGCGAGCCTTCGACAAGGCGAAGCTCGAACCCAAACTCGTCATCAGTTCGATCGACGCTGACGTGATCAAGACTTGCGTGGAGCAGGGAATGGGCATCGCGGTGCTTTCGGAGGTTACTTTCGATGCCGGGCGCGACTTGAACCTGGCGGCGATTCCCGCGGGCCACCTGTTCGATCCTTCGATCACCAAGATCTGGCTGTGCCGCAAACATTACCTGCGGCGCTACGCCTACGATTTCATAGAGATGTGCAACCCGCGTTGGAGCAGGTCCGCCGTCGAGCACTTGATGGCTGAACGCCCGACGACTCCAGGGGTAACTTCCCCACGGCAAAATCTGCACGCCATGCGGAAATCTCTCAAGAATTCGAAAGACCCTCAAACGCGCCAAAAGCCCCACCGGCGCGGCGGTGCCGTTCCAGCTACCTATGCCAACCCCATTGATTAAGAAGGGCCACGCTTATTTGGCGCTTGATGCCTGCCGGCGCGCGCGCTATCGTGAGTCCGCTCGGGTGGAACATGGTTGAAGCCTTTTTACTGCGATTCATATCGACCGGCGCCTTGCGGGTCGTGCTATGCGCGACCGCCGCATTCCTGGGCGCGGCCCCGTGCGTCGCGCAGCAATCGGCGGCATTCGCCCTCTATCCCGTCAAGTCCATCCGCATCATCGCCGCGTCCTCGCCGGGCACGGCGGAAGACTTCTTCGCGCGCTCGATCGGTGAGGAGCTGAGCGCCTTCTACCGAACGAGAGTCGTCATAGAAAACCGCTCCGGCGCGGGCGGGCTGATCGGCAACGAGCTGGTGTCGAAAGCGAAAGCCGACGGATACACGCTGGGCATGGTCAGCGTGAGCCGCATCATCAGGGAACTCATGCATGACCGGCCGCCGTATCGGGCACTCGCCGACATCGTCGGCGTCGCCCACGTCGCGTCGATCACGAACGTGCTGGCGGTGACGACTTCGATCCCGGTGCGCACGGCATCCCAATTCGTTGCATACGCGCGTCCCCGCTTTGGCGAGCTCAACTATGCCTCCCTCGGCATCGGATCGGCGTCACATCTCGCCGGCGAAGTGTTCACGCGCGCGGTCGGCATCGAGGCGATGCACGTGCCGTTCAGAAATCTGTCCGATTCTTTCATCGAGATGGTGCGCGGGCGGGTGCATTACGCCGTTCTCACGTTGCCCGCGGTGCTGGGGCCGGTGCGGGAGGGGCGGATGCGCGCGCTCGCCGTGATGACGCCGCAGCGCAGCCCCGCGCTGCCGGCCGTGCCCGCTATCGCCGAATTTGGCCTGCCCGAGGCGCAGTTCGACAGTTGGTCGGGCATCGTCGCGCCCAGGGGAACGCCGCGGCGCATAGTCGAGCAGCTGCACGGCGACATCGTGCGCGCGCTGCGCAAGGCGGCGCTGCGCGACCTGTTCATCCGCCAGGGCGCCGAGTCGACGCCCGAGAGGACTCCGGACGGCTTCGCGCGGCTGATGCAGAGCGAATACCTGCGCTACCAGACGCTCATTCGCCAGGAGGGCATCACCCCCATGTAGAATAAACGGGGTGTGTACCTCTTCCGTGGGAGATCGCTTACGGCGGGTTCGATAAATAACAGGAAAATGGCCGAGGGGTTAGCCTCGGCCATTCAGGCGGCTGTCACGGAGTGGCGTGCTCCGGGGGAGCGTGCAGACTCGCACGAAGACGCGCCATGTCGCGTATGGGCGGTGCGCCGAACAAACGGCTGTACTCACGACTGAACTGCGATGGGCTTTCATAGCCGACGCGATGCCCAGCCGTCGCCGCATCCATTACCTCGCTGAGCATCAGACGGCGGGCTTCCTGAAGCCGCAGTTGCTTTTGGTATTGCAACGGACTCATGGCCGTCACGGCTTTGAAATGATGATGCAGTGACGAAGAGCTCATGTGCAATTTGCGCGCAATGGCCTCGATACGCAACGGCTGGGCATAGTTATGCTTGAGCCAGGCTATCGCCTTGGCGATGCGCTGCGTCTGGCTGTCAGCGAGGGCGATCTGGCGCAAGCGCGCGCCCTGCTCGCCAACGAGCAAGCGGTAATGAATTTCGCGCAAGACCAGCGGCGCCAGCAGGGGAATGTCCTGGGGATTTTCCAGCAGTCGCAGGAGGCGCAACACCGCTTCAAGCAACGGCGAACCGACCCGGCTGACAAACAAGCCCCGCCCGGTTTGAGTGTTGCCGGGCTCGGTCAGGCCCGCTTCCACGATCAGTGCGCCAATTTGCGCGATGTCGAGGTCAATACGAAGGCCCAGGTACGGAGCCTCCGGCGTCGCCTCGGTCACCTGGCCGACGATAGGCAGGTCGACGGACACCACTATGTAGTGCGCCCTGCCGTATACGTACGCGTCGTCGCCAAGCGTTACCCGCTTACTGCCTTGGGCGATGATGCCGAATGCGGGTTCTCGTACGTTGCAGAGCGGGTCCGATGGCGTTGAATAACGGTACAGGAACAACGAGGGTACGGCTGTCGGGTGTATCCCGTCCTGGCCGGTGTATCGTTCAATCAGCGGCGCCAGCTCCAACTGCTGGGGCTCGAGCGCAGGATCCAGGCTGTCGTCCAGAAGGGCTTGTCGTTGCGCGCTTTCCGGCCACCTTAACGTTTCCAGTAGTTTACTCGTCTTGGCTTATGGCGTGATCGGCGCGGGCGGCCTTTTGCAGAATCAGGCAAGAATCCGACAGTAATCGGCTACCGGCAACTTTCGTTACTTGTCTACACTCGATGGCGCTAACGGCGCACCTCTGAAGCGCCGCCACAGGAGTCCCCATGGTCAATTTGAACATCAATGGAAAAGTCCACCGGCTCGAAATTTCCGAAGACATGCCCCTGCTGTGGGCGTTGCGCGATATCGCCAACCTCACGGGCACCAAGTATGGCTGCGGGATTGCGCAATGCGGTGCCTGCACCGTGCATATCGACGGTGCGGCGACCCGCTCATGCGTTACCCCCGTCTCTGCAGTCGCCGGGAAAAGGGTCACCACGATCGAGGGGGTGGGCGCCGGCAAGGCCGGCAAGGCGGTGCAGTCGGCCTGGATTGCACAGGACGTGCCGCAGTGCGGCTACTGCCAGTCGGGCCAGGTCATGAGCGCGGCGGCGCTGCTCGCAGTCAAAAGCAAGCCGAGCGATGCCGACATCGACGCCGCGATGAGCGGTAACGTCTGCCGCTGCGGCACCTACAACCGCATCCGCGCCGCGATCAAGCAGGGCGACCGCAACGCTGGCATAGGAGGCGCGCATGAACGGAATCGGAATCGTCAATCTCAGCCGCCGCGATTTCCTCAAGGCTGGCGCCGGCCTCACGCTGGGTGTCGTGGCGCAGGGCGTGTGGGCGCAGGCGGCCGGACCGGGCAGGGCGGGCGGCGTTATGGTCGCCGCTGGAACCTTCGAGCCCAATGCGTTCGTTCGCATCGGCGCGGACAACAGCGTCACCGTGATCGTCAAGCACCTGGAAATGGGCCAGGGCACCTATACGGGGCTGCCCACGCTCGTTGCCGAGGAGCTCGATGCCGACCTGGAGCCAGATCCGCGTCGAAGGCGCACCCGCCGATGCGGGCCGCTACAACAATCTCTTCTGGGGCCAGGCGCAAGGCACGGGCGGCAGCACCGCGATCGCCAATTCCTACGAGCAGTTGCGCAAGGCCGGCGCGACGGCGCGCGCCATGCTCGTCTCCGCCGCCGCACAGCGCTGGAACGTGGCGCCCGATTCGCTCACCGTCGCGCGCGGCACGGTGCTGCACAAGGCGAGCTTCGGCGCGCTTGCCGCCGACGCCGCGAAGCTCCCTGTTCCGTCGGACGCGAAACTCAAGGAGTCGAAGCAATTCGTCTACATCGGCAGGCGCGTGCCGCGCACCGATAGCCGCGCCAAGTCCATCGGCACGGCGACGTTCACCCAGGACGTGAAGCTCCCGGGCATGCTGACCGCGGTGGTCGCGCATCCGCCGCGCTTCGGCGCCAAGGTGAAGTCATTCGACGCGGCGAGGGCCAGGGCGGTGACGGGCGTCGCCGACGTGGTGGCGATCCCCCAAGGCGTGGCGGTGCTGGCGGGTGATTTCTGGTCGGCGAAGAAGGGCCGCGATGTCCTCGCCGTCGTATGGGACGAGACGGGTGCGTTCAAGCTCGGCACGGCCGAGATCATGGCCGAATACAGGAAGCTCGCGGCGACACCGGGGCTCACGGCGCGCAAGGATGGCGACGTCAACGGCGCGCTGGCCGGCGCGGCGAAGACGTTGGAAGCGGCGTACGAATTTCCCTACCTCGCTCACGCGGCGATGGAGCCGATGAACTGCGTGGTAAAGCTCGGCGTGGATGCCTGCGAAGTCTGGAACGGCGAGCAGTTCCAGACCATGGACCAGGCGGCGGTCGCGGTCGTCGTGGGGCTGAAGCCCGAGCAGGTGAGCCTGCATATGCTTTACGCCGGCGGCAGCTTCGGCCGCCGCGCCAACCCACAATCGGATTTCCTCGTCGAGGCCGCGGCGATCGCGAAGGCGATCAATGGCCGCGCGCCGGTGAAGCTCGTGTGGACGCGCGAGGACGACATGCGCGCGGGCTACTATCGCCCCTTGAATTACCACGCCCTCAAGGCGGGACTCGACGCGCAGGGCAACATCGTCGCTTGGCACCACCGCATCGTCGGGCAATCCATCATCGCCGGGACCGCGTTCGAGAAAATGATGGTGAAGGAGGGCATCGACGCCACCTCGGTCGAAGGCGCGAGCACCCTCCCCTACGCCATTGCCAACCTGGGCGTCGAGCTGCATTCGCCCAAGATGGGCGTGCCGGTGCAATGGTGGCGCTCGGTCGGCTCGACCCACACCGCGTTCTCCACCGAGATTTTCATCGATGAGCTGGCGGCGGCGGGCGGCAAGGATCCGCACGAGCTGCGCCGTGCGCTGCTCGCCAAACACCCGCGCCACAGGGGCGTGCTGGAGCTGGCGGCGCAGAAGGCCGGTTGGGGAAAACCGCTCGCGCAAGCGAATGGCGCGCGCCGGGGCCGCGGCATCGCCGTGCACGAATCGTTCAACACGTTTGTCGCACAGGTGGCCGAGGTGACGGTGAAGAACGACGGCTCGTTGAAGGTCGACCGCGTGGTGTGCGCGGTGGACTGCGGCGTGGCGGTGAACCCGGACGCGATCAACGCGCAGATGGAAGGCGGAATCGTCTACGGGCTGACGGCGGCGCTGCACGGCGCGATCACGCTGAAGGACGGCGTGGTCGAGCAGTCGAACTTCCACGACTATTCGCCGCTGCGCATGAACGAGATGCCCCGGGTCGAGGTGCACATCGTTCCCTCGGCGGAGAAGCCCAGCGGAGTCGGCGAGCCGGGCGTGCCACCGATCGCGCCGGCCGTCGCGAACGCGATCTTTGCCGCCACCGGCCGCCGGCTGCGCAAGCTGCCGATAGACCCCATGCAGCTGCGTTCCGCCTGACTTGTCCATAAGGAGATCCCGATGGCCAACCATCACCTGTGGTTTCCTCGTTGTGCGCTTCGGCAATGGATGATTGCCGCGTTGCTCTTGACTACCGGAATGCTCGCCGCCCGGTGACTGGTAAAGCGAGACTGATAGGGCGGGGAAAAGCTAAGGCGGGAGGCGGAAGGCGGAAGGCGGAACGAAGACCAGTCACGTCGGTAGAAATGGCAGCCCGCCGCGGACTCGAACCGCGAACCTTCCGCTTCAGAGGCGGACGCTCTACCAATTGCGCTAGCGGGCAGCAGAATGATCGGATTGGGGTCCGATCCTATTCGACTGTATACCGCCTTGCGGAGTTCTGAGTAAGAAGAGAAAAAAGGGACAGATGATCGCTAAAGCTGCGCTTCGCGGGCGCCCGGCACCCGTGATCACCAGCACCCTGACGAGCTAAGGCAGAAGGCGGAAGCCCAAGCTCCTCGCTTCATCACGGCGTCACCTGGTCAGTTACGATAGGGACTTGAGGAAAACATCATGCCCAAGCTCGTCAAGCAATCTGTGATCCTGCCCGCGCCGGCGAAGGACTTGTATGCGATGTACCTCAAGGCCCGGTGACAAGATACGCGTGACGGGCTGCAGATGCATCACGCCCGCGCCCGCATTGACCGACCGCCGTCGATGGTGACTATGGTCCCGCTGATGTACGACGCCCGGGCAGAGGCGAGATAGACGACCAGGTCCGCCACTTGCGACGGTTGGCCGGAACGCTTGAACGGGAGCGTCTCCCCCACCTTCGCCTGTATTTCCTTCCAGCGCGATGCATCGCCAAGCTCCCTTTCCGCAATCTCCTTCAAATGGTCGATCGCGCGCTCGGTTTGTATCCCTCCCGGATTCACGCCTACCGCGCGGACGCCGTGGTCCACGCTCTCGGATCCCAGCGCGCGCGTAAATGCCATGAGCGCTGCATTGCCGCTGCTGCCCGCGATGTAGTCGGGCCGGGGGCGCTCGCCGGCAATGCCGATCACGTTGACGATCACGCCGGAGCCTCTTTCGCGCATGCGCTTGTAGAGCTCGCGCGTGAGGTTGATGTACCCGAATACCTTCAGGTCCCACGCGCGCCGCCACTTCTCGTCGTCGATTTCCGTGAGACTGCCGCTGGGAATCGCGCCCGCGTTGTTCACGAGTATATCCACGTCGCCGCAAGCCTTCCCCAGCGCGACGGCGTTCCGCGTCTTGCCGAGGTCGAACGGATGAATGGAAACTTCAGCCTTGTGTTGCCGCGCCATCGCGTCAGCGGCCGCCTTGAGATCGGCTTCGCTGCGCGCAGCGATGTGCACGCGCGCGCCTTCGGCCGCGAAGCCATGCGCGCACGCAAGTCCGATGCCCTTCGACCCTCCGGTGATCAATACCTGTTTGCCGCGAAGTTCCAGATCCACGACTCCCTCCCTGGGTATGTTGGTCAGCGATGCGTTGTATTATCGCCTAGGAGCTTGTCGGACTTAAGATGCGACAAGCTCCTTAGGCAAAACCGGCTGACAAATCGGAAAAGAAACTACCCGAATTGGCCGAATATGAAGAAAAACCGGAGTGAATTCACCTATCCGTCATTTTTTCTCGGATTTTTTCTGGCGCCGGTTTTGCATTAGGAGTTTGTCGGTGCCAAGTCCGACAAACTCCTAGGGCGAATAACAATTACCGGAGGACTCATCATGGCTGCAGAACGTTTGTTGAAACGGATCGCCTCTTGCGCCGTCCACGGCGCCGTGGCCGGCGCGTTGTTGACTGCCGCTCAGCCCGCATGTGCGCAACAACCCGCGTATCCCGCAAAAACGATCCGACTGATCGCTTCCCAGGCGCCGGGGGGCGGAATCGACAGCGTCGCGCGCATCGTCTCGTCGAAGTTGAGCGAAGCGGTCGGCCAGACCGTGATCGTGGACAATCGCCCCGGCGCAAACGGCTCTATCGCCGCGGAACTCACGGCCAAGTCGCCGCCGGACGGCTACACCGTGATGCTTGGCGCGGTCGGCAATCTCGGGGTCAATACCTTCTTCTACACGAAATTAGGCTACGACCCTCTACAGGACCTCGCGCCGGTTACACCGGCAGTATCCGGCGGCAATGTGCTGGTCGTGCATCCTTCGGTTCCGGCAAAGTCGGTGAAGGAGTTGATCGCATTGGCGAGAGCCCGGCCGGGCGCGCTCGCCCTGGGTACGTCCGGCACCGGAGGCGCGGGACATCTCGCCGGCGCGCTCTTCCAGTCCATGGCGAAAATCACCCTGCTTCATGTTCCGTACAAAGGCGGCGGGCCCGCGATGGTCGACCTCCTGGCGGGGCAGGTGCAGCTCGTATTTGCCTCTTCGGCGTCCGCAGTCCCCAACATCAATTCCGGGAGGCTCAGGGCACTGGCAGTGACCACCGCGCGGCGCTCGAAGATATTTCCGGACCTGCCATCGATCGCCGAGGCCGGCGTGCCGGGATACGAAGCGCATAGCTGGTACGGCTTCGTCGTCGCGGCGAAAACGCCGCAAGACATCGTCACCCGCCTCAACAGGGAATTCGTGCAGATCCTCAACCGGCTCGACACGGGTGACGCGCTGCTCAAGCTCGGGTTGGAAGTGTGGACGAGCACGCCTGAGGCTTTCGGCGCGTATATCAAGTCGGAATACGACAAATGGGGCCGCATCATACGGGAAGCCGGGATTACCGCGAACTGATACGGAAAAGCTTCACCGCCAAGGACGCCAAGGACACGAGGGGAACAATAATTTGATCTAACGCGCCGGTCTGACACGTCATTCCAGCGGCGGATGGCGCTCCACCCACCGCGTCGCCCGCTCGTAGGCGTGCGCGACGCGGTAGATCAGCGCCTCGCTGAAAGGCTTGCCGACGATCTGCATCGCCAGCGGCAGGCCCGCCTTGCTGAAGCCGACCGGCACGGACAGCGCCGGGCCGCCGGTTACATTGAACGGCGCACGCGCCTGCCGGCCATAGGTGTATTCGACCGCCTTCGGGTCGTCGATGCGGCAGGCCGGGTCCATCGAACTCGCCGTCACCGCCACGTCGATGCCGGAAAACAGCGCATGAAATGCGTCGGCCAGCTTGCGGCGCAGGCGTGTCGCATTGACGTAGTCGGCGGCGCGAACGAAGGCGCCGGCCATCAGCCTCTCGCGGGCGAGCGCGCCATAATCCTCTGGCCGCTCGCACATCCACTTCTCGTGTATCGCGAAGGCCTCGCTGGTCAGGATCGTGCGGTTGCAGGCGACGTACTCGCCGAGAGGGGCGGTTTCGATCTCCCGCACCTCGGCGCCCAGATCGGCGAGCTTCCGCACCGCCGCGTCGATCCCGGCCGTCATTTCCGGATCGGCCTCCATGTCGCGCGTATAGAAGTGGCGGATTACGCCTATCCTGAGCCCCTCCACGCCCCGCTCAAGTTCGGCGGTGCAGCCGCCCGTCGCGTGAGCGCTGCTGCCGGGATCGAGCGGATCGTGGCCCGCGATGAGATCGAGCATCAGCGCGTTGTCGTGCGCCGTGCGGGTGAGCGCTCCGACATGATCGAGCGAGAACGACAGCGGGAGCACGCCGCGCCGGCTGACGACGCCGTAAGTGGGCTTGATGCCGACGACGCCGCACATCGCGGCCGGATTTCGCACGGAGCCGCCGGTGTCGGTGCCGATCGCCGCGGGCAGGAAGCCTGCCGCAGTCGCGGTGCCGGCGCCGCTCGAGGAACCGCCGCAGAAATGGTCGCGGTTCCACGGGTTGCGCGCCGGCGGCCAGGGCAGATCGAAAGACGGCCCGCCGATGGCGAATTCGTGCGTCGAGAGCTTGCCCATGAACACGCCGCCGGCCGCACGGAGCTTCTGCGTCACCGCGGCGTCGGCCACGGCAACGTTCTCCTGCAGGATCTTCGAATGGGCGGTCGTCGGCAGGCCCGCGTAGTCGACGATGTCCTTGAGCCCATAGGGCACGCCGTGGAGCGGGCCGCGCCAGCCGCCGCGCATGATCTCCGCCTCGGCGCGCCGCGCGTCCTCCATCGCGAGCTCGGGCGTGAAGCGAAGGAAGGCGTTGAGCTTCCCGTCGTGGCGCTCGATGCGGTCGATCAAAGCCTGCGCGTACTCGACGGGCGAAAGCTTCTTGCCGCGCAGCAGCTCGGCGGCTTCGGCAACGGTAAGCCAGGCGAAGTCGGTCATCGGCTGTCCTCCCCACCGAGGCGGTAGACGTGCGCCGGCTCGTCGGCCGGTCCGAGGTTCTCGACCGGCAGCGCCGCCCGCCGCGCTCGCGCCGTCTTCGTCGCGCGCAGAAGCTGCTGCAGATGCTCGTCCGTGAGCCGGGTCATGCCGATCTCCGCGGCCATCTTCCGGATTTCGTCGAGCGTCAGGGGGTGGTCTTCCATAATGTGCTCCTTCTAAAACCGAAGTATCGCCACCTGCACCACGCGCACCGCGCGGGGGAGGGGCGGGGAGGGGGCAGCGATCAGTGTCCGCGAAACTCTGGCGCGCGCTTCTCGACGAACGCCCTGACACCCTCTTTTGCGTCCTCGGTGTCCCTGCAGATGCCTTGGGCGAACGTTTCGAATTCGAGCCCGGCGCGTAGATCCACGTCCTGATTGTGATGGATCGCCCGCTTCGCGAGCTGGATCGCCACGGCCGGGCCGGCCGCGATTTTACGCGCGAGTCTATAGGCCTCGGCCATGAGTTCCTCCGGGGGGACCATGGCGTTCACGATGCCGAGCGCGAGCGCTTCGGCCGCATCTATCGTTTCCCCTGTAAAGATGAGCTCACAGGCCTTGGCGGTGCCGACGATGCGCGGCAGAAACCAGGTCCCGCCCCAGTCGGGGGCGAGCCCGCGTTTGACGAAGGCCTGGGAAAACTTCGCCGCAGTCGATGCGACGCGCATGTCACAGGCAAGCGCCAGGTTCATCCCGGCGCCCGCGGCCGCGCCGTTGACCGCCGCAATCACGGGTTTCGGACTATCCCGCATGGCCAGGATGATCCGGTCGCGCATCGGCGAGAGCCGCTCGCTCGCAGACGTCGCTTGACCGGTTTGTTCACGCTCGCTCATGGCCTTGACGTCTCCGCCGGAGCAAAAGCCCCGGCCGGCACCCGTGATCACCAGCACCCTGACGCCAGTATCGGCCGCAGACTTCGTGACGGCATCGTAGAGGTCCTCCCGCAGCGTGTCGCCCAGGGCGTTGAGCCGCTCGGGCCGATTGAGGGTCAGCGTTGCGATCCCGTCCTGCACGTCGTACAGCAAGCACTTGTAGGTCATTCGGGGCCCCTCTTTTGAGCCTGATCAATCGCCCGGTGATGTTCGAACAAAGCTGATAATCTTGTGCCGTTCAGCCGGGCCGCCATTGTCCATCCTTGCCTGTTCAATCGAGGAAGGCACTTTAGTGTAAATTCGCCTGGTATGGAAATGCGCCACAATGCTGAAAAGGCGTAATGGGTGATGGGTAATGGGGCGAGGGGAGCATGGCTCGACGGAAGTGATTTCCTAACCTGGAGGAGATGTCTCATGACGCTAAAGCTCAACCACCTGCATCTGAAGACCAAGGATCCGGAGAAAACGGCGAAATTCTACGTTGACACGCTCGGCGCGACGATCGTGAATCAAAACCCGGACGGCGGCTACCGCCCGAATTGCCTCATCAAAAACCTGACTGAAATCGATTCGTTGCCTCATCTAAGAAATCTGATCGAAATATCCCTCCCGATCGACAGGATGGAGGGT
>MERI01000138.1 GCA_001772005.1 Betaproteobacteria bacterium RIFCSPLOWO2_12_FULL_62_58 | reverse complement strand
AGCGTGCTGAGCGCCTGTACGGACTGATGGTAGCGCGTCATGAGCCCCGCCACCTGCCCCAGCGGCGCCAGCGCGCGGGACGTCAGGATGGTGCAGGCCACCAGCGCGCCAACGGTCAGCTCGCGCTCGGCGATCAAGTAGACGCCGACCACGATCACGCCGACAGTTGCCAATTGTTGCACCGAGACGGAAATGTTGACGATCGCCGACGACAGGGTTCGCGCCTTGATTCCCAGCCGCGCCACGGTACCGACCAGTTGTTCCCACTTGCGTTGAAGCGCCCCCTCCCCGGAGAGTGACTTGATCGTCTCCATCGCACTCAGGCCCTCGATCAGCAGGCCCTGCTTCTGCGCCCCGTAACGAAAGGTCAATTGAATGATTTCGCCCAACGCTCGCTGGAGCGAGATCCCGATCAGAACGATCACGGGCACGGCGAGAAGCGGCACTATTCCGACCCACCCGCCAATCCAGAAGATCACGATGATGAAAATGAAGACAAACGGCAGATCGATCAGCGCGGTGATGGTGGCCGAGGTGATGAACTCGCGGAACGCCTCGAATTCATGAAGGTTGCTCGCGAACGATCCGACCGAAGCCGGACGCACCTCCATTCTCAGTCCCATCGCCTTTTCAAATATGTTGGCGGAAAGGATGACGTCGATTCGCTTCCCGGCGATGTCGACCAGGTAGCTGCGCAACATGCGCATCCCGAAATCGAAGGCGAGGACGATCACCACGCCGATCGCCAGGGCCCACAGCGTTTCAGTCGTGTCATTCGGGACCACGCGGTCATACACGTTCATGATGAACAAGGGCATGACCAGGGCGAACAGACTGATCAGGAACGACGCCACCAGCACTTCCGCATAGAGCGGCCAGGCGAGGCGGACCACACCCCAGAACCAATGCTCCACGCGCGGCACCGCGCTGTGCTCCGTTCTCGAGTCGAACTGGAGCTGCTGCCGGACCAGGATCACGTGTCCCGTGTACTCCTTCTGAAGGGCGCTCAACGACGTCTCCATAACGCCGCCGGAGTCAGGGTCCACGATCTGGCAGCCGCCTTGAGGCGTCAGCGTCCTCAGGATGCAAGCGCGGCCGCCATTCAGCAGGACGACGACCGGCAGCACCAAGGATGTAATTTTTTCGAGTTCGCGGTTCGCCACTTTGGCGGTCAGGCCCGCTCGTTCCGCCGCCCGCTCGAACAGCGCGGGCGTAAGCTTGCTGTCCACCAGGGGCAGCCCGGCCGACAGCGTCTCCTCCGAAAAGGGGCGGTTGTAGAAGCGCGTGAGCAATACCAGGCATTTCAACAACGGGTCGTCGACGGACACGCCCCGCTTGGGGATCTCCCACTGCGCTTTTGCTTGTTCTTCCGCCACCGCACTGCTCCGATTCGGAATGTCCGGTTCGTCACTCATTCGGGCTTGCCGATGTAATACCCTTGCGCGCCGTCCACCATGAGGCTCTTCACCATCTCGAATTCCTGCTCGTTTTCGATGTACTCGGTCACGACCTGGATGCCGAGACCGTGGGCGATTCCCACCAGCGCCTGGACGAAGAACTGCCGGTCCGTGGACTGGATGATGCCCCGCGTATAGCCACCGTCGATCTTGATGTAATCGATTTCCAGGCTGCGCAGGAAGCCCACCGACGCCGTGCTCTGCCCGAAGCGGTCGATCGACAGGCGCGCGCCGGTTTCGCGCAGCCGGCTGAACGCCGCCTTGACCAGATCGATGTGGCTGATGATCGAGTGCTCCGCAACCTCCACGATGAGCTGCCGCGCGACCTCGCGCTGCGCGGCCAGTTTGCCGTACAGCCATTCGACAAATACCGGGTCGATGATCGATTCCAGCGACAAGTTGACCGCCGTCGCCCCGCCTTTGACCGGCCCCTGCGCGGCAATGTGCTGCATGACCTTTTCAACAACCACCCGGTCAAGCAGCTGCAGCGCGCCAAGCCGCTTCGCCGTTGCGATGAACAAACCGGCGCGGATGAGCGATCCATCGGCGCCCAGAATCCGGACACAAGCCTCGCTGCGATAACTCCACTCGGAATCGGGAACCCGGCAGGCGCGCACCGGCTGGTACTGCAACACCACCCGCTCGCTGGGCAACCCGACTCTGAACAGGCCGTTGATCTCGACATACATCGCCGCCATCTGGTCCGTCGTCTCCGCCTCCTGCACGTGCCAGGCGGGAACGCCGCGGGCCTGCGCGACGGCCAATGCCGAGCTCACGGCCGACATCAGCTTGCCGAACGAAGCGGCTTCATGGTGCTTGTAATAGGCGATCCCGGCGTGCGGCATGACGCTCTGATCGGTGCGCGGAAACTCCTCGATTTCCGCGAGCCCGCCGATCAGTTCGTCGCCAAGCTTCGGCAGGTCGGCCTGGGCGATATCGGGAATCAATATCGCAAACTCGGGACCGTCGAGCTTGGCCAGCATGGAGCGCTCGTGTTTGTCGCACACTTGCCGTAACAACTGGGACGCGCGCTTGAGCAGCGTGTCGCCCGCGGGCCTGCCGTTGCGCTCGTTATACCCGGCGAATCCGCGGATGCGAACGATCGCCAGCGCGCCTGACGCGAACTTGGTCGGGGCGCCGATCAGATGATTCAGTTGCTCGCTGAAATCGTTGCGGTTCATCAATCCCGTAACCTCGTCCACATAGGCCTTCTTGCGCATTTTTTCGGCGAGGTCCGCCTGCTCGGTCAGCATGCGCTCCACCGCCAGACACATGTTGTTCATCGCGTTGGCGACGCGATGCAGTTCCCTCGCCCACGGCAGTTTCTTCAACAGCGTGAACTGGCGCCTGGAAATATCGATCGCCTGCTGCTCCATGTCGTCGAGGGGGCGGAGCGCGAGCCGCAGCACCACCAGGACGACCACCAACGACACGATCGCGACGACCAGAAGCACCCAGCCCGAACGGACCGAAACCCGCCACAGTTCCGCGTAAGCGTGTCCGGGATGGCTGACCACCTCGATCGTGGCAGCCTGCCGCCAGCCGTCCATGACAATCGCGCTCATTCGCGGCGTGGATAACGAAAAATAATCCACAAACCAGTCCGGAACGCCTTTAACCGCCTCCTCGACGCTTTTTTTGACGAGGATCTTCCCGTCCGTGCTTTTAACGAGGATCTCGCGATAGTAGCCGCGGTCGAAGATGGCAGCCGTCATCCTTTCGACGGTCTCCACATCCTTGACGCGGCCGCTATGGGTGATCGACAACCCGAGGGAAGTCGCCGTGTCCTGCGCGTGCGACTCCATGGCTTTCTGCAGGTAGTCTTTGGTGCTGTCGATGACGATCGCCAGCGTCGCAATGAAGACGAGAACCCACAGCAGGGAAATCAGCGATACCAATAACCGGGAAAGTTTCATATCGACCCCGTCCTTTCACTCACATGAGCAGTTTAACCCGCCGCACGCAGCCGCGCCTGGAGGTCCCGCCAGTGCCCGATGCGGTCCGAACCGCCGACGGATTGGGCGCGTCCGGTCTGCTCCTTCGCCAACCATAGATTCGAACCGTTGAAGCTGTACACCGGCAGGAGGTCGGTTCTGGCGGACGCGGGCTGGATGGTTTTGTTTATATTGTCGAGGATCAGGGGCTCGGCGTCGGGACTGGGAAAATAGGCCAGCACCATGTGGGCCTGATTGTATATGACGAGCTCCTTGACATACGTGATCCTCAGCTTGTCGTCAGGGACCCCCAGCGCCCTCAACGTAAAATACTTGGCGATCGAGAAATCCTCGCAATCACCGCCATGGGTAGACAGGAACTCGACCGGGGTCGCCCAGTAGTCTTCTTTCCCCCAATGAGCGAGGTCGTCGATAAACGGCGTCTGGTTCATGAAATCGTTTACCCGTTCGAGCTTTTCCCGTTCCGACATTTTCTTGTATTTCGGATTAACGAGGATGTCTCTCCAGCCGGTCAGCCGGTTTTTTGCGACGGGTCCGAACTGCTGCGCCAGCTTGCCAATCTGAACGTCCGTGATGACGACCAGCTCGGCCGCGAGCGCCGCGACCGACGCGGCCAGCAGAAGAACACGGAGCCACCTGGCGGCAAATACGCGCATATCGTTCCCGATGCCCATGCCAAATATTATATAGCGGCGAACAGCGGGGTCTGGCCGCCTGCCCGGATGATACCGGAGTTTGCCGGTTATTACAGATTCAACCCTTTACCCGGAAGGCCCCGGCTGACCCTTTGATGAGGAAAACGGTCTCTAGGAGTTTGTCGGACTTGGCCCCGACAAACTCCTAATGCAAAACCGCCTGCACGAAAACGGAAGAAAAAGGCAGTGAACACCTCATTTTGAACCTGCTCGCTCGCTCATTGGAGGACAAGAGCGGTCGCAAGCGTCAGATGCATTCCCAATCCGCAGGCGGTTTTGCTGTTAGCAGCCTGTCGGACGCCTAAGCCCGACAGGCTGCTAATGCAGTCCGTCCGCGAAAAGCTGCCGGTCGCGTTGATTCCAACTAATCCTTGGGCTAGACTTAGCGATTCCAACTTGGTCCAGCGACACCAGCACGGGAGAAAAGACATGCCGGAACACGTGGAGCTAGCGTCCGCAGCGGATGACTTCTTCCGCACCCTGCCGGGAAACGAGTATCCGCAAGCACTGGTCGATCAATATCCCCGTATTGCGAATACCATCGTGGAACTTCGTTACGACCCCGTCAAGCTTGCGGGCTATTTTCAATCGCTGCTGAATGACACCCGCGGCGGGCGGGTCGGATTTCCTTTCGCCGTTTTGAGGGAGCTGCAGAATCTGAAGGACCTTATGCTCGGCGATGCGAACGTCGGCGGCACTTTCTGGGTGTAATAATAAAGCGGTGAGCGGTGAATGGCGAGCGGTGAGTGGTGGATTGGTTTTTTTCCAGTCACGCCTCACCAGTCATTCTTTTCAATACCCCCTTGAGGGGTACGCTTCATCAGTCATTCTTTTCAATACCCCCTTGAGGGGTACGCCTCACCAGTCACCCCGACAGGCTGCTAACCGCAAAACCGCCTGCGGATTTGGTTTGTCCGATCCACGTCCGACAAGCTCCCAGGCGTCGTAACCGTACAGCCGAAAGTCTCCAACATGCGCAAACTGCGGCCGTTATTGCAAGCGTGAGCGCAGGCTCGGTGAACCAGTGAACGGCGGAACGCGTGAACGGGTAAAGATTTCCCTCTCCCATCAAGGGAGACGGCGTTTTTCAACAGACCGCTAACGCTACTGTGTCATGAACAATCGGATTCCCTCCCCTTCCATTCCTCACTCCTGACCTCTCTCCCGAGGGGAGAGAGGGGACTCGAGCCTCCCTTCTCCTTTCCCTCACTCCCGCCTCTCTCCCGAGGGGAGAGAGGGGACTCGAGCCTCCCTTCTCCCCTCGGGAGAAGGGTCGGGGATG
>MERI01000137.1 GCA_001772005.1 Betaproteobacteria bacterium RIFCSPLOWO2_12_FULL_62_58 | reverse complement strand
GAGCTTGACCGGCTTGTATTCGAGGTGGTTCCCGTCCTTGTACCACAGCGTGTGCTTCATCCAGTTGGCATCGTCGCGCTGGTGATAGTCGCTGCGGTCGTGCGCGCCGCGCGACTCCTTGCGCGCTTCCGCCGAAATCATCGTCGCCAGCGCCACTTCGATCAAGTTGTCCAGTTCCAGCGCTTCCACCCGCGCAGTATTGAATACCTTGCTCTTGTCGCCGATCTGCGTACGTGTGACGCGATCGGCCACTTCCTTGATCTTATCGACCCCGTGCTTGAGTAAATCACCGAAGCGAAACACGCCGCAGTGGGCTTGCATGACCCTGCGCATCGCCGCGCTCACTTCCGCCACGCTTTCCCCGGCATTCCGTGCCTCCAGACGCGCCAGACGCGCGAGCGAGCGATCTGCCGCATCTGCCGGCAGAGATTTCAAATGCGGCTCCCGCCCCAGATCGTCGATGATCTTCCGCGCCGCCGCACGCCCGAACACCAGCAAATCCAGCAACGAGTTGCAGCCCAAGCGGTTGGCGCCGTGCACGGATACGCAGGCACATTCGCCCGCCGCATACAGCCCTCTCACTGCCCGCTCGCCGCCGCGCCCGTCCGGCACCACCACTTGCCCGTGATAGTTAGCGGGGATCCCACCCATCATGTAATGCGCCGTGGGCACGACCGGTATCGGCTCCCTGACCGGATCGACGTTCGAGAACTTGATCGCAATTTCGCGAATGCCGGGCAGCCGCTTCTCGATCACTTCGGTCCCGAGGTGGTCGAGTTTGAGCAGAATATAGTCGGCGTCTTTGCCACAGCCGCGTCCTTCCTTGATCTCGGTGGCCATCGCGCGCGACACGACGTCGCGGCTGGCAAGATCTTTCACCGTCGGCGCGTAGCGCTCCATGAATCTTTCGCCGTCCTTGTTGACCAGAAAACCGCCCTCGCCGCGCACGCCTTCGGTAATCAACACGCCGGCGCCGTATACCCCGGTCGGGTGAAACTGGAAGAATTCCATGTCTTGCAGGGGAAGGCCGGCCCGCGCTACCATGCCCAGGCCGTCGCCGCTATTAATGAAGGCGTTGGTGCTGGATGCGAAAATGCGCCCGGCACCGCCGGTGGCCAAAAGCGTGGAGTGCGCCTGAAAAATCATGACCTCGCTGGTTTCGATCTCCATCGCCACCACGCCCAGCACGTCTCCGTCCCGGTCGCGAATCAGATCCAGCGCCAGCCATTCGACGAAGAACTGCGTGCCGGCGCGCACGTTGCGCTGATACAGCGTCTGCAGCATGGCGTGGCCGGTGCGGTCGGCGGCGGCACACGCGCGGGCTACCGGGCGCTCGCCATAGCTGCTGGTGTGCCCGCCGAAAGGTCTCTGGTAGATCGTGCCGCTTTCGAGGCGGTCGAACGGCATGCCGAAATGCTCCAGTTCATACACCACTTCCGGCGCCGCGCGGCACATGAACTCGATCGCGTCCTGGTCACCGAGGTAGTCGGAGCCCTTGATCGTGTCGTACATGTGCCAATGCCAGTTGTCTTCTGTCACGTTACCCAGCGATGCGGCGACTCCCCCCTGCGCCGCAACGGTATGCGAGCGCGTCGGAAACACTTTAGACAGCACAGCAACCCTCAGGTTGGCCTCGGCAAGCTGCAGCGCCGCGCGCAGTCCAGAACCCCCTGCGCCAACGACGACTGCGTCAAACTCCCGCTTGGCGACTGCCATCGTCAGGTATTCCACAGAATCTGCACTGACCAAGCGCCATACCATACGAGCGCGAGGATCACCCCGGCGTAAAGCGTCAGGCGCAGGCCGGTGGGCTTGATGTAATCCATGAAAATATTGCGCATGCCGACCCAGACGTGCACCAACAGGCTGAACAGGCACAGCACCGTCGAATAGCGCATGACCGGCAGCGCCCACAGCGCTTTCCAGTGTTCGTAATCCAACTGGGGCTGACTCGTCAGCACGACGAGCAGCAGCACGGTGTAAACCGCCATCACTACCGCGGTCACGCGCTGCGCCAGCCAGTCGCGCAGGCCGTAATGAGCGCCGACGACTTCCCGTTTCACCATAGCGCCACCGCCGCGGCCAAGGTGAGCCCGATGCTGACGGCGAGCACCACCTTGCTGCTGGCGCGCGCGGCGGCGAGTTCGGTGCCGAAGTCGAGATCGAGCGCAAGATGGCGGATTCCGGCGCAAAGGTGATGCAGGTAGCCCCACAGCAGGCCGAGCAGCACGATCTTCATTAATGGCTGGGCCACGACGGCCGTGAAAGCCGCAAAAGACTGCGGGGAAGCGAGGCTCTCCTGCCACAGCCAGAGCAGGAGCGGAATGAACAGGAACAGTACTGCGCCGCTAATCCGGTGCATGCCCGACACAATGGCCATTACCGGAAACCGTATCTTGGTCAGATCAAGATGTTTGGGTCTGGGTTTGGACATCAGATGACTTTCTTATAGGGCTGGGGCTGCGGGGTCGGCTTAAAGTTTTGCGCCAAAACTGTTAAATTTTAACAGGTTTCGCTGCACCGCAGAAGGTGCTGACAGCGGAAGCGTCGCTCAAGCGAGCACTCGACTTCTTCAACGGCGTTCAGCCAGCCTTGTCACTGCAGGGTCATGTTCGTTATCATGCAAAGCTTGATGGGCACGTGTGCCTGCCTTGTCACGTGCTCCCGTGCCTTCCCGCTAAGCAAGATTACATTCCATATTCCAGGAGTTTGAATCCATGAAACGACCCATGCGCGTCGCGGTCACCGGGGCCGCCGGCCAGATCGGCTACAGCCTGTTATTCAGGATCGCCAGCGGCGAAATGCTGGGGCGGGATCAGCCGGTCATCCTGCAACTGCTCGAGATTCCCGATGAAAAAGCCCAAAAAGCCCTCAGGGGCGTGATGATGGAGCTCGACGACTGCGCCTTTCCGTTGATCGCCGGCATGGTTCCTACGGCCGACCCGACGGTCGCATTCCAGGATGCGGACGTCGCGCTGCTGGTCGGTGCGCGGCCCCGCGGCCCGGGCATGGAGCGCAAGGATCTGCTTGAAGCGAACGGCAAGATCTTCGGCCCGCAAGGCCGGGCGCTGTCCGAAGTGGCGAATCGCGGCGTCAAGGTGCTCGTGGTGGGCAACCCCGCCAATACCAACTGCCTCATCGCCATGAAAAACGCTCCGGGGCTTACGCCTTCCAATTTTTCGTCGATGATGCGGCTCGATCACAACCGTGCGCTCAGCCAGGTCGCGCAGAAGATAGGCAAACCGGCGGGCGGCACGAGAAAAATAACCGTGTGGGGCAACCACTCGGCCACCCAGTATCCGGATCTCTTCCATGCCACGACCGGCGGCAAAAAAGTCTGGCCCATGATCAACGACCAGGCGTGGCTGGAAAACACTTTCATCCCGCTGATCCAGAAGCGGGGAGCGGCAATCATCGAGGCAAGAGGGCTCTCCTCCGCCGCGAGCGCGGCCAATGCCGCCATGGCCCACGTTCGCAACTGGATCTACGGCACCCGCGAAGGCGATTGGGTCAGCATGGGAATTCCGTCCGATGGCAGCTACGGCATACCCGAGGGCGTGATCTACGGCTATCCATGCACCTGCGAGAATGGCAATTACGGGATCGTGAAGGGGCTGGACGTGAGCGACTTCAGCCGCGCGCGCATGGAAGCCACGCTCAAGGAACTGCACGAAGAGCGCGATTCGATCAAGCACCTGCTGGGCTGACGCCTGGCCGCAGCCTCTCTAACGAATCTTTAGTCTCTTATCAATCCACTGTTGACGAATTTGGAGAAGAATCTCAACGCAAAGGCGCAAAGCAAACCGAAAGAAAACGGAAAGAAGGACGGACAGGGTTCTTTGCGACTTTTCTTTTTCTTTGCGTACCCCTCAAGGGGGTATTGAAAAGAATCTTTGCGTTGGATGTTTTTTTGGTTCCGGTTCGTCCGGGTTAGGTTTTTGCCGAAAGGTCGATCATGAGTAGCAACGAAATATCCGCTGGTTTCAAGCCCAAGAAATCGGTCGCGCTGTCGGGCGTATCGGCCGGCAGCACCGCGCTGTGCACCGTCGGGCGCAGCGGCAACGACCTGCATTACCGGGGATATGACATCCTCGACATCGCCGAGCACTGCGAGTTCGAGGAAATCGCCTACCTGCTGGTCCACGGCAAGCTGCCCAATGCAGCCGAACTCAGGAACTACAAGGCCCGGCTCATGCAGCTGCGGGGGCTTCCGGCCGTGGTGCGCAGCGTGCTCGAGCAGGTTCCGGCGGGAGCGCATCCCATGGACGTGATGCGCACCGGCTGCTCGGCGCTCGGTACCGCGCTGCCGGAGAAGGACGACCACAACTTGCCCGGCGCGCGCGACATCGCCGATCGCCTCATGGCCTCATTCGGCTCGGTGCTGCTCTACTGGTATCACTACAGCCACAAAGGGCGGCGAATCGAAGTGGAAACCGATGACGACTCGATCGGCGGCCACTTCCTGCGCCTGCTCCACGGCAAAGCACCCAAGCCGCTGTGGGAAAAGGCCATGCACACTTCGCTCAACCTTTACGCCGAGCATGAGTTCAACGCGTCCACGTTTGCCGCGCGCGTGGTCGCCGGTACCGGTTCCGACATGCATTCAGCGATCACCGGGGCGATCGGGGCGCTCAGAGGCCCCAAGCACGGGGGCGCCAACGAGGTCGGCTTCGAGGTGATGAACCGCTACGAGACGCCCGATGAGGCGGAGAACGACATCGTCACGCGCGTCCGCAACAAGGAAGTGGTGATCGGCTTCGGTCACCCGGTATATACCATCGCCGACCCGCGCAACAAGGTGATCAAGGAGGTGGCGCGCACGCTGTCGAAAGACTCGAATGACATGAAGATGTTCGACATCGCCGACCGTATCGAAGCGGTGATGGGACGCGAAAAGAAAATGTTCGCCAACCTCGACTGGTTCTCGGCGGTCTCCTACCACAAGATGGGCGTGCCGACCGCAATGTTCACGCCGATCTTCGTGATCGCGCGCACCAGCGGCTGGGCGGCGCACGTGATCGAGCAGCGCATCGACAACAAGATCATCCGCCCCACCGCGGTCTACACCGGACCCGAAAACCGCAAGTTCGTGCCGATAAAAGAAAGAAAGTGACTGCTCTTTCCGGCACCCCGGCTGTTTAGAGGGGGCCTTTTCCGTACGGCGGGTCAGGCGATGTCGGGAACTGGGTGTAACGCAGAGTGTATTGTTATGCGGAGAGGAGGATTGTAGGAGTTGAGATAACGTAGTTCATTCAATGGAGTGTGACTGCATTGCAGGTGTAACGACTCCGCATAATAGTGACGGCCCCCTGGCCTCAGATTTCCATCAAGGAGGACGTCATGCTCAAGCAGTTCTTCGATTCCCCTCTACGAGTTCAGGCACTTCGCAACGGTCCGAGCGGAGCTCTACTTGAAGGTTTTG
>MERI01000136.1 GCA_001772005.1 Betaproteobacteria bacterium RIFCSPLOWO2_12_FULL_62_58 | reverse complement strand
CTCCCGAGGGGAGAGAGGGGACTCGAGCCTCCCTTCTCCCCTCGGGAGAAGGGTCGGGGATGAGGGATGGAAGGGTCGGGGATGAGGGAACGGGAGCGGAGAAACTTTTTCTCCTCCTCTTTGAGGAAGGGTAGCGCCGCAGGCGACGGTGTGATCTCCCCGCCTTGCCAAGGAGGGGTGGCGCCGAAGGCGACGGGGTGGTTTGAACTCACGGTTACGCTCGCCATAGCCGGCGCCAGGTAGTTCTGCAAGTCTCATGAATTCGCGTTGAGACCCACGCCGGGTTGCTGCGCGCGGCTCCGGAACTGGGCCAGCTTATACGGCAACCGGAGTAAGGGTGAATACGCGGCTGTGCCAACTGGCAGCAACAATATCCTCTTTCTTCAGCGCGTCTCGTACTTCGTCGAGTTTGTACGCGTCTTCAATGGAAAGATACCTTTGCAATTGCGGGTCAAACGCCGATGCAATTCAACGGCAAAGGGCTGGGCCGTCTAGTGCCACCGGGAAGCAGCGTATGGCAGACGGCACATTCACGTCGGCCGCACTACCTTCCTGCTTGACCGCTGATGACGCCAGCTTCTCAAGAAGCGCCCAATCACCGGCGATAGTACCATCAGCAGTGCCAGCGCCAGAATGGCAGCAGCCATCGGACGATTGACCAATACCCACCAGTTTCCCCGGGAACCGATCAGCGCACGGCGGAACTCGGTCTCGAGCATCGGCCCCAGGACCAGGCCCAGCACGATCGGCGCCAGCGGATAACCATAGCGACGCAGCATGAAGCCTAGAACGCCAATGCCAAACAGCAGGTAGAGATCGAAAACACTGCGGCTCAGGCTGTAGACGCCCAGGGTGCTGAAGGCGAGGATCATCGGATAGAGCAGCGCCTCCGGGATTTTCAGCAGCTTGACCCAGAGCCCGACGAGCGGCAGGTTCAGCACCAGCAGCATCAGGTTTCCGATATAGAGGCTGGCAATGAGTCCCCACACCAGCTCCGGATGCTTCTCCAGCAGCAGGGGCCCGGTGTTGATGCCGTAGCCCTGCAATGCTGCCAGCATGACCGCGGCGGTGGCCGATCCGGGTATGCCCAGGGTCAGCAGCGGGACCAGCGCGCCGCCGGCGGATGCATTGTTGGCAGCTTCCGGTCCGGCCACGCCTTCAATCGCCCCCTTGCCAAACTCCTCGGGATGGCTTGAGACCTTTTTCTCGACGGCATACGCCATGAATGAAGCGATCGTCGCGCCGGCGCCGGGCAGCGCGCCGACGAGGAAGCCGACGCCGGACCCGCGCAGCCACGGCAATGCGGATCGCCGCCATTCTTCGCGTGTCATCCAGATCGAGCCGGTCTCCATCAGCCGGGACGCGGTCTGCCTGCGCAGGTTGCCCAGACCGAAGAGCACTTCGCTGATGGCGAACAGGCCAATCGCCGCCACGACGACGCCGATGCCGTCAATGAGCGCAGGCGCGCCAAACGTGAAACGGAGCTGCCCACTGGTGTTCTCTATGCCCACCGCGCCCAATGCCAGGCCGAGCAGGGTGGAGAACGCAGCCTTGAACGGGTGTCCGCCGCCGATCGCGGTAACCGTGCAGAGCGAAAGCACGATCAGCGCAAAGTACTCCGAGGGGCCAAACTTCAAGGCGAATTCCACCAGCGGCTGCGCCAGGATCATCAGCAGGAACGTCGCGATGGTGCCGGCAAAAAACGAGCCGATGGCGGAAGTCGCGAGGGCCGCGCCGGCGCGGCCCTTGCGCGCCATCTTGTAGCCATCAAGGGTGGTGACGACGGATGCGCTCTCGCCGGGCGTGTTGATCAGGATGCTGGTAGTCGACCCGCCGTACATCGTGCCGTAATAGATGCCGCCGAACAGAATGAATGCCCCCACGGGATCAACCAGCTTGTAGGTGAAGGGCAAGAGCAGCGATATGGCGAGCGCCGGTCCGATCCCCGGAAGCACGCCGACCGCCGTTCCCAGAGCGGCGCCGGTCAGTGCCAGCAGAAGGTGAGATGGCTGGAGCGCCACCGAAAAGCCAGACAGGATGCCCGAGAAACTATCCACTCCGTCATCCTTGGTGTCAGAACAGAGACGTGAGAACCCCGTTGGGCAGCGGGATTTCCAGTACCCGGGTGAACAGGTAGTAGAAGGACATGCTAAAGGCGACCGATATCACCAGGTTGAGCAACCACCGCCGTGGCCCGAAGAGCGTCGATAGCCCGAACAGAAAAAGCGCGAGGGCGGTAACAAAACCGAGAGGCTCCAGCAATAGGAAGAGCGCCAGCAAAGATCCCAGCACGCTCCAGAACGCGGGCCAGTCGCTGATCGACGTCTCGTCCTCTTCCGGCGGTATCAGCCCCAATTGGGGGTCCGGTGCGGCGGCACTCGCCTCCGCGGCGCGCGCGCGCCATCGCTGCCAAAGCAGCACCACGGATATGGCGAGCATCATGCCGCCGATCAGCAGCGGGAAGGTGCGCGGACCGACCACGATGTTGCGAGGCGGCTCGGTGACCTGTATCGCCTGCCAGATGAAGAACATCGAAAAGATGGGTAACAGCACGGTGAATGCCGTCTCCACCATCCTGGCGACCGCGCCCTCTTTGCGCCGGGCCGGCGTCCCGCTCATTTTTTCAGCAGGCCGACTTGTTGCAACAGCGATCGATAGACTTCGTGATCCCTGTCGAGCGAGGCGAGGAACGTTTCCGATTCAAAGGTGTCGGCCCACTGGTTTTTTTCCAGCTCCGCCTTCCAGGCCTTGGTCTGCACCATCTTCTTCAGGCTGTTGCGCCAGTACTGGACGACAGCGGCAGGCATCTCAGGCGGGCCGAAAATGCCGCGCCAGTTCGCATTGACGACGTCGTACCCCTGCTCGACAAACGTAGGCAGGGCCTTGAACCGGCCGCCAAGCCGCGCGGGGGCACTGATCGCCAGCACCCGCATCTTGCCGCCTTCCACCAGGTCGATCAACTCGAGACCGCCCATGCCCACGTCGACGTGGCCGCCGAGAATTGCAGCGTTCGATTCGCCGCCTGAGTATGCGACGTAGGTGAGTTTCGACGGGTCGCCGCCGATCGCCTTGGCGAACTTGGCCACGGACATGTGATCGGCCCCTCCGACTGAAGCCCCGCCGACCTTGAGACTGCCCACATCCTTGCGCAGCGCGGCTTCGACTTCCTTCAGGCTCTTGATCGGGGATTCGGTACGAACCACCATCATCTGGTACTCGGAAAAAAGCTTGGCGATCGGGGTGAGGTCCTTGTAGGAATGCTTGGTGCCCGTCGTCAGTGGCGTGGTATGCACATGGATGGCGATGCCCAGCAGAATGTAGGCGTCACCCTTGCGCTGCGCCATTTCCGCCATGCCACGGGCGCCGCCTGCGCCCGGCTTGTTCACCACCTGGATTCGCCTGCTGACGATCTTTTCATCGTTCAGCACCCTTGCGACGGTGCGGCCGAACAGATCGACCCCGCCGCCGGGGGCGAACGGGATCATCAACTCGATCTCTTTGAGCGGATATTCCGGTTGCGGCGCCTGGGCCGACGCCGGGCCATGGGCCGCGAAAAATCCCATCGCGGCGATGAAAATCATAAACCTGATCGTCGCGGCGTGTCCTGACAATTCCGCTCCTCGTGTTTGCATCTTGAACTCCTCTCCGTTTGTCATGTTGATTCCCTCGTCTCAATCGGCATAGTAATCGCGCGCGTGCCGCCGCCCCAAGTTGGAACGTAGGTGGATTTGAAGCCCGTGCCACCCACCACGACCAGCATGATATTGACCGCCCGCGCGGCCACGCGCAACACCTCGTTGGTCTCGCCGTCAGGCTTGCCCGCATGGCGCTGTCTCAAGTGGGCCTGCGTCTCGTGAGGCAACGCGCTTAGCGGAAGCCGCGCTGTCTCGAACAGAAAGGCTTGGGCCGCTTCGCGCGTCTTCTCGCGGGCGATGATACGGGCATGATCGGGAGAAAACAGCAGTAGTGGTTCACCCCCACTGAGCATTCCGCTGCCGCTCACCGATCCGGCGCCGAGCATCGAATGCGCAAAGGTGGTCAGAAGGCTTTCAGCCCGCGCACTGCACTCGTCTCGCACTTCGACGGTGCCGGCAGCCGCCAACACCGTCACTGTGCTCTGCTCACGATCGAACCCACGGCTCACGTGCAACGGCTCCCAAGGATTCGCTTGCTCGTTTTCGGCGAAACAGAAGGTGTATTTCCCCGGTTGGCCCATCGTTGCCATGTCCAACTCCCCCGGGGTCGCGCCCCCCACGTCGCGCAGCACGAGGGCCAGCGCCCGGCCGATGGTGGCATTCGCGCGAACTCCCGGACCGAGCGCGTTGGTTCCGGCGTTCAGGCCGAGGCTTGCAGCTATCGGCCCGTTGACGATTACGACGGGCGCAGCAGTGCCGGTGGTAGTCTGGATTCCCAGGAGATTAAATTCTTCTTCAGCGACAGCTTCCACTGCCGCGATCAGGACGGGAAGATACTCCGGCAAACAACCGGCCATTACAGCGCAGATGGCTATCCGGTACAAGGTAGCTTCACCCGACAGCGGGGCTAACTTAGCCACGACTCGCGCCGGGTCACGCCCGCCCAACATCGCTTCAATCCGGGTCACTGTGGGAGGGACTACGGGCAGGCCATCCGTAAGACCGAGGGCATATAAGCGCTCATGCACCTCGTCGAAGCCCAGTCCTGGAGCTACCACGGCTTCGTCGAGGTTCGCACTCATGATTCGGCCCGGCGGTTTGTCTCAGCGGTAGAGCAGTCCGTTATCTCTTGTGTTCGACCGGCACGGTGACCGGTTTGGAGCTCAGGCTACCGGGCATGTATAGCGAATGAGGTCCAATGCCGCCGTGCACGATGATCTTGAAGTCCTCTTTCCGGCGGACGGCTGGCACGGTAACGTGTTCGCTGACATTCGAAAACAATTTCTTGTGCCAGACCGACAGGCTATCCAGATTGTTTCTTGGAAACTCGTGCAGCGGAATACGGGCGACCTCGTACAGAAACTCGCGCACATCTTCCTTCGAAAAGCCCTGCGAGGCCACATACTGGGCATGCTCGGGCGCGAACAGGAGAACTTGCTGGGTGTTTCCAAATAGCGAGCGGTTTCCACCTGTCGCGATTACCCGCGCGAACGTGGTCAACATACTTTGCGCTGTGTTGCTGCCACGGTCATCGACAAGGTGCGGAGGCTCACCCGGAAATGCCGTCACGGTGCTGGCGTCCCGGGAATACCCCTGCTCGGTGTGGTACGGCTCCCAGGGACTTTCCTCGTCGTTCTCGCGAACGCAGTCCATGATGCGACCCAAGTGGCCTTGCGTATGCGAGGCAATGACGTTCTTAAGGCCGGCCATATTGATGGTAACCAGCCGCACGGCGCGGCAAATAACCAGGTTCGCCTGCCAACCCTTGGGCGTGCAATCATGTCCGCTCGAAAGCC
>MERI01000135.1 GCA_001772005.1 Betaproteobacteria bacterium RIFCSPLOWO2_12_FULL_62_58 | reverse complement strand
TGAAACTGGGAATCAAAGAACAGGGAGGATTTCATCGCGCAATACAATTGTTGGCGACTGCTGAGGCAGCCGGGATACCTTGCGTAATCGGCCATGGCTTCGGGCTCGACATTAGCACGCTTGCCGAAATCACGCTCGGAGCCGTCTCTCATAACGTGGTCACTGGGCTCGAATGCGTTGGACCGCTCAAAATGGTGGACTCGATTACGACTTCTCGGCTCGATATCTCGCTCGGCGCCTTGTCTCTGCCGTCTGGCCCCGGTCTTGGCGTTTTTCTTGATGATGAAAAGCTGGAAAAGTACAGGCTTAAAACATGTTGAGGCTTAGCGGAAGCCTCAGATTAGTGCTTTGTACCTTGAATTATTTGGATAGCTAGGAGTCGTTGCAAGTCACATAGATCAAACAGTCCAGTGCTTTGGGAGGTTTTTATGCTGTGGGGACGTTTTTTTTCGTGCAAGGCAGCTGTGTTCCAGGCAAAGCACGCGATCTGTCTCGCGGGCCGCGGGGTTGCTATAGCAATCACCATAGCGCTGACAGGGCAGGCTCTGGCGCAGCAAACGCCAGCGAATAACTCCGCGGCCACCTACCCGAATAAACCGGTGAGATTGATAGTGCCATCAGCAGCTGGGAGCGGCACTGACCTCGTCGGTCGCATGATAGGGCAGGGGCTCAGCGACAGCTGGGGACAGACGGTGGTAGTGGATAATCGAGGCGGAGCGGGCGGCATACCTGCCGTTGCGTTGCTTACGAGGGCGGCACCGGATGGGTACACCATGCTGCTTGGCAGCATAGGACATTTCTCATTTGCGCCGGTGCTTTATCGCAAACTTCCCTACGATCCGGAGAAAGATCTCGCGCAGATTTCCTTAGTGGCGGACCAGCCGTTCGTTATCGCTGTGCATCCTTCATTACCCGTCAGTTCGGTCAAGGAATTGATTGCTCTCGCCAAGAAGCGGCCGGGGAGCATCAGATATGGCTCAGGAGGTAACGGTACAGCGGCTCATCTCGGTCCAGAATTGCTGCAGCTCACTGCTGGTATTTCACTGGGGCACGTTCCCTATCGAGGCATAGGCCCTGGGCTCATCGCAGTCATGAGCGGAGAGATAGAGATGATAATGCCTGGGCTCGCAAATGTGATGTCTCACCTCAAGGGCGGGAGGATCAAAGTGCTCGCCGTGACCGGAGCCAAGCGATCAGCTGTGGCCCCGCACTTGCCGACGGTCGCTGAGGCGGGCTTGCCCGGATTCGAATTTAACGTTTGGTACGCCCTCGCTTTCCCGGGAGGAATTTCGCCCAATATTCTTGCTAAGACGAACGCCGAGGTCGTAAAGGTCTTAAGGTCGGCGGCAGTGAAAGATCGATTCTCCGCGATCGGCCTAGAGCCGGTAAGTAGTACACCCGAGGAGCTGACAGCGCTTATCAAGCGGGATCAACCGAAATGGGAGCGAGTGGTCAGAGCCGCGAACATTCGAGTCGAGTAATAGGACGATTGGGCTTTATCACACTCACATCGGGACTGCGACGATAAATGAACACGAAACAAAAATTGCGACACTTACTTAAGACCGAAAATTACATCTTCACGTTCGGTATACACAATGCTTTGCAGGCAATGATTGCGGAGAAGCTCGGCTTTAAGTTTGTCTACATGGGCGGTCATGACACTTCCCTCACCCTGCTTGGTCTTCCGGATATAGGAGTGATCACTGAAACTGAAATGGTGACCAATGCGAGAAATATAGCCAGAGCTATCAACGTGCCGGTACTTGCTGATGCAGACACGGGATATGGAAACGCAATAAACGTAATCCGAACTGTGCAGGACTACGAAGCCGCCGGGGTGGCGGGCATTCACCTGGAAGACCAGGTCCTACCTAAAAGATGCGGGCACGCCGCCGGAAAAATGATTGTTCCGATCGAGGAGGCTGTCGGCAAAATCCGAGCAGCCATCGATGCAAGAAAGGATAAAGACTTTCTTATTATGGCGAGAACTGATGCGATCTCGGCCGTGGGTGGCGGATACGAAGAGGCGTTGAATAGAGGAAAGGCATACGCAGGTGCCGGCGCTGATATGCTTTTTTGCGAGTTCCCCTCCGCGGATACCCGATATCCGAGCATGTTTGCCGACGAGATACACAAGGTGTACCCCGATCTGCCGTTGTTCTTCAATTATTGCACCCGCTTTAAGTGGCATGAGTCGCCCGTGACATTCAGGGACATCGCTAGGATGGGATACAAAGTCATCAATATCTCCACGGCGGCCATGCGAGTCAGCATGAAGGCGGTATGGGACTATGGGGCGGCTGTCATACAAGGAGAAGAACAAGGGGAAATAGAGTTCGAAAAACAGCTGATGGCCCATCCCACTGAAGACTTTCACAAGTTTTCCGGGCTGTCAGATATTAAAGAACTTGAATCGAAGTATCTGCCGGAAGAAGAGATACGGAAAAAGTACGGGTGATGTATAGGCAGCGTAATAAGAGTGGCTTGATGTGCAGAAGCGCTGTGAGGCGCGCAATGCGCGAGGGCGCGAGATGCCTAAGTGCGGCTCTAAGGTAGTCAGTTTCTGAATCGTGGTTCAGACGCTATTTCATAACACTCAATAGGAACCTGGACGTGCAATCGGGGATGTTTGTTTTTCCGGCCATCGATCGAATCGTTTATGGTCAATCAGCTGCCCAAGGGCTTCGCATAGAGGCGGAGCGCTTAAACAAGAACCGCGTTTTTCTTATTGTTAGTGGCACCATGAACCGTTCCACCGACGAGGTGGCACAGGTGCGAAATGCGCTTGGCAGCCGATACGCTGGCGTCTATGACCGGATAGCCTCGCACGCTCCGAGAGACGACGTGCTGGATGCAGCTCATGCGGCGAGGACTGCCAATGCAGACTTAATCGTCACCTTCGGCGGTGGCTCCGTTACCGATGCCGGTAAGATGGTGCGGCTCTGCTTACGGCATGATATCTCCGATCTCGACCGTTTTGACGCGTTTCGCGTAGTGATCAATCCGGACGGCACTGGCTACGCTCCGGACTACGAAGGCCCGACAGTGGACCAAATCGCAATTCCAACTACTCTTTCAGCGGGCGAATTTCATGCTGAGGCGGGCTGCACGGACCACCGCAGCAAAGTGAAACATGCGTACCGACATCCGGCCTTGATACCGCGCGTCATCATTCTTGATCCCCTCTCTACCGTACACACTCCTTTATGGGTGTGGCTATCAACCGGCGTTCGTGCGGTGGATCACGCTGCTGAGGGACTCTCTTCCCAATTCTCGAACCCCTTAAGCGATGCTAGCTTTCTACAAGCGCTGCGATTGCTTAGCCAAGCGTTACCTCGAGTCAAGAGCGATCCAACGGATATGGATGCGCGACTAGACTGCCAGTTTGCCATCTGGTTGGCGATGGCTGGGCGCATGGCGGGGGCGAAGATGGGTGCCAGCCACGCAATCGGACACGTACTCGGCGGCACATGCGGTGTGCCTCATGGCTATACCTCCTGCATAATGCTTTCACACGTGTTGCGCTACAACCGTTCCGCAAACGCTGATCGCCAGCGGCTAATCGCCGAAGCGATGGGCCGACCGGGTGACGAGGCCCCTGATGTTATTGCGCAGTTCGTCGCCGATCTCGGGCTGCCCACTCGATTGGTACAGGTGGGGGTTGAACGCGAGCAGTTTGCAGCAATTTCCGATCGCACCATGCGAGAAATCTGGCTTCATGCGAATCCTCGCAAGATTTCTCACCCCGGTCAGTTGCTGGAGATCCTCGCTGCGGCGGCTTAGAAAATATTCACAACACAATGCGCGAACGGTTGAAGCAGTCGGCCCATACCAGTTCTCTACGAAGACGAATTGCGTTGAGCCGATCCCAAATGGCCCAGCAGCTATTTCGAGAACAGCGAATCGGGATGGACGCAGGAAAACGTTCGTCATCGCAGCGCCAAGCGTAGGCCCAGACACCTTGGCCGGTACGCCTCGAGTGAGTTATTGACATGTCCTACCCCCTAAGCGGCGTGCGTGTACTCGAGCTAGGCCAAATCATTGCTGGTACGTACGGTGGGCAGGTGCTGTCGGATCTGGGCGCCGAAGTCATCAAGATCGAGTCACCACAGGGTGACCTCGGTCGCAATCCCTCAGTGGCGCACTACCGCGGGCAGAGCGGGCTTTTTTTAACGTTCAATCGAAACAAGAAGAGCGTTGTAATAGACCTCAAGACGGAAACCGGTCGCGAGGTGTTTTACCGTCTTGTGCGCGTGTCCGACGTGGTGGTGGATAACTTCCGACCCGGTGTTCTGGAGCGGCTAAAAACCGATTACGGGACCTTAATCTCAATGAACCCGCGTCTGGTCCAGTGTTCGGTCACAGGGTTCGGCATCAAGGGTGCATATAAGAATTATCCCGCCTTGGACATCATCGTTCAGGCGATCAGCGGGCATATGGCGATAACCGGTGAGCCGGGACGGCCGCCGGTCCGAGTCGGCATTCCGCTGGCGGACCTAAGCGGTGGCATCTTTGCGTGCAAGGGGATTCTTGCTGCGCTCTTCGACCGCGAGCGGACCGGGTGCGGCCGTCGGGTAGAGCTCTCGATGTTTGACGCGATGCTGAGCCTGCTAAGTTACATCGGCACCATGTGGCTCACGAATGGCGAGCTTCCGCAGCCGCCCGGCTCGGCGCACGAGTACAGCGTTCCTTGGCAAGCGTTCAAGGCTATGGACGGCCACCTCGTGGTCGCCACCCGGCCAGAACCAGCGCCGCGACTTGGCGAGCATACTACGAGCGTCCTGCGCGAACTATTAAGCCTTTCGCCGGACGAGATCACCGATCTGTATCGCGAGGGAGCGGTACGGTAACTGAAACAGTTCACCTATACCAGGCGGGAGTCCATGGCAAACGCATCCACAATCGCTAAATTTCGAGAACTAATGTCTAGTCCTCGCTTCATCATGGCGCTGGGCGTCTGGGATCCGTATACAGCACGTGTCGCGGAATCACTCGGCGTGGAATGTGTGCACATTGGTGGCTACCAGCTGGCTGCCGGCCATGTGGTACCGGAGCCATTGTTGAGTCTTACCGAAGTCGCTCGAACTTGTCGCTATGTCACCTCTGCTGTGCGCATTCCTGTCGTTGTCGATGCAGGGGCTGGTTTTGGAGAACCGCTGCATGTAATGCGGACAGTAAGGGAACTTGAGCGGGCCGGCGCTGCGGCGATTCATATAGAAGACCAGATTTATCCAAAAAGAGTGCACTACCATAAAGGAATCGAGCACATCATTTCTGAGGAAGAAATGGTACAGAAGATTCAGGCAGCTGTGAAAGCGAGAAGCGATCCAGGCTTCGTTATTATCGCGAGAACCGACGCCATGGCGACGAGCGGGTTTGCAGAAGGCGTCAAGCGGGCTAATCTTTTTCTCGAGGCCGGTGCGGATATGGTCATGCTTTTTCCAAACTCGGTCGAAGAAGCCCGTCAAGCACCGCGTGAAATCAAAGGGCTTGTCTGCACCGTAAACGGCGAAGGTAATAGGCTCGGACGTCCCGTTTTTTCAACAAAGGAATACGAGGAAATGGGTTATAAATTGGCGACCTATCCCACAGCGCTGCTTTGCCCTGTGACTCAAGAAATGAAGCGTGTCATCAATCATCTAAAATCGCATGGGACAAGCGGCTTACCTCAGGATCATATGATTGTATGGCGTAAAGAATGCGAAGATCTAATTGGTTTGGATGAGTATTACAAGATAGAGAGCGATACTGTGGAGCCTCCAGCCAACTGATAAAAGCCCGGGAGGCACCGTGGACGACGAACGATAGGCTTCTGATTCAGGTCATGCCCGTGTGCACTAGCACGACGTCGACCAGCGGCCATAGCGGTTTTTCTTGTTCCATTCCACGACGACTCCTTACGGCGCACTCACTTCGAGAACATATTCGTCCGGCAATTCAAGAGGAGGACTTACTGTCCTATGCGCTTAGTGGCATTGTGTGTAGACTTTAGTAGGTGACGTCCACATCGATTCTACCGGCGGTCGATCCAGCATGTGCTGCGCACGATAACGCTCCGCGGGAATTCCGCAGCCCAGAAAAAGAGGAGTAACGACATGGTATGTATAGTGAGCGAAGCAAAAACCGACTCCGAAGGTTTCGGTAATGCTGCAACCCGGAAAAGGCTATTGACAAAGGAGCGAATTCCTTCATTGCGCGTACTTGTCGACCGCATAACGGTGCAAGCCGGGGGAAGCTGCCCGCTCAATGTTCCGGCGGGAAACCTCGCCTGGTTTCAAGTGCTGCAGGGAACGCTTACATTGCGACACGACGGCCGTAGTGAAAGCCTTTCCGATATCAGCGTTGTGCTCCTGCCGCCTCAGTTTGAGGGAACTGTGCTTACGCAGTCCGGCGCTGGGCTGCTTTATGCAGAAGTGCCGGACGCAGCGGCGCTGGACCCTGCTTTGGCTGCAGAGCCGCCATCGTTCAAAATTGTGGACTGGTCCCGGGAGCCGGTTCTCGATTCGAAGCATGACGCCAGAAGGCGCATTTATGTAGCGACCCCGAAACTGCTCGGGACAAAGGCGATCAAGGCGGAGATCATCGTCTACCCAAAAGGCACTATGGGATCGAACCACCATCATGAAGGAGCGGAGCACTTCATCTATGTGATGAAGGGCTCGACGACGGGATACTCCAACGAGGAGCCACACCGATACAGCGCCGGTGACCTGGTATACCACCCAGATGGAGAACGGCACTATTCGTCTACTGGCCCGGACGAAGAACTGATGTTTGTCGAGTTTTTCGTGCCCGCCGAGTATAAAACCGTATGGCAGAACGAGAAGAAAATCTGCACATGGGTGCCTACGGGAAAAGATTCGCGGGGTGGCGAGCCGTCCCGTGAAATAAGAGGGCATGATTCCCTCTCTGCGGCCGTCAAAGTCCCGGAAGACCTCTAGGAGAGTGCGTAAGCGAGAGGGTCGGGTCCCTGCTTCGGATTAACTGCTCGCTCTCGATTGTGCGCAGCAGGGTAACACCGAAGTGCTGGTAAAGCGGAACACGGAGATTGATATCGAATGGAAGTGAAAAACACGATTGTGACGATAACCCGGGAGGTCCATCCAAAGCCGGAACGCAGGCACGAACTGCCCTATTCGCCAGCAATCTCCGTGACAGGACCGGTGGATATCCTGTTTCTCTCCGGCGCAACGGCAGCACCGATGTACCATCAGCATCCACATCTGCCGGAAGAGCATCAGCACGCGCCGGACATCGAGACGCAGGTGCGGCGCGCCATGGACAAGATTAAGCTGGTGCTCGAAACTGAAGGCTTAACGCTCCGCAATGTCGTGAAGATCAACAAGTATCTCATCGACATGAGGGACCGCGATGGAATGTCGACGGTCCTCAAAGACTATTTTGGTGACTGGCATCCGGCCAGTACCACGGTATGTGTGAATTGCCTTAACCAGCCTGGTGCCCGTGTCGAAATCGAAGTCACCGCTGTCCGCCCGCGATAAGCGAGCCGCGCCGTGTTCTCGAGGCAGTGCGGCCGGCATGATCCTCGGTCGCTATGCCGGTTTCGAATAATCACCAAAAAAGGGAGCCCAATGTTGCGTTTGCTTTGCACTGCGTCACTGATGTCCGCCTTGCTGACAGGCGCCGCTTTTGCACAGGCTCCCTATCCCTCAAAGCCAATCCGGCTGGTAAACCCGTTTCCGCCCGGTGGTTCTGTGGATGTGGTTGGACGTCCCGTCATCGAAAAACTGCGGGCACAATGGGGACAGCCCGTGGTGATGGACTACAGGGTAGGGGGCGGCACGATTATTGGCGCATCCGTTGTCGCAACCGCTCCACCCGACGGCTACACGCTGTATGGCGCTGCCGGTCAGCATGCCATTATTCCGAGCGTGTATTCCAAGCTGCCGTTCGATCCCGTCAAGGATTTCGCCCCCGTCATCCTGCTTGCCACAGGTCCCTACTTGTTGGTGGCGCATCCTTCAGTGCCCGCAAAGTCCGTGCGTGAGCTTGTTGCCCTCGCAAAAGCCCAACCAGGGAAGATCAATTACTCCTCTGCAGGTCCGGGAAGTGGCTTCCATATGGCAGGAGAGCTGTTGAACTTAATGGCGGGGATCAAGACGATCCACATACCATACAAGGGCGGTGCCCCGGCGGGAACCGCCGTACTGAGCGGAGAAGTCGATATGACTTTCGGTAGCCCCGCCGTTCTGCTGCGGTTTGTGCAGGCGAATCGCCTACGCGCGCTCGCGGTTACAACGCCCCAGCGCTTCTCGCAGCTCCCCGATGTTCCGACGGTTGCGGAAGCCGGCCTCCCCGATTTTGAAGCGCAATCGTGGTACGGCATATTCGCGCCTGCGGGGACACCTCGCGAGATCGTAGCCAAATTGGCCGAGCAAATCGATCGCATCCTGAAAGCTGAAGACGTTCGAAAAATTTTCTCGCAAGCCGGCCTGGAGGCGGGCGGAGGCACGCCTCAGGAGTTTGGCGACCTGTTCCTGAAGGATGTCAAAAAGTGGGCCAAGGTGGCGAAGGACGCCGGCGTGAAGGTGGACTAATGGTTCGTGCCGAAGTCGAGCGAGTTGGCGATTCCTGCACGCCTGTAACGCAACGCGGTTGCACCACGTTCACGTTGTGAGGGGCGATATGGAGGAGAAGCGGGATATCAGTCGCATGACAAGGGAAGTTCATCCCATTCCGGAGCGGCGAGGCGAGCTGCCATATGCGCCCGCCCTCCATGTGTCCGGGCCGGTCGATATCCTGTTTCTGTCCGGGGTGACCGCCGCGCCTCTTTACCGTTCTCATCCTCACATCCGTGAGGAGCACTACCATGCACCGGACATCGAGACCCAGGTGCGTCGCGCAATGGACAAGGTCAAGCTCATCCTTGAGACGGAGGGGCTCACGCTGCGACACGTCGTTAAGATCACAAAGTATCTTACTGACATGCGGGACATGGATCGGATGTCGAGCGTGTTGAGCGAATATTTTGGAGACTGGAAGCCTGCCAGCACAACGATATGCATTAATTGCCTAAACCAGCCAGGGGCCCGTGTGGAGATCGAGGTGACAGCGGTGAGGGAGAGGTGACTGATTCTCCCACTCAAGTTCGCACAAACGTTCGATAAGATCGGGTTAGCCGCTGCGGCTATGAGTTTCTCATGAATGAGCCGGTTAATCCGGAAGTATTCAGCACGCTTCCTTTGCTAGTAACACTTGAACATACTTTCGTGAAACCGCGAATCTCGTTAAGCGCCTCTTCTGAAATATTCGAGCAGGCCAACTCCACAGCCAAGCCTTACAGCGCTCCAAGAACGGTAAGCATACCCGTTGCTGAAAACTCACGGCTGCTTTGGCGAGCGCGGAAATTGTCAACCCATTCCAGTCTGCCAGAACCTTTTCGTCACGACGCCGGGGGCATCCGATTGCTGCGTGCGCGGAAAAGCACATCTCGGCAAACCGCAAGCACTGACTCCTGTACCTCGGCGAGACCGGGAACCACGACAATCGAGGCAGACCCAACAGCCGCCTTGGTCCTGGCGTACCGGATGTGCCGGGGCGACGGTGATGCTGAGGAACCGGAATCCGGACATAGAATGGGGGAGGGCATTGTTGTAATCGCGAAATCGGTGTTGTGTGGGCTGCATCACGAGTATTCACTGGCGCTGGCTGCCACATGATTCATTTAAGCGGATCGACCCGTGAAACCAACGATGGGGCAGCGATGTGAATTTTTGCGCATGCCACAGTCTTATAATCGATCCAGGGTCAACAAGACACCAGCTGCTTTTTCGGGTATCGGGCAGGTCTAATTATTAGAATCTGGTTAATTACACCAACAAGGAGGCACGACTATGACAACACGCCGCAGATTCCTGCAATTGTCCGGGGCCGCGCTTGCCGCGGCGTCGATGCCGCAGCTGGCGTCGGCACAACAGTGGCCAACCAGACCGATCCGGGCGATCGTCCCGTTTAGCGCCGGCTCGACGACCGACGTCGTCGGGCGGATCGTGCTCGAGACGCTGTCAGCGGCGATAGGCCAACCCATCGTAGTCGAGAACCGGGGCGGGGCGGGTGGGACGATCGGCTCGGCGCTGGTCGCCAAGGCGGAACCGGACGGCTACACGATCCTGATCCACGCCGCCGCGCATTCGGCGGCGCCGGCCGCCTATCCGAACGTGCCCTATCATGCGGGCCGCGATTTTTCCGGGGTGGTCCTTTTTGGCGTCGTGCCCAATGTGACGGTGATCTCGCCCGCGAAAGGCATCAAGACGCTCAAGGAACTGGTCGAGGCGGCCAGGAAGGGCTCCATGACCTTTGCGTCGGCGGGCATTGGCAGCGCCACGCACTGGGCCGCCGAACGGCTGCGGCTAAGCGCCGGGTTCAACGCCGTTCATGTCCCGTTCAAGGGCGGCCCCGAAGCCCTGATCGACGTGGCGACCGGCCGTGTCGATTTCATGTGCACCGGCATTACGTCCGGCCTGCCGTTCATCCGCGGGGGCCGGCTCATTCCGCTCGCAGTGAGCACGCCCAAGCGATCCAGTATACTGCCGGATGTGCCGACCACCATCGAGGCCGGCTATCCCGACAGCGACTACACTTTCTGGAACGGCATGCTGGTGCCGGCGAAGACGCCGCGCGCCCTCGTCAACCGGCTGCACGCGGAGACGCTGAAGGTGCTGCAACAGCCGTCCGTAATCGAAAAGCT
>MERI01000134.1 GCA_001772005.1 Betaproteobacteria bacterium RIFCSPLOWO2_12_FULL_62_58 | reverse complement strand
CCGTTGCTTGTCGAATCCCTCGACCAGGAAGGCCGCGGCGTTGCGCGCTGTGAGGGCAAGGCGATATTCATCGACGGCGCCTTGCCGGGCGAAAGCGTCGAGTATTCCCCCTACGTCAGGAAACCGAACTTCGAGTTTGCCACGCTCATCCGGGTGCTGAGGCCGAGCGCGCAGCGGTGCGCGCCACGCTGCCCGTTCTTCGGAAAGTGTGGCGGCTGCAGCCTGCAACACATGGATGCGCGCGCGCAGGTTGCGGTGAAGCAGCGGGTGCTGGAGGACAATCTGCGGCATATCGGCAAGGTCGAGGCGGAACAGATCCTGCCGGCGATTCACGGCCCACAGTGGGGTTATCGCCACCGCGCGCGGCTGTCGGCGCGCTACGTGCAGAAAAAGGGCGGCACCCTGATCGGGTTTCGCGAGAAGCGCAGCAGCTACGTCACCGACATGACCAGCTGCGAGATCATGCCGCCGCATGTCTCCGCGCTGCTCAAGCCGCTCAGGGAAACGCTCGCCCGGCTTTCAATCCGCGAGCGCATCCCGCAGGTCGAGGTCGCCGTGGGCGATGAGACGACGGTACTGGTGCTGCGCATCCTGCAACCGCTCGCCCCGCGGGATGGCGAACTGCTCAGGGAATTTGCCGGCCGTCACGCGGCGCGGATCTATCTGCAGCCGAGGGGACCGGACTCGGCCCAGCCGTTCTGTCCCGCAGCGGACGCCGATCTTTACTATGCGTTGCCCGAGTTCGACCTGAAAATCCGCTTCGGTCCGACCGATTTCACGCAGATCAACTATGCAATGAACCGGGTGCTGGTGCGGCGCACGCTGACCCTGCTCGACCCGCAGCCGGGCGAGTGCGTCGGCGACATGTTCTGCGGTCTCGGCAATTTCGCACTCGCCATCGCGCGCCGTGGTGCATTCGTAGTGGGCGTGGAAGGCAGCACGGCGCTTATCGTGCGCGCCGCCGCCAACGCCGCCGCCAACGGGCTGGGCGGTACCGCCGATTTCCACGCCTTGGATCTGTTCAAGATCGATAACGCGCGCTTCGCTGCCTTGGGGCGCTTCGACCGTATGCTCATCGACCCGCCGCGCGACGGCGCGATCGAGCTGGTAAAGGCGCTCGGCGAACGGGCGCCGGCGCGCATCGTCTACGTTTCGTGCAATCCGGCGACGCTGGCGCGCGACGCCGCAGTGCTGGTGCATACGCGCGGCTACCGCCTGAGCGGGGCCGGTGTGGTCAACATGTTCCCGCACACTTCACACGTCGAGTCGATCGCGGTATTTGAGAAGGATTGAGGACCGAGGATTGAGGATTGAGCCAACTCGAGGAGATGCTTCCGCCCTCAATCCTTGATCCCGAATCCTCGATCCTTAAACGAAAACGGCGCCCGAGAGCGCCGTTTTCGTTGGGCTGCGCGCGGCCTCAGTCGCGCTCGCCGCTTAACGCCATCAGCAGCTGAAGCAGGTTGGCGAAAATGTTGAACAGGCTGATGTAAGCGCCGGTCGTCGCCATGATGTAGTTGGTTTCGCCGCCGTTCACGATGCGCGAAAGGTCGTGCAGCAGGAACAGCGAGAACACCACGATCACCAGCGCTGAAATCGTGAGCGCGAGCGCCGGGATTTGCAGGAACATGTTGGCGATCAGCGCGAGCAGCAGCACGATCATGCCCACGAACAGGAACTTGCCCATGAAGCTGAAGTCCCTCTTGGTGGTGGTCGCGATGCCGGCCATGACGAAGAACACCGTGCCGGTTCCGGCGGCGGCCAGGCCGACCAATTGCGGTCCGTTCTTCAATGTCAGCGCTATGCTGAGCAGGGGACCCAGGAACCAGCCGAGCAGGAAGGTCATGCCGAGCAGCAGCACGACGCCCCAGCCGTTGTTGCGGTTGGCGGCGATCGCGAATTGCAGGCCGATCACGCCACCGAGCATTATGAAAAAGCTCAATATCGGATGCTGGATGATGATACCGGCGGTATTGATGCCTATCATCGCGCCGACCACGGTCGGCACCATGGTCAGCGCCAGCAGCAGATAGGTATTGCGCAGCACTTTCTGCTGCTGCAACGCGATATCCTGTACCGATATCTGATATGCAGACGGATTAGGTTGCAGTTCGGGTTGCATAACGATTTGTCTCCTCAGATTGTGAGTGTTTCTGTGGTGTCCCGCGTAAGACTACCTAAAGCCTTCAAAAGTTTCAATGAGATGGCTTATCATCAAAGCGCGGAGTCAATCACAAGCAATTGATATTGCGTGGTATTATACCCTGTAATCGTTGCGCTACCGGTCCTGCAGGAGGCGTGGCAGAGTGGTCGATTGCACCTGACTTGAAATCAGGCATGCCCGCAAGGGCATCGTGGGTTCGAATCCTACCGCCTCCGCCAAACGAGATCATTCACCTTTCGTCGCATCTGCCCAGCAATTAGGCGTTTCGTACACCCGCACGCGCTCGAGCTTCAGGTTATTGCCGTATTTGTCCTGATAGGCGTGGTCCAGAACGCGGAACGCCGCGATGGCCAGATGTTCCGCGGTCGGCGGCGCCTCGAGCAGAACGGTCTTGTGGCCGGGAAGGGTGCCCAGGAACTCCACCACGCGCTTGTCCCCGCGCCAGGCCAGAAAAGCGTGGTCCCACGCATCCACCAGGCGACTCTGCGCCACCACCCTGACTTCGGAGAAGTCCATCACCATGCCTTGTTCGGATGCGCCCTCCGCCGTGATGATGTCGCCGGACAGCGTGATTTCCAGCGCGTAGCGGTGCCCGTGCAGATGACGGCACTGGCTGTCGTGGTTGGGAATGCGATGGCCGGCATCGAATTCCAGCCTGCGGGTGATGCGCATGAAGACGGGAAAGGAGGATGGGCGCGCCGGATTATAGCAGACCCCGGCTCGGTTCCCTGCGTGAACCTGCCGCTCCGTTCCGGAGCGACAAGTGGTTAGCGTCGGCGAGCGCGGCGGATCGACGGCAAAGACGAACCGGCGCGCGCTCCCCGACTTGTCCTGGGTGAGGTTACGACCTGCGGCCGTTCCCGCCGAGCGCTTCTTTTTTCAGGCTGCGGTAGAGCCGCGGATTTGCTTGCTTGAGATAGGAAACGACTTTCAGATACTCCCCCTTGGCCTTGGCGAGATCGACGCCCTCGATGTGCACCAGCCGCAGCAGTTCACGCACCGGCTTGGGCATGCTGCGCCCGCTCTCGTAGCGTGAGCCACCGCTCTGGGTGACGCCGATCGAAGACCAGAACTCCTGCTGGTTCATGCGCAGCCGGCGGCGGATTTCCCGGGGATTGGTGATGCGTTCAAATGGTTTCATTTTCTGCTCTCGGTGGTTGAATCGGGATATTCGATTGACATGAAAACTCTCAATAGGTTCACTGGGGGCGGGACGCGTAGGCTGCTATGCCGTGCCGCAGGCAAGGGGCGCGCGGCATGTTGCCCGCGCGCAACGCCAGATGCGGAACGCCAGCTCCGGAACCGGTAGTTTTCAGGCTCGTTTTTGTGACAAAAAACAATTAAAATGGCCAATTTTTCCAATCGGTTGCGGGAATGGCGTTGATCGTCCAAAAATACGGCGGCACTTCGGTCAGCAGCCCCGAGCGCATCAAGAATGTGGCCCGGCGCATCGCACGCTGGAAAGCGCAGGGACATCGGCTGGTGGTCGTCGTTTCCGCGATGGCCGGCGAGACCAACCGGCTGCTCGCGCTCGCCAGGGAAGTGCAGAACCACCCCCATCCCCGCGAGCTCGACGTGATGGTGTCGACCGGCGAGCAGGTCACCATCGCGCTCATGTCGATGGCGTTGATGGACCTCGGTCTGAAGGCGCGCAGCTACACCGGCGGGCAGGTCAAGATCCTGACCGACAGCGCTCATACCCGGGCCCGCATCATGAGCATCGACGAAGAACGCCTCCGCGCCGACCTCGCCGACGATCACGTCGTGGTCGTTGCGGGATTCCAGGGCGTGGATGAGGCGGGCAACATCACCACGCTCGGGCGCGGCGGATCGGACACCACCGGCGTCGCGCTGGCGGCGGCGCTCAAGGCCGACGAATGCCAGATCTACACCGACGTCGACGGCGTCTACACCACCGATCCGCGCATCGTGCCGGAAGCGCGGCGGTTGAGGACCATCACGTTCGAGGAGATGCTCGAGATGGCGAGCCTGGGGTCCAAAGTGCTGCAGATCAGGTCGGTCGAGTTCGCCGGCAAGTACAAGGTCAAGCTGCGGGTGCTGTCGAGCTTCGAGGAAGAAGGCGACGGCACGCTCATCACATTCGAGGAAGACGAGAACATGGAACAGGCGATTATTTCCGGGATCGCGTTCAATCGCGACGAGGCGAAGATCACTATTCTTGGGGTACCCGACCGGCCCGGCATCGCATACCAGATCCTGGGCCCGATCGGCGACGCCAATATGGACGTCGACATGATCGTGCAGAATGTCGGTCACGACGGGATGACCGATTTTTCCTTCACGGTGCACCGCAACGACTATCAAAAAGCCCTGGAGATCCTGAAACCCGTGATCGAGCACATCAAGGCCCGTGGCGTGGTTAGCGGCGACAAGATCGCAAAAGTGTCGGTGGTCGGCGTGGGCATGCGCTCGCATGCCGGCATCGCCAGCGCGATGTTTCGCACGCTCGCCGAAGAGGGCATCAACATCGAGATGATCTCGACCTCGGAAATCAAGATTTCGGTCGTGATCGATGAGAAGTACTTGGAACTCGCGGTACGCATGCTGCACAAGGCGTTCGCTCTGGACCAGCAGCCCGCGTGATCTAAAGAGGACCCGCGCTGCTGTGGTATCCTTAAGAAATGGGGCCGGACTCCGGCCCCATTTCTTAAACGGAGAGATGGCCGAGTGGTCGAAGGCGGCGCCCTGCTAAGGCGTTATACGGGCTTAAACTCGTATCGAGGGTTCGAATCCCTCTCTCTCCGCCAAGTAGTTGAAGAATAAGCCCATGGCCCCGGAAGGAACCCGCGTTTCCACGACGAATTCGATCCACGCACCGAATCCCAACCCTTTCTTCGCGTCTGGCACTATTGCCCTGGTTGGGGCGACAGAAGATCTCTGCCGTTTCGCGGGCCGCGTTCTGATACGCGTGATGAATCTCTGTAAAGCCTGTCGGATGCTAGGTCCGACGGGCTGCTAGCCGGCGCTATTGGCGTGGGCATCCTGAAATACGGTATCGCACGACCGCTGCTGCGCCTGCTCGACGCCGAGACGGCGCACGGCGCGGCAATCTGGGCGCTCAAGCACGGCTTCATTCGCGGTAGCGCCGGACCGGACGATCCGATCCTCTCCACCCGGGTGTGGGACCTGGCCTTCAGTAATCCCATAGGACTTGCGGCAGGTTTCGACAAGAATGCCGAGGTCATCGACGCGATGCTCGCGTTCGGATTCGGTTTTGTCGAGGCGGGGACGGTGACGCCGCTGCCGCAGCTTGGAAATCCAAAGCCCCGGCTGTTTCGCCTTGATGAAGACGAAGGGGTGATCAACCGTTTCGGCTTCAACAGCGAAGGGCTCGTTGCGTTTGCAGCGCGGCTTGCGGAGCGGCGACGCAGCCGCGCCGCCGGCATCGTCGGGGCGAATGTCGGCAAGAACCGCGACGCCGCGGATGCGGCAGGGGATTATGTAACCGGCATCGGAGCAGTCTGCGGATACGCCGATTACCTGGTCTGCAACCTGTCCTCGCCCAATACGCCCGGCCTGCGGGAGTTGCAGGGAAGAGCGCAGATCGAACAACTAATTAGCAGGGTGCTCGATGCAAGACGCCGCGCCGCGCCGGATGCCAGGCGCTTGCCGCCGTTGCTGGCAAAGGTCGGGCCGGACCTCGGCGAGAATGAACTGCGTGACATCGCCGAGGTGACGCTGGCAAGCGGTATCGACGGCTTGATAGTGGGCAACACAACCGTAAGCCGTCCGCCGGGATTACGAAGCCGGCACGCGCAGGAAGCCGGCGGACTTTCCGGCCGACCTCTGATGGCTGCGTCGACAGCCTGCCTCGCCGACTTGTATCGTTTCACCGGGAGGCGTGTCCCGATCATCGGCTGCGGCGGTGTGGCGAGCGGTGCCGACGCCTATGCCAAGATCCGCGCCGGCGCGTCGCTGGTGCAGCTTTATTCGGCGCTCGTATTTAGCGGTCCCGAGTTGGTCGGCCGCATCAAGCGGGAACTGGCGGAGCAACTGCGCGCCGACGGTTTCAGGACGGTCGCGGATGCGGTCGGTGCGGACCACCGCTGAGCGGCGCACACTTTGATTTGTCCGCCAAGATTGCGGGGCTAAGCGAAACGCGCCGCAGCAAGAGCACCAAGTGTGGTGTAGTCCAAATCGACCGACTCGCCGCGGCACCCGCGAGCTGAGGCTCAATAGACGCGATTGCGTGGAGCCTCGCTACTTCCTACCACGCGCACAACGTTGTCCCATGCGGTCTTGAACAGGACCGCCGTTGACTGGCGCGTGATGCCGGCGACGTGCGGGGTGAACAGCACCCGGCGCGCGGCATCGCCCTTGAGAGCGAACAGCGGGTTCGTTGCGTCCGCTGGTTCCGTCGAATAAACATCCACGGCGACTCCGCCGAGCTGGCCGGATTCAAGTCGGGCCGAGAGCGCCGCTTCGTCGACGATGCCGCCACGCGCGACCTGGATCAGCACCGCGTCAGGTTTCATCAGTGCGAGTTGCGGCGCGCCGATCAGACCTTTCGTCGCCGGCAGCAACGGCACGTGCAAGGTCACGACGTCGCTCGTGCGCAACAGTTCGTCGAGCGTCACGGACCGGGCGCCGATCGCGGCGACTGCACCAGGATCGCGCGGCGCAGGATCGAAGTAAAGAATAACGCAGCCCCTCTTGTGAAATGCCTGCGCCGTCGCGAGGCCGATCGTGCCGAGGCCGACCACGCCGACGGTCAGGCCGTCAAGGCCGGAGAGATTGTCATTGATCATGCGCGCGCGGAACTTCACATAATTGCCGGCGCGAATCTCGGCATCCGCCCATGCGAAGCGCCGCAGCAGCACCGATGCCGTCGTGACCGCATAATCGCCAACCGCCGTGTTGCTGCCCCCGGGAACATTACAGACCTGGATTCCGAGGCGCTTCAGCGTGGGTTCATCGACGCGATCCACTCCGGCGCCGGTGACCTGCACCAGCTTCACGGTGCTCTTCTCGAACAGCGATGGAGGCACTTTCGGTCCGACTGCACCGATCACCAGCGCGCGCGCGCTGGCCATCAGCGCCGGAACGTCGGCATCATCGGGCGCGCGATAGGCGATGGCGAGAGATTGCGGGGGCGTAACGCCGGCGCGCAGGAAATCGGCCTCAGGCCGCAGGCAGATCACGTTGTAACTCACTGGTATATTTCCTTCCGAGGTTCGTTGTAGTTGGGCGGGTTGCGTGCAGCCGGCGCCGATCGAATGCTACGCTGTTTATGATCGACGAGCCAGCGCCGGCAGCGCGATCCGCGCTAACTTGCTGGAGCAGGCCGGACGCCGCTACAATCTTCATTCAGCAGACCAGCGTGACCGTGAAGTATTGCTCCTTGCATAATCGACTAACAAATGAATGTCGTCCTCGCGAAGCCTGCCCTCGAAGGCTTTAATCGGGGGGCGGGGACCCATACTGAGCTAGCACGAAGCGCGATGCATGGTATGGATTCCCGTTTCCACGGCAATGACATTGAGCTATTACGACTGTTAGCCAATTATGCAAAGCTCGATAGGGCTATCCGGACGACGGAACGAACCCGGGGCTCAATCGATTCGACTCGAAAGGGAGAAGAGACCATGGAACACAATGAGCGCATGAAACGGGGTTTTGAGGTTTTGAAGAAAATGGGTCGTCAGGATACGATGCTGAATCAGAAGGTCCTGTATCCGGACGTGTACGATTTATCGGTCGGCTTCCTGTTCGGCGAGATCTGGACGCGTCCGCACCTGACGCTCCGCGAACGGGAGTTGATCACGCTCGCGGCCAACATCGCGACGGCGCGTCCGAACGGCACCCATTCCCACTACCGCAGCGCCAAGCACATCGGCATCACCAAGGAAGAGATCATGGAAGTGATCATCCACGTGGGCATGTACGCCGGTTGGCCGGCGCTGGCCCATGCTGTCTTGCAGTATACCGAGGTGCTCGAAGAAGACGCTGCCAAGGAGAGGAGCAAGAAGAAAACAACAAGAGGGAGTCGAAAGACGAAATAGGCTGAGGAGAAAAAGTGATGTCTGCACCAACCGCATCCCAATCCAAGTCCGCTCTGAGGCCCGCGGAAGCAGCGGCGATGAAAGCGGACGAGCGCTTCGACTACTCCGCGATCATCGACCGTCCGCGGTTGAAGCTCCCGCGCGGCGCGCGTCTGGTCGTGTGGCCGGTCGTGAACATCGAGGAGTGGGAAATCGCGCGCCCGATGCCGCGCAACGTGTCCCATCCGCCGGGGGGTGTTTCGGTCGTGCCGGACATCCAGAACTGGGGCTGGCACGAGTACGGCATGCGGGTCGGCATCTGGCGCATCATGGAAGTGCTGCAACGACACCGGATCAAGCCGACGCTTTCGCTCAACGCGAAGGTGTGCGAAACGCGGCCGCGGATCGCGCAGGCGGCGCTGGAGGCGGGGTGGGAATTCATGGCGCATTGCTATGTGCAGATACCCATTCACAAGATCGAGGATCAGCGGGCGATGATCCGCCAAACCATCGGGGTCCTGAAGAAATTCACGGGCCGGGCGCCTACGGGATGGCTCGGACCGGGCCGCGGCCAGACCTACGCCACGCTCGATCACGTCGCCGAAGCGGGTTTCAAGTGGTTTGGCGACTGGGTGATGGACGATCAGCCGTTCTGGGCCAGGACGGCGCACGGGCCCATCCTTGCCATTCCCTATTCGACCGAACTGAACGACATCACCATCATGCTCACGGGCCAGCACGAATCCGATGCGATGCTGAAGCGTGCGCGGGACGCGTTCGATGCGCTGTATCACGAGTCCTCCCGAGGCGCGCGCATCCTGGCATTCGGCGTGCATCCCTACGTCACGGGCGCGGCTCACCGCATCAAGTACTTCGATGCCATGCTGCGCCATCTTCGCAGGCACAAGGACGTGGTGTTCTGGAACGGCCAGCAGATCTACGACTGGTTCAGGGGGCAGGTCCAGCCCTGACCGGCAGACGCGCGGCAGGCCATTAGGAAGCCTGCGTTCCACTTTCCGGCTCGGCCGGCTATTGATCGAGGATGGTGTCCCACGAGGAAGACAGTGGAATGTGGGTTGTCAGGAAATCGACGAAAGCCCGAATGCGCAAAGAGAGGTGGCGTCGTTCGAGGTAACCGAGCCAGATCGGCGGACCGGCCGGAGGAACGTATTCCCTCAGGACAATGCGCAACAGGCCAGCCCTAACTGCATCACAGGCCATAAAAGTACCTACCGTTGCAATCCCTGCACCAGCGATCGCCGCGTCGAGCAATGCCTGGCCACTATTCATGTTCAGGTTCCCCGATATGGATTTTGAGTGGTGGTGCCCTGCGGAAATGAAGCTCCAGTCGCGGTAACGGTTCGTTTGAGGAATGTAGAATCCGAGACAACGATGCCGCTGGAGATCGTCCGGCGTCTTCGGCTCGCCGTAACGCGCTATGTAGCCGGGCGAGGCCACGGTTACATAGCAAATATCGCACAACTTGCGGGCGACGAGACGAGTGTCTCCAGGATCTCCAATTCGCACAACGACGTCGATGCCTTCCTCCGCCAAATCGGCAACGCGACTGCTAAATTCGACATCGACTACGAGTTCCGGATACAACTCAGCGAACTGCGCCAAATAAGGGGCGAGAACCTTAAGACCAAAACCGACCGGCAGCTGTACCCTCAGTCGTCCGCGGGGTTTCGTCTGCCTGCGCGTTACTGCCGTTTCGGCATCCTCGAGTTCGCCTAGAATCTGACAGCAACGCTCGAAAAACGTAGCGCCATCATCCGTAAGGCTGACGCTTCGCGTGGTGCGATTTACCAGACGGACCCCCAGCCTTTCTTCCAGGCGGGTCACACTTTTGCTAACGCCGGACGTGGAAATTCCGAGATGCTTTGCGGCTTTGGTAAAGCTCTTCGTTTCCGCTACTCGAACAAAAATCGAAATGGCGTGTAGAGGGTTCTGGGGCATGAATTAAGGACATTCCGTCAATAATGTTTTTCGGATTGGCGTATTTATCTTTAATAGTCAAGCTACTATCATAAAAACGGCTGCTACCGAGCGAGGAGTTGTGTAAATGCCTGACTGGAAAAGAGAAACTGAGTGGGAGGGGGACACCAACTGGGTGAAGCCTAAAGGCGGTCGGATGCTGTCGTGATCATCGGGATTTGATCTGATGTCGCGATGCCAGCCAGCATTATAACGAGGGGCCAAATGCAAAAAGCGAAGATTTTCCTCACGATATGCTTTGCGGCTGCTGTCGTCATCGGCGGGAGCGGACGATCCTCCGCTGCGGACGCTTTAAACGCGTATCCGACCAAGCCAATCAGGTTAGTGGTGCCGTTTTCCCCAGGCGGCATTAGCGACATGATTGCACGTATTGTCGCAGATAGACTAACCGAGTCTTTGGGCCAGCCGGTCATCGTCGAAAATCGAGGGGGCGCTGGCGGCAACGTCGGGATAGAGCTGGTCGCCAGAGCCACGCCGGACGGGTATACCCTGCTTTTTTTTAGCTCACCCACTTTTGTGGTCAACCCCAGCCTCCGTAAGGTGGGTTACGATCCAGTCGGGGATTTTATTCCGGTTGCCCAGGTCGCATCGGCGCCCAATCTGCTCGTGGTTCCGCCGTCGCTGCCCGCACGCTCCGTCAAACAACTGATCACCCTCGCGCGCGCGAAGCCAGGCACGATGAATTATGGTTCCGGGGGAAGTGGCACCTCGGGACGACTCGCTACCGAGCTCTTTAAGATTGCCGCTGACATCAATATCGTGCACGTACCTTACAAAGGAACGGGACCCGCGGTAGCCGCGCTGCTCGGCGGCGAAGTGCAGATCGTGTTCGCCGCGGTACCCGTGGTGCTCCCTCATGTAAATGCGGGCAAACTGATTCCTCTTGCCATCACCAGCGCCACCCGCTCGGACGACATCCCGAATGTGCCCACTATGGCAGAGGCCGCGATCCCCGGTTTTGACGTCACGTCCTGGTCTGGTGTCGCTGCCCCGGCCGCAACGCCTAAGGCAATCGTCGCGCTGCTGCGCAGGGAAATTGATAGAGCCATTCGATCGCCGGGGGTACGCGAACGCATAGTAGGCCAAGGTGCGCAGCCGACCACGCGGACTGCGGAAGATTTAAGCCGGTATATTCAATTAGAAGTGAAAAAATGGGCGGACGTGGTACAGCGCGCGGGCATAAGGGCCGAATGAGAGGATGCCTAGGCGAAAGGCAATAGGCCGTCGGCCGGCCTTTGTGTATCCGTTCTTCGATAGCGCATTGCGGACGCGTCCGTAAGGGAACGCGGGATTTTTGAGACACGCATATGAGCACCTGTAGAAATCCAGTTTTTCATCTGACATTTTTGGACAGCTTCTCAGGCCTCACCGAATTCTTTTTTCCAAGGAGGTAACATGGACGTTTCTCTGACCGACGAACAACGCGCGTGGCAGCTCAAGGCACGGAAATTTGCGCAAGAAGAGCTACGCCCCATTTCGCTGCAGCGTGATCAAGTCGTCGACTCGCGCGAGACGTTCGACTGGGAAATCATAAAAAAGGGTTCGAAACTCGGCTTTCGAACGGCGGTGGTTCCGAAAGAATGGGGCGGGCACGGCATTGATCTCGTAACACAGGCACTGGTGATGACAGAGCTCGCCAAGGGCGACAGCGCCATGGCCAAGACCTTCAGCCAATGCTGGAAGTGGAGCCATCTGATCGAGGCGCGTTGCACGCCGGATCAGAAGGAGCGTTTCGTGAAACCGTTTGTGGCGGACGATACCTATCTGTTGGGATATGCGGGCACTGAGCCGAGTGCCGGGTCCGATCACCGTCTGCCACCCAAGGACGACCTCAAGGCTGGCTGGAAACTCAAGGCGGAGCGCAAAGGCGACGAGTGGATCCTGAACGGCGAGAAGTGCTTCATTGCAAACGCGAGCGTAGCCAAGCTGTTCTTCGTGGGTACGAGAACGAACTCGAACGCCAGCCAGAGGGAAGGGACCACTGTGTTCCTGGTGCCGATCGATACACCCGGCCTGAGGGTGGGCAGGGTGTCCAACAAGAGCGGCTGGCGTTTTTACCAGAATGGGGAGTTGATTTTTGAGAACGCCAGAGTGCCCCACGCCAATCTAGTGGGCGAGGTGAACCGCGGAACCTATCTACGCGGCACTTCCCACCCCTTCGGCGATTTTGAACTTGGGGCTAACGCCTTGGGAATCTGCGACGCTGCAGTCGAAATGGCGATGCAACATGTCCAGACGAGATGGCAGGATGCCAAGTACTTCATCGACAACCAGACGATCCAGTTGAAACTCTCCGAAATGCGAATGTTGACCGAGGCGCTGCGCTCATTCGTGATGCGGGTTGCTGCGGAAGGATTCGTGATGCGGGATGCTGCGGAAGGTGATGCTAAGACCGGGCACTACGCCAGTTTTCTGCAGAATTTTGGGGCCGACGTTGTACAACGGGTTACCGTGCTTAACCTAGATATACATGGTGGCGCAGGTGTCATGACGATAGACGCGGGCGCCGAGAAGCTGGTCCGAGACGCGGTTATCTGGACGCACAATGTCGGCGACTCCGTGCAGCGGATGAGGGCCATCAGACAGAACATTGGATTTTAACCGGCGCTTCGGCGCGCGAAGGACTATCAACCACAACTCGGGGACGCTGACAAATATGTATGATCTTAATCTTACCGCAGAACAGCTGGAGTTTCGCGAGACGGTTCGTGACTTTGTTAAGCGCGAGATCAAACCCATTACCCTGCATCCGGACCGTTTGCAGCCGTTCGAGAAGCCGCTGCTGCTGGACATTCTCGACAAGGCCTCACGGATGGGCTTGCGCACACTGGCGCTCTCCCAAGAATTGGGAGGCGCGGGCGCTGATAACCTGACCTCGTGTATCGTCATGGAAGAACTGGCCGCGGGCGATGTGGATATCGCGACCACGCTGGCGCAAACATCGACGCTTGCCCAGTTCTTGTTCGATCAAGCCATGACGCCCGAGCAGCGCGCGCGCTTTCTGCCGCAGTTTCTGGCCGATGACCGGTATCACCTCGCCTTTGCAGCCCATGAGCCTGATCCGGATCTGGGGTGGAAATACCACCGTCCGGTGGCGGGGGAAGCCGACTGCCGCACGACGGCCGTGCGGCAAGGTAACGGCGATTGGGTGGTGAACGGCGTCAAGGCCTTCATTGCAAACGCGCCCATTGCCAAGCTGATCGCCGTGCAGGTCAGAATCGATCCCAAGACCTCTGGCACGGGCGGCGTGAGTACCCTCCTGGTGCCACGGGACACGCCCGGTCTGTCGGTGAGAGACCACCACGACATTGCGCGCCAGGCCGGTCCGGACGGCAGGCCAAGTCTCCTCTGGTACCACGGGACCCGCGGCGAGGTGGTTTTTAAGGATTGCCGGGTGCCTGCGGACCACGTCCTCGGCAAGGAGGGAGAAAACCGGCTGACCGGCGCTGCGCAGTCGGTGCGGCGCGGCATCCCGCAGCTGGCGGCAATCGACCTCGGCATCGGTCGGGCCGCGTACGAAGCCGCGGTTGACTACGCCAAACTGCGGGTCCAGGGCGGGCGGCATATCATCGAGCATCAGGCGATCGGCACGATATTGGCCGGCATCGTGATCAAACTGGAAGTGGCGCACAACATGGTGTGGAAGGCAGCCTGGGCCCTGGACCATCCGGATGCCGTCGCCAAGCGCAGCCTGTCCGATCTCCCGCTCCAGACCATCGCCAGCGTTTTTACTTTCGAGGTCGTTCACGAAATTACCCTGGATGCCGCGGAATGCTTCGGAGCCATGGGCGTGATGCGGGACATGCCGCTGCAGAAGTACGTACACGACTCGCGGATTTTTCTTCATTCGGGGGATAGCAATAGCGTAGCGAAATTCCGCATCGCCGAAGCCGTGGCTGGCTTCCGGTAGGCGGCAAATCCTCGGCATCGGCCTGACGCTTTGCATGTATGTGACTGAACAGCGAAATTAGAGTGCGAAAACAGGAGAAAAGTGGTGAAGATCATTATTATTCCACCCTACCGGCGAGCGGGGGTTAATTACGATCCCAAAGAGGGGCATTACCAAGTTCGTGAAATCATAAAGAACATGAGGAGAAAGGGGCAGCTCGAAGGGGTTGAGATAGATATTGACGATGGTGCTCCTACTGACCATGAGGGTGTAAATCGTGACGAGGAGGTTTTGGCTTACATAACTCCGGGGTTCCTGAAACGAGTCAAGGAGGTTTCTGAATTGGGTAGGTATGATGCGATTGCGACTAGCGGGGCAATCGAACCCGGTTTTTTTGCCGGACGGATGATTTCTAGAATACCGATCGCCTTTTGTGTGCACTCTGCTGTTCATGTTGCCTCTCTTATAGGCGATAGGTTCACGATAATACAGCACCATGATCCAGGAGCGTTGATAGTTCGACATTGTGTGGCGCTCTACGGTCTCGGCCAGAAGTTGGCAAGCGTGAGGTACGTAACACGCCCATCAGATTTTCCGCAGGGCTTTATGTGGCGATATGGATTACTACATGAAAAAGAGCAAAGAACTAAGGTCCCTGAGGTAAAAAAGCTCATCAATGCCATAGTCGACACGTGCATTAAAGCTATTGAAGACGATGGAGTAGACTCACTTATCCTTGGAGGCCCGTATTTTGAGCTTCTTGAAGATGAAATCAGGCAGGCACTGGATGAGGCCGGTTATAACGAAATACAGTTGATAAGCGAGCTCGCCTCCGCTGTAGAGGTGGCCAAGGCCATGGTGAATATGAAGCTGAAGCAAGCTCCCAGGGCGTATCCTAGTTATTATCTAAAGGCAAAACCTAAATTCAGGTAAGAGCTGTAAGAAGCCATGAATATAAATTAAGAAGTTAGTGGAGGTGCTGGGCGAGATTTGGAGCCGGTACTTCTGCAAGTGCGCGAAAGACCCCGAGTCCCATTATCTTGAATGTCCGGAAGCTGTAATTAATCGAGGTAAACCCCCGGCTCTGCCGGGGGTCATTTAACTGGGGGACATCATGATGGAGAGAAGAAGGAAGGTAGGGTGGCTACTGGCCCTGTATTTCGCCGTGGGAATCGGCCTATCGCATAGCACTGCGGCGCAGACGTGGGTGCCTGAACGTAATGTCGAGCTCGTGGTCCCGGCCGCGCCGGGCAGCTCGATGGACGTCATTGTGCGAACCGTGGAGCGGATAGTGCGTGAGTTCAAGCTTGCGCCGGTTAGCATTGCTGTCGTCAATCGCGCTGGCGGTGAGCATGCCGTGGCGTACAACTACATCAAGCAGCGCACGGGCGACCCGCATTATCTCTCCCTGACTTCGCAGGCGCTGCTTGCCAACCATATCTCGGGCGTCTTGCCCCTCACCTATACAGACGTGACGCCGATCGCTTCTTTCATTTCCGAATACTACGCATTTTTAGTTCAACCGGAGTCGCCGATCAAGACGGGGAAGGACTTCGTCCAGGTGCTGAAGGAGCAGCCGGATTCCGTTTCCATCGCGGTGGGCAACATTATTCAGCGCATAGCCGTGGGGTTGGTCTTGCAGAGTGGTAACGTGGATATTAAGCGCGTCAGAATGGCTGCAATGACCGGGGCCAAAACAACCCCCACGCTAATGGGTGGACACGTAGATGTTGCTATGGCGGCCATCGGCGCGGCTATACCGCTCATCGAGGCCGGTAAGGTGCGCGCGATCGCAGTGAGCGGGCCCAAACGAGTAGGAGGCCCATTGGCTGCGGTGCCGACATGGGCGGAACTCGGATACAGTAACTCCTCGTTAGTAGCTTGGCGTGGCATGATTGCACCCAAAGAAATTACCCCCGCACAGATCGTGTATTGGGAGGGTGTGCTGCGGCTTGTGACGGAGAACAAGAAATTCCGAGAGATGGCTGAGCGGCAACAGTACGACGTCGAATTCAGGAACGCAGCGGAGACCCGCAAACTTATGGAAGCCGAGTATGCCCAGTTGAAGCAAGTGATGGGCTACTTGGGCGTGGTCGTCGTCAAATGAAGCGTAGTCGGCGACGCGCTCATATCTCTTCATTCAGGGGAAAATAATAGTGTCGTGACAATTCCGCATCGCCGACGCCGTGGCTGGCTTCCGGTAAACGGTGGCCAGTCAACGTGGTCTATACACCGACATTCCACGTAGCGAGAAGAGGGGCATTCCAAATCAAGCATAACGCACAACCATCTGTAAACCACGAGGAGAACGGTGATGATATCCGTGTATCGTGTGATTGTGGTGACCGTGCTTGCCGGCGCGAGTGCGTTCGCCAACGCGCAGGCCGTTTCGGCAGGCTCGGGACAGGACTATCCCGCCAAGCCGATACGGCTGGTGTTGCCTTATCCCCCGGGTGGCGGGGCCGACTTTATCGTGCGGGCGCTGGCGCAGAAACTCACCGTGAATCTCGGGCAACAAGTGATCGTCGAAAACCGTCCCGGCGCCAGCGGCATTATCGGAATGGAGTTAGTTGCGGGGAGCGCGGCCGATGGCTATACCCTGGTGCTGGGGTTGACCGCGCAGTACGCGGTCAACCCGAGTCTGTACTCGAAATTGCCGTACGATCCCATGAAGCACTTCGCGCCGGTCATACTGCTGGCCGGGAACCCCCAATTTCTGGTGGTGCATCCGACATTGCCGGCCAAATCCGTCAAGGAATTGATCGCGCTCGCCAAGGCACGAGGAGGACAACTCGCGTTTTCGTCGGCAGGCCACGGCAGCGCCTCGCACCTCGCTGGCGAAGCGCTGAAAACCATGGCCGGCATTGACATCATGCACGTGCCATATAAAGGGGCGGGGCTGGCGATAACCGACCTGATCACGGGACGGGTGCAGCTCTCTTTCATCGGATGGATCACGGCCGATCCCCACGTCAAAACCGGCAAGCTGCGCGTGCTGGGCGTGACTACTGCGAAACGCTCGCTGAGGTTACCTGATCTGCCGGCGATTGCCGAGACGCTGCCGGGTTACGACCTTTCTCTATGGTACGGGATGGCGGCACCGGCGGGAACACCACGCGAGATCATCGCCAGGCTCAACGCCGAGATCCTGCGCGTGCTCGCCGCTCCCGACTTTCGCCAGCGCATCGAGGCCCAGGCGATCGAGCCGCTCGGCAGCACGCCCGAGCAGTTCGGCGATTACATCAGGAGTGAGATCGTCAAGTTTGGGAAGATAGTAAAGGACAGTGGAGCGAAAATCGACTAAAAGCTTGTTCAACTGTTAAAAAAAAGGAGGAAAAATTATGAAGATTATTTGTATTCCACCGTACAGGCGAGTGGGAGTAAATTATGATCCCAAAGAAGGGCACTTCATGATGCGTGAACTTATCTCCAGTTTGAAAGCGAAAGGACAACTGGACGGAGTCGAGATTGATATCGACGAGGGAGAACCCACGGACCATGGCGAGGAGACCCGTGACGAGGCCGTCGTGACGAATATAGCGGTGGGAGTCGTCAAGCGAGTCAAGGCCGTTTGTGAGATGGGGAAATATGATGCGATTATCACACAGGCGGGGATAGAGCCGGGATTCCTGGCCGCGCGGACGGTCTCCAAGCTGCCCATTGCTTTTCCCGTTCACTCGGCTCTGCACTTCGCATCTCTTCTGGGTGACAGATGTTCCCTCTTGACATCAACCGACGCCCAGGCTCAGATCGTCAGACGCAACGCTCAGCTTTATGGCCTGAGCCACAAGCTGACAAGTGTCAGATATGCATCGCGTTCGTCAACCTATACCTTGGGGCTTGTTCGTAAATACAGGAAAGAGGAACGAATGAATATCCCTGAGGTAAAGGAGTTCGCGGGCAGCATAGTGGATCAGTTCATTCGAGCGATCGAGGATGAGCGCGTGGATACCGTGATCATCGGATCTCCCCATCAGCAGTGTTTTATTGATGAAGTCAGGCAAGGCCTTGATGCCGCGGGTTACCACGAAATAAACCTCATGGGGGCCTTTGCAGCTGCAGTTGAAATGGCCAAGGCCATGGTGAACATGAAGTTAATGCAAGCCCCCAGAGCCTATCCCAGTGATTCGTTAAAAGCAAAACCGGCCTTTAGGTAAAGCGCAACCCAGGACCTTATACCGTGCTTCCAATTCGGCTACCCGCGCCGTCAGTATGGATGTGCTCGGTTGGCCTAATGGTTCTTGCCGCAAGTGCGGCGTCCGGCCAGAGTTATCCGAACAAGCCCATCCGGATCGTCACTGGTGTGACCGGAGGCAGCCTGGATTTGACGGCGCGACTTATCGCACCGAAGCTCGCAGACGGCATGGGTCAGCAGGTGATCGTCGACAATCGGGGCGGGATCATCTCGATGGAGCTTGTGGCCAAAGCACCGGCTGATGGTTACACCATGCTCCTCGCCGGCGGCAGCCTCTGGATCTCGCAGTTTTTACGAGACAATGTGGCTTGGGATGTGGTGAGAGACTACTCACCGATCACATTGTTGGTGACCATGCCCAACATTATTGTTGTCCATCCATCGTTGCCGGTAAGGTCGGTCAAGGAGTTGATTGCCTTGGCCAAAGCGAAGGCAGGAGAGCTTAACTATTCTACGGGTCAGGCAGGCGCTTCAGCTCACTTGGCAGGGGAATTATTCAAGGCCATGGCCGGCGTCAATATCGTGCGTGTTGCTTACAAAGGTCTTGGACCGGCAATGCTCGCTCTGATCACCGGCGAAGCGCAGGTAAGTTTCCCCAACACGGCTTCGGCGGCGCCGTATATGAAGTCGGGCAGAATAAGAGGCTTGGCGGTTACTACCGCTCAGCCGTCTGCGCTGGCTCCCGGTTTGCCGACGGCGGCGGCTTCGGGGCTGCCGGGTTACGAATCGAAAGCGATATTGGGCATTTTTGCGCCCGCCAAGACGCCGGCGCCGATCATCGACCAGCTGAACCAGGAAATCGTCCGCGCCCTCAATAACGCCGAGGTAAAGCGGCGGCTTTTCGACTCTGGAGCAGAGGTCATCGCGGGTTCGCCGGCGGAGTTAACAGCCGCGATGAAATCCGAAATGGCTACGACCGGCAAGCTGATTAAGGATGTCGGCATCCGCGCTGAGTAGTTGCCGTTGATTAAGAAACTGCCCTACGACACGGTCGAACTGCTTGAGGCCGTTCCTCTTCCTATCGGCCGGCAGGGAATGCCATGATCGTTGACAAGCATGCGGTGGGCATGGTCGGACTCGGCCTGATCGGGACGTCGCTTGCGCGGCGACTGATAAGCGCAAGCTATACGGTATACGGTTACGATATCGACGTCGAACGTTGTGCACGGTTAGCCGATCTGGGCGGTCAAGCAGCCGCGTCCCTGAGGGATGTCGGCAGAAACTGTCAGACCGTGATACTCGCCGTGTTCAATACGGACCAGGTTGAGTCCGCCGTGGAGGGGCAGGACGGACTCGCTCCGCTGGAGCTTGCGGCCGGGCAGGTTGTGATCTGCACGAGTACTTGCGATCCGGATCGAATAGCCATGCTTGCCGAACGCGTCGCCCGCAGCGGTGTCAACTTTCTCGAAGTTCCACTCTCCGGCAATAGCGATCAGATCGCCCGTGGCAATGGTGTCGGACTCGTCGGGGGTGACCCTCAGACCATGGAGGCGGTCGCGACGATCCTGGATGCGATATGCCCGCGCCGCTATTATCTCGGGCCAGTCGGTGCTGGGGGCAGGGCAAAGCTGGCCGTCAACCTGGTAGGCGGCCTCAACCGAGCTGTCATGGCCGAAGGACTGGCTTTCGCCGAGTCGATGGGCCTCGATCTTTCCTCCTTCCTCGAGGTCCTGAAAGGATCTGCCGCCTATTCGCGAACGATGGACAACAGGGGAGACAAAATGGTCCGAAACGACTTTACCCCTCATGCCAAGATCTCCCAATCGCTTAAGGATTTCCAATTGATGCGTAATATCGCAGATCGGGCCGGCCAGCCACTTCCATTGGCCACCGTATACATCGACCTCATCGAAGCGTGTCTGGCCCACGGCGAAGCCGATTTGGATAACTCCGCTATCATCAAAGAGATCAGACGGCGCAGATTGAAGCGCAATCATGAGTCATGAGTGATAGGCGTGCTGCCGATTGCTCGTAACGCCTTTATTCAAGGTAGACGAACAGCCTGGCGTCAAGTTCCTTGCGGTATTTGGTGAGCACCGGCCGCACAGCAATCGACGAATGCGGCATGCTCCGCATCAGTCAAGTGAACGACCTCGTTGTCGTGGGGATTGAGCGTTGCCAGTACTTCGGTATCCTCGCCGCAGCCAGGCGCCGTTGCAGCGCCGTCGCTTCCCGGGCCGCCTCGTCTACGGCTGCCTGTACGTCCGGCGGCCAGTTTCGATAGTGCTCCTCGTTGCAGATCATGCCCGTCGCGCCAAATAAGTGCCCGCTGAGTGTAATATAGCGGTGGTAGGTGTGGACGCCGAAGTTGTAGATATTTGCGGCCGTGCTCGAGGACATTGCCGATTAGATGGAAAGAGACCCGATCGGCGGGCTTGCGTTTGAGCATCTCGCTGAACAATGTAGCCGCGCGGTTATGAACCGACGCGAGTTTTTGTAGCCACCGAATTTGATGACGTAAGTGTTCACAGGACTGATTGCTTGCGGTTGTCCAAGTTCGCCACGATATTGCAAAACTTCCGGGCACGGGAAACTGAAACGGGAATTTCAAAAATATGTTATGGTTAAAAACTCCGCAAGGAGGAAGCATGAAGCTCCACGGTTTCAATCATATGAACATTGGCTACAGCCCGCGCGATCTGCCTGCGATCGAGAAGTTTTACGCCGAGGCGCTCGGACTCAAGCGCGGGTTCCGTCCCGAATTTCCTTCCGATGGCGCCAGCCTCTACCACGGTGACCATCCGCTCATACACGTCGTGGTGCGGCACCCCGACGGCTGGACTCCGAGCGCGACCCACAAGACCAGCATTGATCATATTGCGTTTACCATCACCGGTGCCGCGGAATTTCAAGAGCGCCTGTTGCAGCTCGGTATCAGGTTCGAGGAACAGAGCATGCCGGACGCGGCTTACCAGATCTTTCCGCATGACCCGGTAGGCAACAAGCTCGAGTTCAATTTTCCGAATAACGAAGCGCCGCAAACGCCGGCGTCGGGTAACCTCGCGTCGATGCAGTTTCCTAATCAGCCGTTTGCGCATTAGCGGCAAGGTCACCGGCATTATGCGGTTAATCCGTTTTTGTAAGGACAAGCCATGAGCCAAAAAGTCTTCTTGATATCGCCGGAAGCCCCGCCACACCAGTTCGCGGGCCCCGGGGAGCAACGCCAAGTCAAGGCGGGCGGTATCCGTCTCGGTACGCTCGATAACGCCAAGGGCAACGCCGACCATCTACTCGCGTTCGTAGTCGAGGGCGTGCGCAAGCTCGTTCCGGTCGCATCGGTTGTGTCGCTGAAAAAGAGGAATCCGAGCGTTCCTGCGTCCGGTGAGGTGCTCGATCAACTCGCGGCGGAGGCTGACTTCGTCGTCACCGCGATGGCCGACTGAGGGTCCTGCACGTCGTGGAGTGTCCACGACATGGCAGAGCTCCGGAGACGCGGCCTCGTCACCGCCGTGATCTATTCCGGACCGTTCCTGAAACTGGGGAAAGCCCAGGCGCGCACGTTTGGCGTGCCGGATTTGCCCTTGCTCGAAATAACACACCCGTTAGGCGGGATCTCGCTCGATGGTGTCAAGGCTCGCGCCGAGCAGGCGGCCCCGCAGTTTGCCGAGCTGGTGAGGGGGCACATCAAATGAGCGACCTTAACGTGCTGATGAAGGCGCCGGGCGCCGGCTTCGAAGCCGAAGACGACTTCGAGCAGATTAACGCGCTTTACCTTGAAAAGGGCTGGAGCGACGGCCTGCCCATAGTGCCGCCGACCGCGGAGCGCGTGGAACGCATGCTCGTGTACTGCGACCGGCCCTGGGATGAACAAATCGGCCTGGTCGCGCCGCGGTACGGCGTGGCCACGCCGCTGCGCCTTGCCGCCAATGCCGTAATGGCGGGCTGCCGGCCGGAGTACTTCCCGGTCGTGATGCTCGCGATCGAGGCATTGTGCGAAGAAAAGTTCAACCTCTACAGCGTGAATGCAACGACGCATCCATGCACGACGCTGATCATCGTGAACGGGCCGGTGGCGAAAGAACTCAAGATGAATTCGGGGCACAACGCGTTCGGTCCAGGCAACCAGGCGAATGCCACGATCGGGCGCGCGGTGCGCCTCGCGATGCTTAATATCGGCGGCGCGATTCCTGGCGCGGGTGACATGGCGACTTTCGGCTCGCCCGCCAAGTTCACCTTCTGCGCCGCCGAGAACGAGGACGCCAGCCCGTGGGAGCCGCTCCACGTCGAGTTGGGTTACGCCCGCGACGTCAGTGCTGTGACGGTATTCGGCGCCGAGGGCCAACACAACATGAACGATCACGAAAGCGTCACCGGCGTGGGGCTGCTCAAGATGATGGCCGGCGTGGTGGCGACGACAGGCGCAAATGACCTCTATCACGACGGCGGTCCGGCGCTCATCTTCGGTCCTGAGCATGCGGCCACGATTGCGAAAGACGGTTATTCGAAGGCCGACGTCAAGAAATACATCTTTGAACACGGCCGGGTTCCGCTCGGTAAACTGTCGGACGAAAACATCGAGCGCCGTATCCGCCAGTGGCCGGTGTTCAAGAAGGAGTTCATGGAAGCGGGGCCAGACCGGCTGATTCCCGTCATGAAGAGCCCCGACAATGCGTACATCATCGTGCTGGGCGGGGCGGGCAAGCACTCCGCCTACATCCCCACGTTCGGCGCGACGCAGCCCGTCACGCGGGCGTTGAAGCGGCGCGACGGCCAGTTTGCGCGTTCGGTCGAAGACTTCAGGAAAAAATGACCATCGGTGTTGATCGCGCAGGAGTCGTGAGCCCTACCGCGAACAACGCCGTTTCCTCCCGGCGGACTCACAATGAAGATCAAGTGCGTCGAACCCATCGCGGTCAGCCTGCCGATGGTGAAACCCATAAAGCGCTCAAAAGGCGAGGTGCGCACGGCGGACAACGTTCTGGTGCGCGTCGAGGCCGATGGCGTGGTGGGGTGGGGCGAAGCGGGATCGGCCCCGACCATGACCGGCGAACTGCTGGGAAGCATGACCGCCGCGGTGCGTTACCTTGCGCCATTTTTGGAAGGTCTGCCGCTCGAGGACATCGCGCATGCCTCGGCGCATATGGAGCACAACCTCTACGGCAACCATGGCGCCAAGGCCGCGATCGAAATGGCGCTGCACGACGCGCTCGGCAAGACGCTCGGCAAGCCCGTCTACGAACTGCTGGGCGGCAAGTGCCGCGAGCGCATTCCCGCCCTGCGCTTGATCGCATCCGGCGATACCGCTACCGACGTCGCGGAGGCGGCCAGGCTGAAGGCCGAGGGTTACGTTGCCTACAAGATCAAGCTGAGTTCCACTAACTGGCGCCTGGAGGCCGAACGCACACGGTGCATTTGTGAAGCGCTCGGCACTGGTCTGCTGATCTCCGCTGACGTCAATCAAGGCTGGACGGCAGATCAAGCCATCGAATACGTGCGTGCGGTTGCCGACACGTCGCTCGATTTTTTCGAGCAGCCGGTGCGCGGCGACGATCTTGCTGGCATGGCTAGGGTTGCAGCCGCGAGCCGGATCGAAATCAGCTGTGACGAAGGGGTGCATCGCATCGAGGACCTGCGGCGTCACCATGCTGCGCGCGCCGCGCATGGCGCAAGCCTGAAGACGGTCAAGCTCGGCGGGCTGAAGCCATTGTACGATGCGGCTTTGCTGTGCCACGAACTCGGCATGAAAGTTAACCTTGCGTGCAAGATTGCCGAGTCCGGGATAGCCACGGCAGCGGTGCTACATCTCGCTGCCGCGATTCCCTCGTTGGAGTGGGGTGTTTCCCTTACCAGCCCGTATCTCGCCGAAGACGTGTTGGTGCGCCCACTAGTTTTTGCAGACGGCCACGCCTTGGTGCCATCCGGCCCCGGCCTGGGAATAGATGTCGACGAGGCGCGCGTGCGCCGTTTCAGCGTCGAGCGCTGAATCCGGTTTTGCACAGGTTATTCATCTAGGCTTCGCCGCGTGGGTGCCGGTTGTATAATTCGGTTGCCATGCCCGATAGCTTTTCAATCGGAAACTTAATACTGGAGGAGGGCGGTGTCCCGACAGTAGTTGAAAGTTAAATGCCCCCCGGCATAAAGCCGGGGGCTAAGCTCATTGAGTTAAGGGGTGGTGTGACCTTGCCCCTGTTTTCCGTATCCCATAGCCGAACTCATCATGCAGCTTGCGGGACCTGTCGGGCAAGCCAGTTGTTCTCGAACTGGGAAAACACCGCTTCGATGGCCTCGGGAGAGCCCCTGAGCCCATCGACCACAGCAATCAGGATGTCGGCCACCCCGCGATGCCTCAGGTCGGTGAACACCTTGAGCCAGAACTTTGCCCCTTCGGTCTGTTCGATCCACAGACCCAAGACGTCTTTGCGCCCCGTGGCATCGATGCCCAGCGCCAAATACACCGCCTTGTTCTTCACCGTGCCCTCGTCGCGAATCTTCAGCCGCAGGGCGTCGAAGTAGGCAATCGCCATCGAGCGCCCGCGCCTGCCATTCGGCTACCTTGGCCATCACCTCGTCGGTGATGGTGGGAGATGAGCTGCGGGGACACCTCCACGCCGTAGAGCTCCAGCAGATGGCCCCGAATCTCGCGCACGGTCATACCGCGCGCATACATGCCGATCACGTGGTCGTCAGCGCTGGGCAAGCGTCGTTGATGTTTGGCCACCAGCACCGGGTCAAAGCTCGAGAGGCGGTCGCGCGGGATATCGAGTTGTAGTGCCCCGCCGGGGTTGAGCACGGTCTTGGGGCTGGTGCCGTTGCGGTGGTTACCGCTTCGCCCTGCGGCGCCACGGCGCTCAGGTGATGGCTCAGCTCCGCCGAGAGCATGCGCTCGGCCAGTTGCTTCTTCAGTTGTCCCACCAAGCCGGATTTGCCCAGCAGACTCTCGGCGTCCTTGCCTTGCACCTGGGACAGCAGTTGATCGATCAGCTCCTTAGAGAACGGGCCTGAGGGTTTGCGCTTGCGCGACTTCTTCGTCGAGTCGTTCATTCATGTCTCCTTTATCAAGCATGATATGACCTCTACACACAAAATTCAGGCCGACGAGCCCGCTGGCGCGCTACCCGTTTTGTGCTATAAAATGGCGGCGAAAACACCGTCGTTCGTCGTCCTCGTCCCATCTGGTGAACCTCTGTTGCGATCGGCGAACGCATGGCATAGGGATTGTCTGCCGTTTCGAGGCTGCCGCATCTTTCACGAACCTATAGGAGCGACGTAAATGCTGAAGGACTATGAAGCACGCAGCAAGCTGGGTACGCCCGGGCGAACCGACCTCGGCCTGATGGGTGTCGACTGGGAGGAGCGGATCAATTTCGATCGCATGCGCCGGCAGCGGCTGCAGCGCATCCAGGACACGCTCGCCAAGACCGATGTCGACATGCTGTTCATCTTCCGCACCGAGGATGCGCGCTACAGCGTCGGGTTCCGCCACCACCTCGGACCCGCTTTCATCATCGGCAACGCCACGGTCGTCATCGCAAAAGGTTCCGACCCGATCCTGTTCACGCAGGATTATCCCCAGGCGCGCATCACCATGCCCTGGCTTGCGGAGGAGCAGTTGCAGCCTCGCGCCAACTTCCGCGAAGGCGTGGAAGCCGCACAAGTGTGGGCGGACCGGCTGCAAGGGCTGCTCGGCAATCAGCTCAAGAACAAGAGAATCGGCGTGGATGTGTGGACGCCCGGCATGGCCAAGGTCTTTCAGAGCGTGTTCCCCACGTGCGAGTTCGTCGACGGCTATCCGCTCATGCTCGACGCCAAGCGCATCAAGACCGTCGATGAGATCGAATGCCTGAAGGCCGCCAACAGCATGACCGAGGCGGCGATGTATGCGGCGGAGCAGGCGATACGGCCGGGGATCCGCGAGTGCGAGGTGCTGGCGACCGCGTGGCAGACCATGACGGCGCTGGGCAGCGAATGGACGCAGTGCGCAAACATCGTGTCCTCCGGGCCCTATACCGCACCCTACCGCCGCTACACCTCCGACCGCATCCTGCGCCCCGGCGACCTCGTTATCATCGACATCGGCGCGTGTTTCGCCGGCTACTACGGGGATTTCACGCGTACCTTCATCTGCGGCAACATGATGCCCACGCGCCGCCAGCGCGAGCTGTTCCAGGGCACCTACAATGCGCTGTTCAACGCCTGCGGCACATGCCGGCCCGGGAAAACCACGTCCGACGTGTACCAGGCGGCGCAACCCTACGTTCTCACCGACATGCTTGGGCATGGTGCGGGGACCAATCCGTGGGAAAGCCCGCATTTCAGCCTGATGTCGGCGAAGACCCCGTTCATGCTGGAACCGGGCATTGCGATCAATCTCGAGCCTTACGGCGGCGAGATCGGCGTCGGCGGGTTCCGCCTCGAAAACAACCTGATCACGACCGACGGCGATCCCGATATCTACACGATCTACCCGTTTGAGGAGCGGTTCCTGGACGATGTCCATCCGCTGGACCAGACCACCGGCAGGACGAGCAAGAGGCTTTACGACAGCGTCCGTAACCGATAGGAATTTGCCGGACTTCGACCCGGCAAATTCCTAATATGAAGACCGCTTCCGGACCCGACCCGAATTTGGTTTCGCTGCGCGATAGGCCGTCCACCGCCGCCCGCGCACCGTCGGGGCATCCCGCGCGGGTGCTGATCTCGCCCCAGGTCCTGCTTCCCGGACTGGCCGTTCTGATCGGTGTCGCGCTGGTGGCGAGCCCGTTTCTCGCCACGACGGTGCGGAGCGTGCTGGCCGGGCCCGAGGGCGACCTTGTTCCGTCGCTGCGTAACTTCGCGGCACTGTTTCAGGACCAGCGTTTTTACAGCGCGCTCGGCGTCACGGTTGTCACGGGTCTGGCGGCGACCGCTCTGAGCTGCTTCTTCGGGCTCGCCCTGGCGTGGATCGTGGCGCGCACCGACACGCCGGGCAGGAGCTGGTTCGATACGCTGAACCTCGTTCCGTTCTTTCTCTCGCCCTTCGTCGGCGCCGTAAGCTGGACCTACCTCGCCGCGCCCAACGCGGGGCTCTTGAACGCGGTGGCCAGCAGGTATTTCTCCAGCCCGGCTGACTTCCTCAACATATTCTCTGTCGGTGGCGTCATTTGGGTGCTGGCGCTGTTCTACACGCCCTACGTCTATCTGTTCGTGATCGGCCCCATGCGCCGCATGGATCCGGCGCTCGAAGACGCCGCGCGGGTGCACGGCGCCGGATTCCTGGCCACCGTGCGGCACGTTACGGCGCCGCTGATGCTGCCCGCTCTGCTTTCGGGCGCGCTGATCGTTTTCGTGACCAGCGCGGGCCTGTTCGACGTCCCGCTCGCGCTGGCTTCGCCTCGGGCGATAAACACTATTCCGACTACGGTGTACTCGCTGGTGCAATACCCGTCGGACTACGGCAAGGCCGCCGCGATCGGTGTGCTCGTGATGGCCGTCACGGTGTTTTTCGCCCTCGCTCAGCGCGCCTATCTCAGCCGCCGCAGCTACGCCACCGTGACCGGGAAGGGCTACCGCCCGCGGACCGTGCAACTCGGGAAGTGGCGCTACGCCGCGCTTGCGCTCGAGCTCTTCTATGTGGTGTGCGGCGTGGTGCTGCCGATGATCGCGCTCATTTTTGTATCGCTCTCCCCGCTCTGGACCGGGTGGCCGGATTTTGCCCGCATGTCGCTCGCGAATTTTGACCAGGTCCTGTTTCACCACGACCTCGCGCGGCGCGCGCTGGTGAACAGCCTGATCGTGGCCGTGCTGGGCGCGACCATCGGCGTGCTGCTCGGCACGCTGCAGTCGTACTACCTCCAGCGCGGGCGCAGCCGGCTGCGGACCATGATGGACTCGGTGCTGTCGCTGCCGCTCGGCATCCCCGGCATCATCCTCGGTCTCGGCATCCTGATTTTTCTCATCCGCACCCCGCTCTATGCCACGTTGTGGATCATACTCATCGCCTATGTCGCGCGGTTCCTGCCGCTCGCCACGCGGGGGATATCCGCGATGCTGCTTGCGCTCGGCGGCGACCTGGAGGAAAGCGCGCGGGCGAGCGGCGCCTCCTGGGCGCAGACGGTCCGACTGATCGTGCTGCCGCTCATCAAGCCGGCGCTCGTCGCCGCGTGGCTGATGCTGTTCGTGATCTTCATCCGCGAACTGGGGGCGTCGATCCTGCTCTACGCACAGGGCACGGAAACGATCAGCGTGGCGATGGTGATACTCGGCGAGCAGAATTTCGGCCACGTCGCGGCGCTGGCGCTGGTGCAGACGCTCATGCTGGTGGCCGCCTTCATGCTGTTCCGGCTCACGCGCAGCTCGATCCTGGAGAGTTGAAGCCTGTTTCAGATGCGACAGCGGTTAGCCGCAGATAAATTCTTCTCAATACCCCCTTGAGGGGTACGCAGATAAACGCCGATGAAGATCAAGAAACCGAAGGGCATGACGAGCGCCGCCGCCGATGGGCGTGACGCCTCCTCCTTCGTGGAGGTGACGGGGCTGCGCAAGAGCTTCGACGGCACCATGGCGCTGCAGGGCGTGAGCTTCGAGGTCACGCTCGGCACCACGGTGTCGCTGCTCGGCCCGAGCGGGTGCGGCAAGACCACGGTGCTGCGCTCGATTGCCGGCCTCGAGACACCGGACGCCGGACGGATCCGCATCGGCGAAACCGTGGTCTTCGACAGCGAGCGCCGCGTCAGCTTCGCGCCGGAGAAACGGCAGGTCGGGATGGTGTTCCAGTCGTACGCGGTCTGGCCCCACATGACGGTTGCCGAGAACGTGGGGTTCCCGCTCAAGATTCGGCGCGTGGCGGCGGCCGAGATTAGTGCGCGTGTGGCAGACGTGCTGGCACTGGTCGGGCTCGAGGGCCTTGGTAGACGTCCGGCGACGAACCTGAGCGGCGGCCAGCAACAGCGGGTGGCGCTGGCGCGGGCGCTCGTGCACGAGCCGCGCCTGGTGCTGTTCGACGAGCCGCTCTCCAATCTCGATGCCAAGCTGCGCGACCAGATGCGCACCGAACTGAAGCTCTTGCAGGACCGGCTCGGATTTACAGCGGTTTACGTGACGCACGATCAGGAAGAGGCGCTGGCGCTCTCGGACAACGTGGTCGTGATGAACCACGGCCTCGTGGAAGGCATGGCGGAGCCGCGCGAGCTTTTCGCGCGGCCGGCGACGCCTTTCGTCGCTGATTTCCTCGGCTTCGACAACATGTTCCCGGGAGAGGTAAGCGAGCCGGGCAAAGCTGACGGCGGGCCGCAGCCCGTCGAAGTGACTCTCGGCGACGGCATGAAGCTGCGCTCGTTCTGGCGCGGCGGCGAGCCGCTCCGGCGAGGGGCCCAGGTCATGTTGGCTTTTCGCAGCGAACGCGTTAACCTTGGCAGCGGGGCAAGTCCGGGCAGCGCCGGCGAGAACCGGTTCGAGGGCAGCGTCGAGGCGAGCGTCTATCTCGGCGCCTATCAGGACTGCCTGATTCGGGTGGGCGCGCTGCAGGTGCGGGCGGTGGGGCCCGGCGATAGCACGTTCGAGCCGGGCGAGCGCATACTGGTCAGCGTGAGGCCCGAAGACTGCATCGTTTTTCCCCGGGGGAAAAACGATAACGATGAACGCGGAACGATGAACGACAAACGACAAGGAGGAAAAACATGACACGGCTGATTGAGAAACTGATGTTGGTGCTGTTGCTGGCGCTGTTCGCGCAGGTGTTGCCCGCGGCGGAGGAACCCCCGGCGCTGCAAGCGGTGACGGGGCCGCAGAAGGAACAACTGCGCGCGCTGATCGCGGCGGCGGTGAAGGAAGGCGAAGTGAGTTCTTGGGACGTGGTCATCCAGCCCGCTACCCACAACGTCTTGTTCGAGGCCTTCCGCAAGCAGTACGGCATGCCTGCGAGCTTCAAGGTGAACTATAGCCTGGCGCGCAGCGCCGATCTCGTCACGAGAGTGAACCAGGAGCTGCAGGCGGGCCGGGTCACGATGGACGTGGTCGCGATCGCCCTGCTTCCGTTTGTCCACGAGAAGGTCAAGGGCGGGCACGTCATGCGCTACGACTCGCCGCAATACGCCGCGTACCGTGCGGTGTTCGAAAAAGGCCTCGGCAGGGACGGCTATTTCGCGTTCAACGGCGCGTATATCTTCGTGCCGATGTGGGATGCGAGCAAGCTCAACTTTACGGGCACGTCGTGGAAGGACGTGATCGGCGCGGCGCAGCCCGGGCGCATGAGCATGGGCGATTCGGCCAATTCCGTGACCTACCTCGCGACGTATATGGGTCTCAAGTCGGTACTGGGCGTCGATTACTTCAAGCGCGTCGCCGAGATGAAGCCCACTTTCATCGTCCGCTCGGAGCAGATCGCGAACCAGATCGTCACCGGCCAGGACACCTTTGCATTCTCCGGCATGCCTACTCGCGCATATCAGTTCAATAAGCGGGGTGCGCAACTGAAGTTCCTGCTGCCCAAGGAAGGCGTAGTGCTCCTGCCGCAGGCGATCTTCATTCTCGCCAAGGCGCCGCACCCCTCGGCCGCGAAGCTGTGGCTCGATTTCATGCTTTCGGATACCGCCCAGAAAATCCTCGTCGAGAATGAGGCCCTGATCTCCGGCCGCGCCGGGTTCGTCAGTCCCATTCCGGAGTACGCGCCGCCGATCGGCAAGCTCAACGTGATCAAGATCGACTGGGAGAACATCACCGCCGAGGACCAGAACAAGGCTAAGGCGGAGTGGCTGAGCATTTTCAAGCCGTAACGACCGGATCAGCCGGGCAGCGCGAAAGCGCGCACGCCGCCGCGACGCCGGCTACCCGAGTTTGATGTGACAATCGCCAATCAGTGCTGAACATCATTGGCGTTACCCTGTCTCGCGGGTGCACCGTTGCTCGTACGTCTTTTATATTACGCTACCGGGAGTCGTCAGGATGCCGGGGAGGATTTATGCTGATATTGCGTTTTGTTTCATGGATGTTCACGGTTGGCATGACGGTTTTCGCCGCGGGCCTGGTGTCCGGCCAGGATTATCCAAACAAGCCTGTCCACATCTACACCCCCCAAGCTGGCACCAGCGTCGATTTCGTGTTGCGTCTGGTCGCGAGCTCGGTTACAGGCAGCCTGG
>MERI01000133.1 GCA_001772005.1 Betaproteobacteria bacterium RIFCSPLOWO2_12_FULL_62_58 | reverse complement strand
GGGTTAGCGCGCATCCAGTCGATCTTTTGTCCCAGCACGGAAAAACTATAAAGCCAGTGATCCTGGTAGGCGAAATAGATGGGAACGATATAGGGCTGCATCCCGCGGGCACACGCTAATCTACCCAGGTGCGTACGGGCCAGCACCTTCAGACTCGCCTGTCTCGTCAGTTCCTGCATCCACATGGTTGCTTTGCGGCGTCTCGTCGATCAGCTTTAACACCGCCGCGCGAAGCTGGCCGCGGCTCGCAATCCAGAAATGGAATACGGTCGCGCACGGCGGATGGGTGCAAGCACTCCGTTCTTTGGCGGTGAGGTACGGCTGCACACGTATATCCGGCCTCTAACTGCCACATCGGTTTAACGATAGCATGTCGCGCAACTGCGGTCGTGCGCGCCGCGCTTACTTGATCAGAGTTACCGGGACCTCGACCAGATGGATAACCTTGGTGGCGACCGAACCGATCACCAAGTTGGCTATCGGACCCAGGCCACGGGTTCCCATGATGATTGCGTCGCACTGCGTTTCGTGGACATGCCGCGCAATTTCGTTGGCCGGTGAGCCGACGCGGGAGCGTACCTGGTATTGAACTTCTTCGGCGTCGAGAATCTGCCTGGCCGGTTGCAGAATGAGGTCGGCCTCGCCAGCTTGCCAATGCGCGATTTCCTGCTCGGACAAGGCATCGTGCACTTTCTGCGGCAAAGGATCCTGCACATTCAGCAATTCCAGTTGCACATCGGAGCGCTCTTTCGCTAGAGATGCCGCATATCGCACCGCCCGTAATGCATTGTCCGAACCGTCGCAGGGGATCAGTATTTTTCGCATGCCGGTTTCCTTCAGAAAGTGTTGATCGGCGGCACTCGATATAGCGGTTGAACCCGCGCCGCATGGCATCCGCCAAGGTTACCGCTGCGCCCGCAATATTCATTTGATCCAGCTCAAATCGGTCCGAGTTCCAGTCGGCCCCTGCTGGAACAGGCTACTAAGTAAGAGTCAAAATAAACTACGAGGCCTTCTTGCCGTACCGATAAGCGGCATAACCAATGATGCTGAAGAATATGGCACCGATCAGATAGGCCGGGCTAGGCAGTGTGAAACCCATCGATTCGAATGTCTTGAGATTGTCCATGGGTCAATCCATTCGTATCACGGGATTGTAGCCCCTTGGGCGGTCTCGATTAGAGTGCTGCAATCCGTTCATCTCCGAGCAGACCGAGATCTGACCTGAGGCCGGGAACCCGCGTTGTGTCTATGCGACTGCCTTGTTCAACCCGGGGGACACGCGCGAGCGTCCGCTATGGGGAGAAAATGCGAACGGCAGGTATTGGCCGCAATGCGACCGTCGGCCGATCGTCGCTTCGCGACCCACAGCGGTCGGTCGGCATATCGGAAAGCGGACGTTCAACGATAAAGCTAAGGGGCGTGGCGGCCTTTTTGCACTCTTGAGCGCCTTGTTAGATTGTTTTCTGCAATTGTCGTCAATCTCTATTTCGCCCGCTCCCAGGTGATAACTGTCCGTCCCATGCCCTTTTCGGGTCGCACACTCCATTGCGTAATCTCTTGGAGCCGGTCGCCATCGAGTCGGAAAAAACGCGCCTGTTCAGTGCCGACCAAAGCAGGGTTCGCGGCAACGTCGACCTTGGTTATCCACTTCTCGCCTTCAATCCGGTAGATACCCGTGTAAGCGACCATGGCGTTAAAAAGACTGGCGCGATCCTGGTCGGTTTTCGGTGCCTTGGGGAATTGACTCAGGCCGACGCCGGCTTCGGCGAGCAACCCTTGCGGGTCGGACCACGCTATGTCTCGGTAGCTTCTGGTTTTTTTTCCTAGGGGATGGTGTTATCCGGCATTAGCGCGTTACTTTCTCTGCCAGAATCACCTGCGTAAGCGCCCCTTGGCTCCCCCGCAGTGTGTAGGCCCCGCCCGTCTTGGCAACTTCGCGAAACATTGCTTTGATCCCAAGCTCGACCTTCACCTTGTTGACGAAAGCCAAACTCCCGACCGCAATCGCCTCCGACCAGCGATCGTCTCGCGCCGCCATCTCGCCGGTGAGTGCTTCCTCGACCCATTGGCGGTGTGCTTGCTGAAACTGCGCCACTTCCGCAAAGCCACATAATGCGCTTAACGGCGTCGGTCCCGCGCGAACTTCAGGAGAAATGCTTTCTGGTGGCAGCGGTGGGTGATGTGCCAGACATGATTGGGCAGAAAGTGGCGGTGGGCGCGGGGCATCGTTCCACCTCCATAAAGGCGTGCGTTTTGTTTTCGAAAAGGTGCTGCCAAGCGCCTAGGCCGCCCCTTATCTTACGGTCTTATATCCCCGGATCAATGCGTTGTGCGGGTCCGACCCGGTTCTACAGTCTGGCTGGAAACCGCTCCGCTCTTCGCGGAAGCCATCCGGCGCATCCATGGCGGCGGGTCCATCGTCGATCTGCTGGCCTTAGGCAGTGACGAAAAGTAGTGACGGGAGGGAAGTGACGACAGGAAGTGATGACTGCTGCTGTTACGTGCTTATGGCAGTCCGGGCAAGCGCGCCGCACGCCGCCGGACGATTCTGGTCAACAGCGGTCTAACGAATCCTTCTTGATAGGTGCCTGCGCTTAACCGAATTTCTGTGGATTACGAGGTGCAGTTGCGAGCCGTCGAACCCGGTGGCGCGGCACGTAGATATTGTTGTGGCCAAGATACGGTCTGCCCCAGTGCCTGGGCGGCACCCAGCGGCCAGTAGGGATTGCGCAGGATTTCACGGCCCAAAAGCACCATATCGGCTTGCCCGGTGCGGACGATGTGATCGGCCTGCGCGGGCGAGGTGATCAGGCCGACGGCGGCGGTGGCGACGCCAGCCTCATGGCGTACCCGCGCGGCGAACTCGGTCTGAAAGCCGGGGCCGGCGGGGATTTCCGCTGTCGGTACCAGGCCAGCGGATGAGACATCTACCAGGTCGACACCGAGCCCCTTTAGCGTGCGGCACAGCTCGACCGTCTCGTCCGCATTCCAGCCTCCATCGACCCAGTCGGTGGCCGACAGGCGGACCAGCAGGGGGAGTCGCTCCGGCCATTCGGAGCGGACTGCGGCGACGACTTCCCGCACCAGGCGGGTACGGTTCTCGAAGGTGCCGCCGAAGACATCCGTACGACGGTTCGATAGCGGCGACAGGAACTGGTGCAGCAGGTAGCCGTGCGCCGCATGTATCTCTACTACCTGGAAACCGGCTTCGCGCGCACGACGAGCGCCGGCCGTAAACTGCGCGATCACATGGCGGATGCCGGCCTCGTCGAGTTCACTCGGCACAGCATAGCCTTCGCCGAAGGCCACAGGCGACGGTCCAACAATCGTCCACCCGCCTTCGCTCTTGCTCAGCGTGCGTTGCGCTTGCCAACCCAGTGTGACGCTGGCCTTGCGGCCGGCATGAGCCAACTGTAAGGCGGCTACGCAACCCTGCTCACGCGCCAAGCGCGCGATGCGCGCCAGCGGCTCGATCTGCTTATCGTCCCAGATGCCCAGATCGCCCGGGGTGATCCGTCCCTCCGGTGTCACAGCTGTTGCCTCAATGATCATCAGCGCAGCGCCGCCGACAGCGCGGCTGCCGTAATGCACGAAATGCCAGTCTGCCGCCATGCCGTCGCGCGCCGAGTATTGGCACATGGGCGGGATGCCGATGCGGTTGTTCAGGACGATGCTACGCAGCGTGAGGGGTTCGAACAGGTGGGCCATGATTCGGATCCTGATGAAAGAATGTTTGGGAAAACGTCGCAGTGTGCTGGGCTTCGGCGGCAAGATCGGCAAGCTCTCAGCCAATCCAGCGGACCTCGGGCTCCTTGCGTGGGACGGGCGGCGGCGCAGCCTTCGGGTACCCGACGATGATTGGCGCAACCGACACCCAAGCGGCGGGAAGGCCGAGCATATTCTTCCCGGCCGACGTATTGAGGAAGCTCTGCGCGAAACCGATCCAACAGGTGCCGAGTCGGGCAGCGTACGCGGCGAGCATCAGGTTCTCGGCAGCCAGCGCGCAGTCTTCGACGGCCCAGGGACCTTCCGCGACCGCCGAAATCAGGATCAGTACGGGCGCGTGATAGAAGATGTGAAAATTCGGATCATTGAGCAGCGATCGGAAGTGCTCGGCATGGGAACTCGCGGGCATGGTCGCAAGCATGTGGGACTTCGCGTCACCCGAGATCCGATCGAGCACGCCCTGATTGCGCACGACCGTGAATGTCCACGGCTGCTGGTTTACCGCGCTCGGTGCGTGCACGGCGGCGTCGATCAGACGACGGATGGTTCGCTCATCGACAGCTTCTTCCGTGTATTCGCGTACCGCGCGTCGGCCAGTGATCGCCTCATTGAGATCCATTGCGCTGCCCCCTCGCAAAGCCGCATTAAGAAGCAAAATACTAGCCCGCCATTGCGCGGCGTAGGTTGATCCTGATCAAGTCCGAGGCCGGGCAAGCGATGGCAAATTGCAAACTCTTGACGCAGATCAATACGCGACCCTTTTCGGAGGTAAATAATTTTTTACGGATCGCCTGGAGATGGCGAATGTGCAGCTCACGAGTGAACAACTAGTCAAGGCATACCGGAGCGTGTGCAGCATCCGGAAGTTCGGGGAGCGCGTGCACAAGGAGTTCACCATCGGGCAGATCCGCGGCTTCGTGCATCTCTATGCCAGCACGCACCGCGGACACTGCCATTCGATCGAGGAAGGAGCGGAATCATGAACACTCTTTGGATCGTCGTCATCGGCGTACTGACCGCCTATCTCGCGTACAACCTGTACGCCAAGTGGATCGACCGCAACATCATCCAGTCCGACGCCAAGCGGGCGACACCGGCCAAGATGTATATGGATGGCGTCGACTTCATGCCTACCAGCCGCAATGTGCTCTTCGGCTATCACTTCAAGGCCATTGCGGCCGCAGGGCCCATCGTCGGACCCATCACCGCCGCCAATCTCTGGGGCTGGTCGCCGTCGCTGGCCTGGTTGGTGCTGGGCGTCAGCTTCATCGGATGGGTGAGCGACTACTCGGCCATCATGGTCGCGGTGCGGAACGACGGCAACAGCCTGTCGGCGATCGCGCACAAGCTCATCGCTCCGCGCACGCGCACGATCCTGTTCGTCTTCATCTTCTTCTACCTGATGCTGCTCGCCGGCGCGTTCGTCGGCATCCTGGCGGCGATTCTCTCGGCGCGTCCGGATGTTCCGTTCGGCATCGTGATGCTCGCCCTGATGGGGTTGCTTGCCGGGCAGATGATGTACCGCTGGAAGATGGGCATCATGGGGGTCACGGTCTTCGTCGTAGCGCTCACGCTCGCCGGCATGGTGGCCGGACCCTGGGGCCAGCACCGCGACGAGAAGGGCGCGCTGGTGCAGGGCCCGGTTGCGGCCGTCATCGTGCAGCTGAACGGTGCGGTGGACGAGCTGAACGACCGCCAGCCGCTGTTCTCGGTCGAGGATCCTACGGCTGCAGACCCGCGCATCCCCGCGCCGGGCAAGGACGGCGTGCGGCCGACCACGCCCGCGTATGACGCGGGTACCGGCCTGCTCAAGACGCTGCCGAATTACCTCCTGTGGATGGTCTTCCTCTTCGGCTTCAGCTACATGGGGGCGAACCTGCCGATCTGGCGCTTCGCGCAGCCGGTGAACTACATCGGCTTCTGGATCACCTCGATCACCATCCTGCTGAGCGCGCTGGGAATGGTCGTCGCGCCGCTTCTCGGCACGAAGGACGCGTCGGGCGCGCTCATAGGCGCGTTCGCGCTGCCGGCGTTCAAGGACCTGGGATTCGCGATCGACGCGGCCAAGGCGTGGCAGCCGCTGTGGCCGATGCTCTTCGTCACGATCGCTTGCGGCGCCATCTCGGGCTGGCATGCGCTCGTCGGCTCGATCGGCACGGCGCGGCAGATCGAGTACGACACTGACGCACTGCCGGTCGGCGCAGGGGCGATGTTGTTTGGCGAGTTCCCCCTCGCGCTGCTGTCTCTGACTGCCGTTTCCATCGCCGGAGCCGGCGGCGGCGGCGGCCGGTTCGCGGCCGGCGTCGGCAAGCTGGTGTACGCCGGGACTTTCGGGCTGATACCCGAGACGTTCGGCACCGCGCTCGGCTTCGCCACGTTCGTGATCATCGTGCTGACGGTCACGCAGCTCGTCTTCCGCGTGATGCGGGTGACGCTCGCCGAATGGGTGGGCGACGCCATCCCGCCCATGCGCAACATGCACGTGTCGAGCTTCATCTCCATGGGCTTCACGGCTGCGCTGGTGCTCACCGGCACCTGGGTCTACCTCTGGCAGATGTTCGGCGCCTCGAACCAGCTGATGGCGGCCCTGAGCCTCCTCGTGGTGTCGGTGTGGCTGAAGTCGGAGAACCGCAACCCGACCTACGCCCTGCTGCCGATGATCTTTATGTACGTGACCACGCTGGCGGCAACCGCCGTCACGGCGCGGAACCTCTACGTGACGATCGCGGCGAATCCGAAGATGACGGCGCTGCCCGTGGCGGGCGCGTGGGCCATGATCGCGGTCTCCGTGCTCTTGTTCGTGGCGGCCGTCCTCATCGGGTGGGACGGGTACAAGGCGTACTTCCGTCACGGCGCGACCCCCGCGGCGCAGATCCCGCGTGCGGCGCCCGCGCCACCCTGGGCATAGGTGGCCCGGATCGTGTCAGGCGAGCGCGCGTTCGGCGAGGGCGTGCACGGCTTCGAAGAAGTCTCGCGCGGGCTGCCGGCGATCGGGAAGGGGGACATGAAGCTGGAAGTTCGGCTCGGTGCGGCGCACGGACAGCCGCCCCACCGCCAGCCCGGCGCGCTCGGCGAGCGCCATCAGCGCCTCGGCGCAAGCGAGCGCCGAAGCACCTGCGTGATGCACGACCGGGCCACCGGGGGCCGCGGCCTGGCGCACCACCAGCCACTCCCGCGGAACGCGCGGGAGCGCGTCGCGACCGGACCAGCTCACCGGGTCGAGCGCTTCAAGCTCGACCGCCGGGGCTCGGCGCAGCACGCCGCGAATGATGAGCGTGTCGCGCCGTCCGCGGGCTCGCGAAATCGGCCACCATGGCAGGTCGCGCGGCTCGAGGAAGATGACCAGCGTGACGGCTGCGAAAGGGGGCTTCGCGTCGCTCAGCACCATCTCCACCGCGGTCGAGCCCAGCCAGCGCACCGTGGTGCGGCCGCCGAGCACACTCAGGCCGCCCTGCATCCAGCGCATCAGCTCGCGCCCGAGGTGGACGTTCCAGATCGTGCCCGCGGCGAACCAGGCGACGACCGCGACCGCGGCGACTCCGACGAGTTCTGTCATCATGAACGGGAACGATAGCACGTTCGTCGCCCGCGGGTGGAGGCGGGCGCTGCGCGAATTCATGTACGGGATGTCCGGCTACGAGATCGCGCAGCAGGCGCTGGAGATCCGCGCCTCGATGGAGACGCTGTTCATGCTCGGCGTGTTCGGCGACATGCTCGGCGTGCCGATCCTGCCGCCCTACTACGGGCTGCGCCTGCTGCCCTTTGTGGTGCCGCAGGTCGAGATCTGGAAGCGCAGCGTGCTGCGCGAGCGCGAGCTCGGCAGCGACCATGAGAATCACCTGCACGGCGTATGAAAAGGAAACGGCCATGACAGAAGAAGAGAAGGTATCGGCAGCGAAGAGGCTGTGGCAAAACATCTGCGACACCGTGTACGGCATGGCCGCTCACGACATGAGCCGCGCGGCCCTGCGCACGCGCGCGTCGATGGAACACCTCTTCATCCTCATCACGATGGGCGATCTGCTCGGCATCCCGATCCTGCCGCCCTACTACAGCCTGCGGCTCCTGCCCTACGTGGTGCCGCAGATCGCCACGTGGAAGCGGCGCATGCTGCGCGAGAAGGACGTCGCGGACGCGATGTTCGGGTAGGCGATGGGATTCAAGGACGTGTTCCTGCAGCATCCCGAGCGCCGCTACATCATGTTCGGCGGCGGGGGCGGCGTCGGCAAGACCACCTTCTCCGCGGCGGCGGCGTACTGGCTCGCGAGCCAGGGCAAGAAGGTGCTGGTGTTCTCCGTGGATCCCCAGGCGTCGCTCACCGACATCTTCAAGCGCGACATCTTCGGCAAGGGGCCCGTGCAGATCATGCAGAACCTCTGGGCCCAGGAGATCGACGCGGACAAGCACATCCGCGCGTACCAGCAGGAGATCCGCCAGAAGATCCTCGACATGTACGGGCTGCCCGCCGTGCCTGAGGAGATCGAGAACTACATCCAGGCGGCGAGCGCCGAGCCGGCGATGGAGGAAAGCGCGATGTTCGACGCCGTGGTGGACGTGGTCATGAAG
>MERI01000132.1 GCA_001772005.1 Betaproteobacteria bacterium RIFCSPLOWO2_12_FULL_62_58 | reverse complement strand
TGAATCAGTACGCGTCGGAAGAGGTGAAGCCGATCCGCAAAGCGGGCGTGGTGGAAAAATGCAATTTTTGCTATCACCGTGTCAGCAACGGCATGCAGCCGGCGTGCGTCGAGGCCTGCCCCGCGAAGGCCCGGATCTTCGGCGACCAGGACGATCCGAACTCGGAGATCGCCAAGGTGCTGAAGGCAGAGAAGTCGTTCCGCCTGCAGGAGGACAAGGGGACCAAGCCGAACGTGCATTACATTCGCAATTACAGCGCCAGAGCCTGATCTGCCGGGCGCCGGTATAAACTTGGGGGCGGTCCATCGCCCCCTTTTCCATTTCAGGAGTCCGGATGCCACAGTACGATCAGGAGCAAGGAACAGCTCGCGAGAACCTGTGCCGCTTTCTGGCGGCATGCTACTACCAGCCGGGCCCGGAGTACGCGGAAGAGAAGGTCTTCGATTCGATGCGCGACGCCGCGACGCGGATACACCCGGACCTTGCAGTGCACGCACGCCGGCTGGGCGAGGAATTCTCTGCCGAAGGATCCGACAGCCTGCTCCTCGATTACACGCGGCTTTTCCTCGGTCCCGCCCATATCATTGCCAAGCCGTACGGATCGGTCTGGCTGGAGGGAGAGGAGACCCTCATGCGGGACTCGACGATGGCGGTTCAGGCACTTTACCAGGAGGGCGGATTCGAGATCGACGAGGATTTTCGCGAACTGCCCGATCACATTGCGGCCGAACTGGAGTTTCTCTATCTGCTTATTTACCGGGAAAATGAAGCGCGCCGCAATGACGACCCGGAAGCGTTGACGGCAATGGCCGGTCTTCGAAAACGTTTTCTCGACGCGCACCTCGGGTCTTGGGTCGGCCCTTTCACAGCAGCCGTCAGGGCCGGCGCGCAAAGCGGCTTTTACCGTGAACTCGCCGAACTGACCGACCGTTTCGTAATTATGGAAGCGGGCACAGCACGGCGGATAACGTAGCTTGCAACGAGGAGCAAATAGAATCTCATGAACGAGCGTGCGGAATGGAAGTCCAGCGAACTCGCGTGCAGCGATGCGCTGAAACAACTGCTCACGCGCCACTCGGTTGGCCCGAAGCACTTGGTACCCCCAGCCCCCACCGAGGAGCAGGTCTGGCTTGCGGTTTGGTCGGCGCTCAGGGCTCCCGATCACCAGAAACTGCTACCGTTCCGCTTTGTGTTGATTCCGGACGAAATGCGGCCACTGCTTGGAGAGCTTTTCGCCGACTTTGCGCGCAGAAGCGGCAAGTCTGACGAAGAAGTTGTCGTAGAGCGTAACCGCGCGATGCTGGGGCCTTTGCTCCTGGCTTTTGTCGTTCGTATCGAGAGCGGCCACCCCCGGGTACCGCCGCATGAGCAATGGCTGGCTGCGGGCGGCGCGCTTTCCAATTTCCTCACCGCGCTCCATCTGATGGGCTTCGGCGCCAAGATGCTCAGCGGCCGCAAGGCCGCGGACCCGGCTATCTGCAACGTCTTCTGCGGACCGGGAGAAACTCTCGTCGGCTGGATCGCCGCCGGCACCGCGTCCAAGGCGCCGCACCCGCGCCAAAACGACAACCCGGACGCGATTCTGCGCCGCTGGCAACCGCCGCAAGGGCTGCAGGACGCGCCGCAGTAGTAAGCCGAGCTGCATGCGTCGCGACAACGACATACGTGGCGGCAGCACTCCAACTCGACGCCCACGTGATCGTCGGGCATCGCATTGAGTTCTAAGCACCATCGGCATGCCGAGCGTCGTTGCGGCGTTGAGCTGGGCCGAGGACGTGCTGAAAACCTGCGCCTTTTCGATCAGCCTGTCGTAAATAGGAGGGCGCAGCGGCCGGTTGACCTTGGCTTGTTATTTCGATATTATTAAAACCATGGAAACTAAGGCAGCAGTAAGAGCGCTCGGCGCTTTAGCCCAGGAGTCGCGGCTAAAAATCTACCGGCTGCTGGTGCGAGCCGGGCCGGAAGGAATAGCTGCGGGCACTATCGCCGAAAAACTGGGCCTGCCTCCAGCCACGCTGTCGTTTCACCTCAAGGAGCTCAACCACGCCGGGCTCGTCACCTCGCGCCAGGAAGGACGCTTTGTAATCTATTCGGCCAATTTCGAGTCCATGCTCAAGTTGGTTGGTTTCCTTACGGAAAATTGTTGTGGCGGCAATGTCTGTGGCCCGGAGTTATTGCCGCCGGTACAAGTCAAGAAAGGAGCAATACCATGAAATCCTTTCATATGCATTTCGCGGTCGATAAATTTGGCAGGCGGTATGCGCCGTTGCCGGATGTTGCTGAACCTGCCGCTTGCTGAGCTCGGCACGCCATCGCTCAACCAGAAACTTGGCGAAATCGGCGACATCGACGATCGGGAATCTCTGTCGTGATCCAACCTCATGCGATAGCGGCTGCCCCGGCGCGGCCGGCGCTCGGGCTGTTCGAGCGCGGGCTGACGCTTTGGGTATTCCTCTGCATTATTGCCGGCATTGTGCTCGGCCAGATCTTCCCCGCGTTTTTTCAGGCAGTTGGAAGGCTGGAAATCGCGCGTGTCAACGTCCCGGTTGGCGTGTTGATCTGGGCGATGATCGTGCCGATGCTGCTGAAGATCGACTTCGGAGCTTTGCACCAAGTGCGCGAACATTGGCGCGGCGTGGCCGTGACGCTGTTCATCAACTGGGGTGTCAAGCCATTTTCGATGGCGCTGCTGGCGTGGATCTTCATTCGCCAAGTTTTCGCGCCATATCTTCCGGCCGACCAGCTCGACAGTTACGTCGCGGGGCTGATTCTGCTCGCCGCCGCCCCGTGTACCGCGATGGTCTTCGTGTGGAGCCAGCTCTCGCGCGGCGAACCGTATTTCACACTGAGCCAGGTCGCGTTGAACGACCTGATCATGATCTTTGCGTTCGGGCCGATCGTTGCGCTGCTGCTCGGGCTGTCCTCGATCACCGTGCCGTGGGATACGCTGTTTATCTCGGTCGCGCTCTATATCGTGGTGCCGGTGATCATCGCCCAGTGGTGGCGGCGCAGGCTGCTCGCGCGCGGTGGCGATGCGCTGGGCCGCACGCTGACCGCGTGGCAGCCCGTTGCCCTGTCAGCGCTGCTCGCGACGTTGGTGCTGCTGTTTGCGTTCCAGGGTGAGGCGATCATCGATCAGCCGCTGGTGATCGCGATGCTCGCCGTGCCGATCCTGGTGCAGGTCTATTTCAACTCGGGGCTCGCGTATCTGCTCAACCGCAGGTTCGGCGTCGCGCACAACGTCGCGTGTCCTTCGGCGCTGATTGGCGCGAGCAACTTTTTTGAGCTCGCAGTGGCGACCGCAATCAGCTTGTTCGGGTTCAATTCCGGCGCCGCGCTCGCGACCGTCGTCGGCGTGCTGATCGAGGTGCCCGTGATGCTGTCGGTCGTTAACATCGTAAATCGGACGCGTGCCTGGTATGAACGCCGCAATCAGACCGCGACTTGCCGTTCCTCCTGAGCGAGCCAGGCAAAACACCCGCCTCCGATCGTGACGCCAAGGGCTTGTCTTTGCTACAGATCGGGCCTGAGCATTTCGGTCAAGCTGCCGCGGCTTTTTGCCTCTGGCTCGCCGGGCATTTTTTCCCTGTAATCAACGTGCTTTCGCGATGCACCCCCATTTCTTTCGCGTTGACCCTCCCGGCCTTCGCCTGTAGAATTCGGCAGGTTTAATGGCCGGGTCGGTAATGCGGGTCAAGCTGGTAGCGGGCAACTGGAAAATGAACGGCAACCTGGCCTCCAACCAGGCGCTGCTGCAGGCCCTGATTCCCGCGTTATCCCCGATTGCCGGCGTGGAATGCGTGGTTTGCGCGCCTTTCCCGTACTTGTTCCAACTGCAGCAGGCGTTGCACGGCTCCAGTATCGCGTGGGGCGCACAGGATCTGTGCCAGTTTGACAACGGCGCCTACACCGGCGGCGTTTCAGCAGCGATGCTCGCCGATTTCGGCTGTCGCTATGTCATCGTCGGTCACTCCGAGCGGCGCAGCGTGTTCGGCGAAACGGACAAGATCGTCGCGCTCAAGTTTGCGCAAGCGCTCAAAGCCGGGCTGACGCCGATACTGTGTGTCGGAGAGACGTTGGGCGAGCGCGACTCCGGGGTGACGGAAATGACCGTCGCCCGCCAGCTTGACGCCGTGATCGCGCACTCCGGCGTGAAAACACTGGCGCAGGCGGTCATTGCCTACGAACCGGTGTGGGCGATCGGTACCGGCAAGACCGCAACGCCGGCGCAGGCGCAGGCGGTGCATGCGTTCATCCGCAATCGCCTGGCGGCCACGGATGCGGCGGTAGCGGGAGGGGTATTGATTCTTTACGGCGGCAGCGTGAAGGCCGCAAGTGCCGCGCAGCTGTTTGCGATGCCGGATATCGATGGTGGGCTGATCGGTGGCGCATCGCTGATTGTCGGCGAGTTTGCAGCGATCTGCCGCGCGGCGCAGCCGGCGGCTTAAGGTGAAAGCGAAATGGAAATTCTGGTTCTGGTAATACATGTGCTTGCCGCGCTGAGCGTTATTGGTCTGGTGCTGCTGCAGCATGGCAAGGGTGCCGATGTCGGCGCCGCGTTCGGTGGCGGCGCTTCCGGCAGCGTGTTCGGCTCGGCTGGATCGGCCAACTTTCTGAGCCGCGCCACGGCGATATTGGCCGTGGTGTTTTTTCTGAGCAGCCTGGGACTGACCTATTTGTCCGCGCGCAGAACGGAACACAAAGGCGTGATGGCGACGCCGGCGGCGCCCACCAAGTCAGTGCCGTCGGATGTGCCGGTACCGAGTACGCCGGCAGGGCAAGCCGCTCCGACCGTCCCGGCTACGCCATCCGAAAGCGGGTCGAAAGCGGGAGAGGTTCCCAAGTGATGAGCGATGAGTGCAGAGTGCGGAGCTTTTGACATTCAACTCATCACTCTGCATTCTGTATTTTGCACTGGATTTGATACGCCGACGTGGTGGAATTGGTAGACACGCCGTCTTGAGGGGGCGGTGGCGATAGCCGTGAGAGTTCGAGTCTCTCCGTCGGCACCAAGATTATGAATTCGAGTTTGACCTGGATCAAGCATTTGCGATTCGGAATCCAGCACAATGCGGCAGGTTTGCAAATCTTGACTGGGTGATCCGAGTCGAATACTGCCATGAAGCGCGTTGTCGAAAAGGGTTTTGCTGTATCCTGAATCCCGATGCTGGAAAACTACTTCCCGATCCTGATGTTCATTATCGTCGGCCTTGCGGTCGGCGTCGTGCCGGTTCTGCTCGGCGGAGGCTTGACCCGCCTGCTCGGCGTGCACCGTCCGGACAGCGAAAAGCTCGCGCCCTATGAATGCGGGTTCGAAGCGTTCGAGGACGCACGCATGAAGTTCGACGTGCGCTACTACCTGGTGGCGATCCTCTTCATCTTGTTCGACCTGGAAATCGCGTTTCTCTTCCCGTGGGCGGTGGTGCTGCAGGAACTCGGTTTCTTCGGCTTCATGGCGATGGTGGTATTTCTCGGCATCCTCGTGGTGGGTTTCATCTATGAATGGATGAAGGGCGCGCTGGAATGGGAGTAGCGGATCGATGCCAGAGTCGTTTTAGCAGCCTGTACGGACCGTTAAGTCCGACAGGCTGCTAGGCGCCAGCATCGAGACGATCGCCCCACGACGGCCCGCGACCACCCGGATGGAAACGATTCAGACAGATGTAGCCATCATCGGCGCAGGCGGCGCAGGACTGCGCGCCGCGATCGCGCTCGCAGAGGCCGATCCCCAGCTGCGCATCGCACTGATCTCCAAGGTTTACCCGATGCGCAGCCACACCTGCGCCGCCGAGGGCGGGGCCGCCGGTGTGATCAAACCCGACGACAGCCTCGATCATCACTTCAACGATACTGTCGGCGGCGGGGACTGGTTGTGCGACCAGGACGCCGTCGAGTATCTGGTCCGGGAAGCGCCCAAGGAGCTCATCCAGCTCGAACACTGGGGCTGCCCGTGGAGCCGCGAGCCGAACGGGGCGGTGGCGGTACGGCCGTTCGGCGGCATGAAGAAACAACGCACTTGGTTTGCCGCCGACAAGTCGGGCTTCCATATCCTGCATACGCTGTTCCAGACGTCGCTCAGATTTCCCTCGATCCAGCGCTTCGACGAGTACTACGCCACCGACCTGATCGTGGATGACGGACGCTGCCAGGGGTGCACGGCGATCGAGATGCGTAGCGGCCAGATGCGGCAGTTCCAGGCGCGCGCAGTGATCGTTGCCGGCGGTGGGGCCGGCCGCATGTTCCCGTTCACCACCAACGGCGCGATCAAGACCGGTGACGGCATGGCGCTGGCCTACCGCGCTGGCGTGCCGCTCAAGGACATGGAATTCGTCCAGTACCATCCGACCGGTCTGCCCAACACGGGCACCCTGCTGACCGAGGCCTGCCGCGGTGAAGGCGGAATCCTGCTCAACAAGAATGGTCGCCGCTTTCTGCAGGACTATGGCATGGGACCGGAAACGCCGGTTGGCAAGCCGCAACTCAAGACCATGGAACTCGGCCCGCGCGACCGGGTCAGCCAGGCGTTCTGGCACGAGCAGAAAAAGGGCAATATGCTGCCCACGAAGTGGGGCGACTGCATGTTGCTCGACATGCGGCATCTCGGGGAGAAGACGATCAACGAGCGCCTGCCCTTGGTGCGGGACATGGCCACCAGCTATTTGGGCGTCGATCCGGTCACCGACCCGGTGCCCGTGCGCCCGGTCGTGCATTACATGATGGGCGGTATCGATACGGACATCAGGGCCGCGACGCCGCTCGCCGGACTGTTCGCGGCGGGCGAGTGCGCCTGCGTGAGCATCAACGGCGCAAATCGGCTGGGCTCGAACTCCCTCACCGAGATTTTAGTGTTCGGGCGGCGGGCCGGGCTGAGCGCAGCAGAGTACGTCCGGTCCGGCGCTCGTCCGGGAAACGATGCGGCGCTTGCGGCGAAGGCCACGGCGGCACAGGCGCGCATTCGCTCGCTGTTCGAGAAAACCGGCGGCAAGGAATCGATCGCCGGGCTGCGCAAGGAAATGATGACGACCATGGAGGAGAACGCGGGAATCTATCGCAGCAGAGACGGCTTGTCGGAGGCATGCAAAAAGCTCGGCGAGCTTCGCCATCGCTACGCTGAAGTCGAACTGACCGACAAGACCAATGTTTACAACACCGACCTGCTACAGGCGCTGGAACTGGGGTCGATGCTCGATTGCGCCGAGGCGGTCACGGCAAGCGCGCTCGCGCGCACGGAATCGCGGGGCGCCCACCAGCGGCTCGACTTTGTCGAGCGCGACGACACGAAGTTTCTGCGCCATTCGCTGGCGCACTTTCACTCGAGCGACCCGCCCCGAATCGACTATCGCGACGTGGTGATCACCAAGTCGCAACCCGGCGTGCGTGATTACTCGGGAGACCACGAGTGAGCGAGCGCATGTTCGAGCTCGAGGTGCTGCGCTATAACCCGGAAAACGACAGCGAGCCGCATTTTCAGCGCTACTCTGTCAGCTGCGAGGAAGAGTGGGTGGTGCTCGATGCCTTGAACCGCGTAAAGGAGACGATAGACCCGACGCTGAGCTACCGCTGGTCCTGCCACATGGCGGTTTGCGGAAGCTGCGGCATGATGATCAACGGCGAGCCAAAGCTGGCATGCAAATCCTTCCTGCGCGATTACGGGGGCGTGATCCGCGTCGAGCCGCTCGTGCATTTCCCGATCGAGCGCGACCTGGTGACCGTGATCGACGACTTCATGGCCAAGCTGGCGCGCGTGAAGCCGTATCTGATTCCGAAGCAGGAAAAACCGGTAAGCGAGGGCGAGTACCGCCAGACGCCCGCCGAGCTGAAAAAATTCAAACAGTACACCCTGTGCATCAACTGCATGCTGTGCTACGCGGCCTGTCCGGAATACGGCCTGATCCCGAAATTCATCGGTCCCGCGGCGATCGCGCTCGCCCACCGCTACAACCAGGATTCGCGCGACGGTGGTCGCGACGCGCGCCAGGAGGAAATCGCGGCGACCGAGGGCGTGTGGGAATGCTCGTTCACGGGCGCTTGCTCCGAGGTCTGTCCCGAGCACGTCGATCCGGCGGGCGCGCTGCAGCAGGTCAAGATCAAGAGCACGGTCGACTGGTACAAGGAACACCTGATGCCATGGGTGAAGAAATGAGCCGCAAGCCCTACGTTCGAGAGGTTCGGAAGTTCCGCTGGTTTTTCCGCCACCCGCGCTACCTGCGCTACATGGCGCGCGAGGTCACCTGCATTTTCATCGGTGCTTACACGCTGCTCCTGGTCGCAGGCCTGAACAGCCTGTCGCAGGGGCCGGCCGCCTATCAAGGCTTTCGGGACTGGCTCAGCAGCCCCGCAAGCATCGTGTTTCACGTGCTGGCGCTCGGTTTCGCGCTTTATCACAGCGTGACGTGGTTCAACCTGACGCCCAAGGCGCTGCCGGTGCAGATCGGGGAAGACTTTCTTCCGGACGCCGTGATTTCCGGCGCGCACTACGCCAGCTGGGGGTTACTGTCGCTTGCGGTCCTCGCGCTCGCGGGAGCGTTTTGAACATGGCCCGGTCGAACAAACCTATCGTGTGGGGGCCATTCGCTGCCGGTGGCACGCTGACCGCCTTTCTCATCCCGGTACTGATCCTCCTGACGCTTCTGGCGGCTCTCGGCCACGCGCCGGATCTGCTCGCCTACGAGCGGTTGCACGCCTTCGCCAGCCACTGGTTCTCCAAGCTGGCGATTGCCGGAACCGTATTCCTGTCGCTATGGAGCACCGCCCACCGCCTGCGCATCACCTGTTACGACCTTGGCGTGCGCGCCGATACGCTCGTGGCCACGATCGTCTATGCCGGGGCGCTTGCGGGGACCGCGGCGTCAGTGCTTTACTTGATGCGGATTTGAAGGAAGGGAGGGAAACCTGATGAATCCGCCGCCAGTTGCCACCCGGGAAATCGCACGGGAAGAGCAATTCAACGACGTCTGGTCGAAGGAACTGAATGACGTATTCGCCGACGTGGCGCCGTACTATGACCGCGCCAACCACGTCGCGAGCCTTGGACTGTGGAACCGGTTCCTGCGCGAGTTCATGGCGACCGTGGACGTGCGGTCCGGCGAGCGGGTACTCGACGTGTGCGCGGGGACCAACGCCATCGGCATCGCGCTTCTCAAGCGCGAGCCGACACTCGAAGTGCACGCGATCGACCGCAGCGCCGCCATGCAGGAGGTCGGCCGGCAACGCGCCGAAGCGCTCGGTTTGCGGATCCGCAGCGTGATCGGCGACGTGCATACGCTGCCATTCCCGGACAATCACTTCGACGCCGTCACGCTGCAGTTTGCCTCGCGGCACCTGCGCGTTCGGCAGGTGTTCGCGGAGATCCGCCGCGTGCTCAAGCCGGGCGGGCGCTTCTACCACTGCGACATGCTGCGGCCGGCGAACCGCACGGTGGAAGTCCTTTATTACGCCTATCTCCGGTTCTGCCTCTGGTTCACGGGCTTTCTTTTCCGCAGCGGCCCGGCGGCGCTCAAGTGCAAGGAGTACTTCATCAACGCGCTGCAGATGTTCTATTCGGTGCAGGAGCTTTGCGACGTGCTCGATGACCTGGGCTATCGCGATGTTACGGCGAAGACTGTCTTCGCCGGCATGCTCGGTTTTCACCGCGCAGCGAAATAGCCGTCGGGCTGAGATGCCGACCGCGCGGACTGCGGCGCGTCCCGAGGTGTCTCCAGCCGCTGCCCATGGACCGGACGAGTGCCCTCGCAGCTTTGAACGGAAAGATCATGGCTGCGTACAGCCGGCGCACTATCGAGGCGCTGCGCGCAACGTTACCCCTGCGGCTGGCATTGCCCCACCTGGAGCCGGTGCTCGCCTTGAACCTCGACAAGGAGGTGCGCAAGGACGCGCTCGTGATCCGGCGCGCCGGCGAGGCGCTCACCGCCGGATCACCGCCGGGGCGCGAAGCGATACAGCAACTCTTCGATGCAACCCGGGCGATCGACCGGATGTTCCTCGAGCGCGTCGGCGCATTTCCCGTGCGGATCGTGATTCGATACGAGGAAATCGCACCGGTGCGGATGCAGCGCATAGAAAGCCTTCTTCGAGCGGCATACCGGATTCTCGCCGAGTGGCGCGCGGGAGTCGGCCTGCGGGCGGCGCTGCGCGCAACTTACCCGCAGCCGGATCTCTACCGGCTCTTGCACGAGATGCTGCGGCTCTACGCGATCGAGACCCGCGCGCTCAGTCGCTCAGTGCGCTTGCCGGCGTTGCTCGCGCCGGTGCGGGAGCGCGTCGCACAAAATCTGTTCGCCACCATGAACGACGCCGCTACGCGCCTGGCAGCGGAACTGGCACGCACGGTGTATCGTTCCGACCGTGATTCATTGACCCACCAGCGCCCCGCGGGGTAAAATTCCAACGTTATTTGCGGACGCACGCATGAGCATGAAGTTCGACGTGCGCTACCGCCTGGTGGCGGTCGTCTTCGTCCCGGTCGCCGTCGAGATCGCGTTGCTCCTCCCGCGAGAAATCGTGCGGCAGGAGATAGGCGTTTTCGGTTTCATATCGATGATGCTCTCTGTCTGGTGGTTGGCGTCCTCCATGAATGGACGAACGGTACTCTGGAACGGCGGTAGTCTGGGGGTGACTTATGGGCGCACCTGAAAACCTTGCCGAAAAAGGCTTCATTACCACGACCGCGGACACGCTGATCAACTGGACGCGCACCGGATCGCTGTGGCCGGTGACCTTCGGCCTGGCATGCTGCGCGATCGAAATGATGCACGCGGGCGCGTCGCGCTACGACCTCGACCGCTTCGGTATCGTGTTCCGCCCGAGTCCGCGCCAGTCCGACGTGATGATTGTCGCCGGCACGCTGTGCAACAAGATGGCGCCTGCGCTGCGCAAGGTCTACGACCAGATGGCTGAGCCGCGCTGGGTGATTTCGATGGGCTCCTGCGCGAACGGCGGCGGCTACTACCACTACTCCTATTCGGTCGTGCGCGGATGCGACCGCATCATCCCGGTCGACATCTATGTGCCGGGTTGTCCGCCGACCGCCGAGGCGCTGCTCTACGGCATCATCCAGTTGCAGAACAAGATCAAGCGCACCAATACGATTGCACGCTAGGAGTTTGTCGGACTTGGCCCCGACAAACTCCTAATGCAAAACCGGCGCCAGGAAACTTGCAAGAGAAAATGATAGATATGCGAATTCACCCTCAATTTTTTTCATGTTCGCCCAGTTCGGCCGGGTTTTTTTTGGAATTGTCAGCCGGTTTTGCTTTTAGCAGCCTGTTCGGGCTGTTAGGTTCGACAGGCTGCTAGATGGCACCGAAGCTCCAGCGTCTCCACGACGCGCTCCGCAGCGTTCTCGGCGACAGGATCGCGAAGCTCGGCGAGCGGCTCGGGGAACTGACCCTTGAGGTGAAGGCGGCCGACTACAGCGCCACGGCGCAGGTCCTGCGCGACCATCCGGATTTGCAGTTCCAGCAGCTGATAGACCTCTGTGGCGTTGACTATAACGCGTACGGCGACGGTAAATGGGACGGACCACGCTTCGCGGCCGTCGCGCACCTGCTTTCGGTCGAGCGCAACTGGCGTTTGCGCGTGCGCGCGTTTTGTCCGGACAACGAGTTTCCCGTGCTCGATTCGCTGATCGAAGTCTGGCCGTCCGCGAACTGGTTCGAGCGCGAGGCGTTCGATCTCTTCGGCATCGTATTTACCGGCCATCCTGACCTGCGCCGCATCCTCACCGATTACGGCTTCGTGGGGCATCCGTTCCGCAAGGACTTTCCTATTTTCGGCACCGTCGAGATGCGCTACGACCCCGACCAGCAGCGCGTCATCTATCAGCCGGTGACGATCGATCCTCGCGAGATCGTGCCGCGCATCGTGCGCGAGGAGAACTACGCGGATTCCGAAGGCTTCCGCAAAGGTTAAAGCGTGAAAAGTGAAACGGGAAACGTGAAACGGAATAACGCCTTGCACGCAAGGCGCACTTATCTTTCACTTTTCACTTTTCACGTTTCACGCTCCGCGGCCAAAGCAACCAATGGCTGAGATTCGCAACTACACGATGAACTTCGGGCCGCAGCATCCCGCCGCGCACGGGGTGTTGCGTCTGGTGCTGGAGCTCGACGGCGAGGTGATCCAGCGCGCCGATCCGCACATCGGTCTCCTGCATCGCGCGACCGAGAAGCTGGCCGAGCACCGGACGTACCTTCAGAACTTGCCCTACTTCGACCGCTTCGACTACACCACCATGATGTGCAACGAGCATGCCTACGTGATGGCGACAGAGAAGCTGCTCGGCATCGAGGTGCCGCTGCGCGCCCAGTACATCCGCGTGATGTTCGACGAGATTACACGCATCCTCGCGCACGTGTTCAGCCTGGGCGCGCACGGGCTGGATCTCGGCGCGATGACGGTATTCCTCTACTGCTTCCGCGAACGCGAGGACCTGCTCGATGTATACGAGGCAGTGTCCGGCGCGCGCATGCACGCGGCGTACTATCGGCCGGGGGGCGTATATCGCGATCTGCCGGAACGCATGCCGCAATATACCGCGTCGCCGCTTCACGATGAGAGGGCGGTGCGCGAGCTCAACCGGAACCGCCAGGGCTCGGTGCTTGATTTCATCGAGGATTTTACCAACCGGTTTCCGAAGTGCGTCGACGAGTATGAAACGCTGCTGACGGACAACCGCATCTGGAAGCAGCGCACCGTGGGGATCGGCGTCGTCTCTCCGGAACGCGCGCTGGCGCTCGGCTATACCGGCCCGATGCTGCGCGGTTCCGGCGTCGAATGGGATCTGCGCAAGAAGCAGCCCTATGCGGCGTATGAGCGGATGGAATTCGACGTGCCGGTCGGCGTCAACGGCGATTGCTACGACCGGTACCTGGTGCGCATCGAAGAAATGCGGCAGTCGAACCGCATCGTCAAGCAGTGCGTCGACTGGCTGCGCAAGAATCCCGGCCCGGTGATGATCGACAACTACAAGATCGCGCCGCCGTCGCGCGTGGAGATGAAGACCAACATGGAAGAGCTTATTCACCACTTCAAGCTTTTCACCGAAGGCATGCACGTGCCGGAAGGCGAGGCGTATGCCGCGGTCGAACATCCCAAGGGCGAGTTCGGCGTCTACCTCGTCTCGGACGGTGCGAACAAGCCCTACCGCATGAAGGTCCGCTCCGCGAGCTTCACCCATCTGTCATCGATGGACGAATTGGCGCGTGGACACATGATCGCTGATGTGGTGGCCATTATCGGCACCTTCGAGGTTGTCTTCGGGGAGATCGACCGTTGAATGCCCCCATGATGCTGTCGCCGGAGGCGCTGGCGATAATCGACAAGGAAACCGCCAAGTACCCGCCCGACCAGCGGCAGTCGGCGGTAATGGCGGCGCTCACCATAGCGCAGGACGAGAAGGGGTGGCTGTCCACCGAGACCATGGATTTCGTTGCGCAGTATCTCGGCATGCCGCCGATCGCGGTCTACGAGGTGGCGTCGTTCTACACCATGTACGCTCTGAAGCCGGTTGGCAGACACAAACTCACGATCTGCACCAACCTGCCGTGCGCGCTTTCCGGGGGCGCGGCGACGGGCGAGCATCTCAAGCAGAAACTCGGGATCGGTTTCAATGAAACCACCGTGGACGGCCGTTTCACGCTGAAAGAGGGCGAGTGCCTGGGCGCGTGCGGTGATGCGCCAGTGCTGTTGCACAACAACAAGCGCATGTTGTACGCGATGACTACCGACAAGCTGGATGCCTTGCTCGAGGAGTTGAAGTGATGGGTCTGCCGGTTCCTCCCTTTGCCGCTGAAATTTTCGGACCCGACGCGGTCATTATGAAGGGCCTGAACGGCCTCGACTGGCGGCTCAAGGACTACGAGGCACGCGGCGGCTACCAGGCGCTGCGCAAGATCCTGGGCGAAAAAACTCCGCCGGAGCAGATTGTCAACGAGGTCAAAAAGTCGGCGTTGCGCGGGCGGGGCGGCGCGGGCTTTCCGACGGGCCTCAAATGGAGCTTCATGCCGCGCCAGTACCCGGGGCAGAAATACCTGGTGTGCAATTCCGATGAGGGCGAGCCGGGCACGTTCAAGGACCGCGACATCCTGCGCTACAACCCGCATAGCGTGATCGAGGGCATGATCGTTGCCGGCTACGCGACGGGCAGCTCGGTAGCCTACAACTACATTCACGGCGAGATCTGGGACATCTACGAGCGTTTCGAGCAAGCGCTCGAGGAGGCGCGCGCCGCGGGTTATCTCGGAAAAAACATTCTCAGCAGTGATTTCAGCTTTGAGCTCCACGCGTATCACGGTTGGGGCGCCTACATCTGCGGCGAGGAGACCGCGCTGCTCGAGTCGATCGAAGGCAAGAAAGGCCAGCCGCGCTTCAAACCGCCGTTTCCCGCGAGCTACGGGCTCTACGGCAAGCCGACTACGATCAACAACACCGAAACGTTTGCCGCCGTGCCTTGGATCGTTTTGAACGGCGGCGAGGCCTACCTCAATCTCGGCCGGCCCAACAACGGCGGCACCAAGATTTTCTCGGTATCGGGCGACGTCGAGCGTCCGGGCAACTACGAGGTGAGGCTTGGTACGCCGTTTCCGAAACTCCTGGAGATGGCGGGCGGCATGCGCGGCGGCGAAAAGCTCAAGGCAGTGATTCCCGGGGGGTCGTCGATGCCGGTGCTGCCGGCCGACATCATGATGGCGACTGACTTGGACTACGACTCGATCGCCAAGGCGGGCTCGATGCTTGGCTCAGGGGCGGTGATCGTAATGGACGAGACGCGCTGCATGGTGAGATGCCTGCTGCGGCTGTCGTATTTCTACTACGAAGAATCGTGCGGCCAGTGCACGCCGTGCCGCGAGGGCACCGGCTGGCTTTATCGCATGGTGCACCGGATCGAGCACGGCAAGGGCAAACCCGAGGATCTGGACTTGTTGAACAACGTGTCCGATAACATTGCCGGGCGCACCATCTGTGCGCTCGGGGATGCCGCGGCGCTGCCTGTCAAGAGCTTCATCAAGCATTTCCGTGACGAGTTCCGGTATCACATAGAGCAAAAGAAGTGCATGGTTCCGGACTATTTATGAACGATGAACGCGGAACGATGAGCGAAAGATGTTTCAAATCGAGATAGACGGGAAACAGCTCGAGGTCGCCGAGGGCGCGACGATCATGGATGCCACCAATCAGGCCGGCATTTACGTACCGCATTTCTGCTACCACCGCAAGCTCTCGATCGCCGCTAACTGCCGCATGTGCCTGGTGGAGGTGGAGAAGGCGCCCAAACCCTTGCCGGCGTGCGCGACCCCCGTCACCAAGGGCATGAAGGTATGGACGCATTCGGAGCAGGCCGTCGCCGCGCAGAAGGGTGTGATGGAGTTCCTCCTCATCAACCACCCGCTCGATTGCCCGATCTGCGACCAGGGCGGCGAATGCCAGCTGCAGGACCTGGCCGTCGGCTACGGCGCGAGCGGCTCGCGCTACGAGGAAGACAAGCGCGTGGTCGTCAACAAGAATCTGGGGCCGTTGATTTCGACGGACATGACGCGCTGCATCCACTGCACGCGCTGTGTGCGCTTCGGGCAGGAAATCGCCGGCATCATGGAACTCGGCATGATCGGCCGCGGCGAGCATGCGGAGATCATCACCTTTGTCGGCAGGACCGTCGATTCCGAATTGTCTGGCAACGTGATCGACCTCTGTCCGGTCGGCGCGCTGACCTCCAAGCCGTTTCGCTACTCCGCCCGCACTTGGGAATTGACGCACCGGCCTGCGATCAGCCCGCACTGCGGCCTGGGGTCCAATCTGACGGTTCAGGTCAAGCAGAACCGCGTCATGCGCGTGCTGCCGCGCGAGAATGAGGCGATCAACGAGTGCTGGTTGTCGGACAAGGACCGTTTCTCCTACGAGGGGCTCAATTCCGAGCGGCGGCTCGCCAAGCCCATGTTGAAGCGGGACGGGGTGTGGCAAGAGGTCGAATGGCAGGTCGCGCTCGACTTCGTCGTCAGGGAGCTCAAACGCATCCGGGATCAGCACGGCGCCGCGAGCATAGGATCTTTGGCGACGCCGCACCAAACACTTGAAGAGCTTTTCCTGTTAGGCAAACTCGCGCGCGAGTTTGCCTCGGGCAATGTGGATTTCCGGCTGCGCCAGGCCGATTTCGGCACGGATGGCAAGCACATGGGCGCACCCTGGCTCGGGATGAAGATCGCCGACATCAACCAGCTCGATCGCGTGCTGGTGGTCGGCAGCACGCTGCGCAAGGATCATCCGCTCATCGCGCATCGGCTGCGTCAGGCGGTGAAGCGCGCAACTCAGCTCAACCTCATCAACCCGGTCGATGACGATCTGCTGATGCGGGTCGCGCATAAGGCGATTGTCTCGCCTGCGGCGATGCCTGCCATGCTCGCGCAAGTACTGAAAGCGACGGCGCAGGCAAAGAATGTGGACATCTGCACCGGCATGCGCGGGGCGCTTGAGGGTGTAGCGGTATCCGAATCGGCGCGGCGCATCGCGGAGAGCGTTGGGTCAGGCAAGAACGGTGCGGTGTTCCTTGGCAATCTCGCCCAGCACCACCCACAGGCGGCGCAGTTGCACGCGCTGGCACAGGAATTGGCACAAATGACTGGCGCGCACTTTGGCTTCCTGGGCGAGGCGGCGAACAGCGTCGGCGCGTACATCGCAAGCGCCGTGCCGTTCCCGGCACAACCCACGGGGATGAACGCGGCGCAGATGCTCGCCCAGCCGCGCCAGGCCTATCTGCTGCTGGGAGTGGAGGCGGAACTGGATACCCATGATCCACAACGATCGCTTGCCGCGCTCAAGCAGGCGGAGCTCGTAGTGGCGCTGAGCCCATACCAGCATGGGGCCGTCGACTACGCACACGTGCTGTTGCCGATCGCGCCGTTCACCGAGACCGCCGGCACCTTCATCAGCACGGAAGGTGCGGTACAGAGCTTCAACGGCGTAGTGAAGCCGCTGGGCGAAACGCGTCCCGCTTGGAAAGTGGTGCGTGTGCTGGGCAACCTGCTCGGGTTGAGCGGTTTCGATTACGACAGCGCGGAAGACGTGAGGCGTGAGGTGTTAGGCGACGGCAGCATCGGCAGCAAACTGGACAATCGGCTGCACCCGACCGCGCTCAGCGCCATCATACCGGCGCAGGCTGACGGATTGCAGCGCATCGGCGAAGTTCCGATCTATGACGCGGATGCGATCGTGCGGCGCGCGCCTTCGCTGCAAAAGACTCGCGCCGCCGCGCCGCCGGTGGCTTGGATAAACCGTGCGACAGCCGACAAACTCGGTTTACGCCACGGCGATCACGTTCGCGTGCGGCAAGGCACAGGCGAGGCGGTCGTGCCCTACGCGGTGGATGACAGACTTCCCGCAGGTTGCATCCGGCTCGCCGCAGCGCGACCCGAAACAGCCGGCCTCGGTGCGATGTTCGGTACGGTGAGCGCCGAGCGCGTCGCAGTGCAACAGAAGGTGGCGGTGTGACCGCGGTATTCCAACCGTTCGTCAATATCGGCAATGGGCTATGGGCCCTGCTCGCCACGGCCGTGGTCTGGATTTTTGGCCAGGAGCTCGCGCCGTCCGTATTGCTGGCGATCAAGACGCTGCTGCTCATCATCTGCATCGTCCTGCCGCTGATGATCTGCGTAGCCTATCTTACGCTCGCCGAGCGCAAGGTGATCGGCTGGATGCAGGTTCGCATTGGCCCGAACCGCGTGACATTCTTCGGAATTCCCTGGCTCGGTGGGTGGGCGCAGCCGATCGCCGACGGCCTGAAGCTCCTGGTCAAGGAGATCATTGTTCCCACCGGCGCAAACAAGTTCCTGTTCGTGCTGGCGCCGATCATGGCAATCATGCCGGCGCTCGCCGCGTGGGCGGTGGTGCCGTTTGGTCCCGAGGCGGTGCTCGCCAACATCGATGCGGGTCTGCTGTACATCATGGCGATTACCTCGATGGGGGTCTACGGCATCATCATCGCCGGCTGGGCATCGAACTCGAAGTACGCGTTTCTCGGCAGCATGCGATCGGCGGCGCAAATGGTGTCGTATGAGCTGGCGATGGGGTTTGCGCTGGTATGCGTGCTGATGGCGGCGCAGAGCCTCAACTTGGGCGAGATCGTGAGGATGCAGCAGGGCAACTACGGGCTGCTCAACTGGTTCTGGATCCCGCTGTTTCCGATTTTCCTGGTGTATCTCATCTCCGGGGTCGCCGAGACCAACCGCGCGCCATTCGACGTCGCGGAAGGCGAATCGGAAATCGTCGCCGGATTCCACGTCGAGTACTCGGGTATGGCGTTCGCGGTGTTTTTCCTGGCCGAGTACGCGAACATGATCCTGATCGCGACCATGGCTTCGACCATGTTCATGGGCGGCTGGCTCTCGCCGGTGCCCGAGGCGCTGGTCGCAGCGGTGGGGCTGCCGTGGCTTGCGGCCGATGGCTTCTTCTGGCTCGCGGTCAAGGTTTCTTTCGTGCTGTTCTGCTTCCTGTGGTTCCGCGCGACCTTTCCCCGCTACCGCTATGACCAGATCATGCGGCTGGGCTGGAAGGTCTTCCTGCCATTGACGATACTCTGGATCGTCGTCTTGGGCGCGTGGATGCAGACGCCCCTCTGGGTGTGGTGGAGCCCGTTATGATCAAGCGCATCCAGGAATTCTTCAGGACATTCCTGCTGTTCGAGCTGGTCAAGGGCATGATGCTCACCGGCCGCTACCTCTTCGCGCGCAAGATCACAGTGCAGTATCCCGAGGAGAAGACGCCCCAGAGCCCGCGCTTTCGTGGTCTGCACGCGCTGCGCCGCTATCCCAACGGCGAGGAGCGCTGCATCGCCTGCAAGCTGTGCGAGGCGGTGTGCCCGGCGCTCGCGATTACGATCGAGTCCGAGCAGCGCGACGACGGCACGCGCCGCACCACGCGTTACGACATCGACCTCACCAAGTGCATTTTCTGCGGCTTTTGCGAGGAATCGTGCCCGGTCGATTCGATCGTGGAGACGCGCATTCTGGAGTATCACGGTGAGACCCGCGGTGATCTGATCTACACCAAGCCGATGCTGCTCGCGGTCGGCGATGCGTACGAAGAGCAGATCGCGAAGGACCGCGCGGAGGACGCAGCCTACAGATGAGACGGAACCGCCGATTAACGCCGATGGATTCTTCTCAATACCCCTTTGAGGGGTACGCCGATAAAAAACAACAAGTTAACCTGCGTTTATCTGCGTTCATCTGCGGCTAATAAAATGACTTTTGAAACGTTCGTTTTCTATTTTTTCTCGGCGATCCTGGTGTTCGCCGCGCTGCGCGTGATCACGGCGCGCAACCCGGTGCATGCCGCGCTGTTCCTCGTGCTCGCATTTTTCACGTCGGCGGGGATCTGGGTCCAGTTGCAGGCCGAGTTTCTGGCCATCGCCTTGGTGCTGGTCTACGTGGGGGCGGTGATGGTGCTGTTCCTGTTCGTGGTCATGATGCTCGATATCAACCTGGCGCGGTTGCGCGAAGGGTTCTGGAACTATCTTCCGCTCGGCGCTCTCGTCGCGCTGCTGCTGGTGGCCGAAATGGGGGTCACGCTTTGGTTTTTTTCGGGTTTCAGCGACGCGCCGGCGCCACCGCCGCTGCCCGCGGGCTACAGCAACACCAAGGAACTGGGCCGGCTCATCTACACCGAATATGTCTATCCGTTCGAGATCGCGGCGGTGATTTTGCTGGTGGCGATCGTCGCGGCGATCGCGCTCACTCTGCGCCGCCGCAAGCAGGTCAAGTACATCGACCCGGCGGAGCAGATCGCAGTCCGCCGCCAGGATCGCGTGCGGATTGTGTCAATGCCTTCGGAGAAAAAGCCGGATTGAGGATTCAGGATTGAGGATCGAGCCAAGACTTAAGCCGGGCGCGCGGGTTGCTCAATCCTTGATCCTTGATCCTCGATCCTCGAAAAGAGGAACCGTTTGATCTCGCTGTCGCATTACCTGGTGCTGGGCGCGATCCTGTTCGCGATCAGCGTGATCGGGATTTTTCTCAATCGCAGGAACGTGATCGTGCTGCTGATGGCGATCGAGCTGATGCTGCTCGCGGTCAACATGAATTTTATAGCATTTTCCCATTTTCTCGATGACCCGGCCGGCCAGGTGTTCGTGTTCTTCATCCTGACGGTGGCGGCGGCCGAGTCGGCGATCGGGCTGGCGATTCTCGTCGCCCTGTTCCGTAACCTGAATACGATCGATGTCGAAGACCTGGATAGCCTGAAGGGCTAAAGGCGTGAACGAGTGAACAGTGAACGAGTGAACGAGCAAAGGTGTGAAACGATTTCGCTCTCCCGCGTGGCCGGGGCGGACCGTAGGGTGAGGGGGCTCACCCGTTCACCCGTTCACCCGTTCACCCGGTGCCGGCCATGACACGAATGCAATTGCTTTACCTTATCGTGCCGGTAGCGCCGCTCGTTGGCGCTGTCATCGCGGGACTTTTTGGCTGGGCGATCGGCCGGCGCGGCGCGCACTGGGTGACGATCGTCGGCATGGTGATCTGTACCGTCGCTTCAGCTGCGGTGTTCAGCGATGTGCTGAACGGCAATGTCTATAACGGGCCGGTCTATACCTGGCTCGCGTCCGGCAACACCCGCTTCGAGATCGGCTTTCTGATCGACCGCCTGTCGGCGACCATGATGCTGGTGGTGTCGTTCGTGTCGCTGATGATCCATATTTACACCATCGGCTACATGGCGGACGACCCCGGCTACCAGCGCTTCTTCAGCTATATCTCGCTCTTTACGTTCTCGATGCTGATGCTGGTGATGGCCAACAACTTCCTGCAGCTTTTTTTCGGCTGGGAAGCGGTGGGGCTGATGTCGTACCTGCTGATCGGTTTCTGGTATACACGGCCGACGGCGATCTACGCCAGCCTGAAGGCCTTCCTGGTGAATCGCGTCGGCGACTTCGGCTTCCTGCTCGGCATCGCGCTCACGCTGATGTATTTCGGCACGCTCGACTACGCCGCGGTATTTGCCGGCGCGCGCAACCTCGCCGGGAACATGATCGAGATTATTCCGGGCCAGGCGTGGTCGCTGATGACGGTGATCTGCATCCTGCTTTTCATCGGCGCGATGGGGAAATCCGCGCAGTTTCCGCTTCACGTCTGGCTGCCGGATTCGATGGAAGGCCCGACGCCGATCTCAGCCCTGATCCACGCGGCGACCATGGTGACGGCGGGCATTTTCATGGTGGCCCGCATGTCGCCGTTGTATGAACTCTCGGAAACGGCGCTGTCAGTGGTGATGGTGATCGGGGCGATCACCGCGCTGTTCATGGCGCTGATCGCCATCGTCCAGAATGATATCAAGCGCGTGGTCGCGTATTCGACACTGTCGCAGCTCGGTTACATGACGGTCGCGCTCGGCGCCTCGGCCTACGCCGCCGGCATGTTCCACCTCGTGACGCACGCCTTCTTCAAGGCGCTGCTGTTTCTTGGCGCGGGCTCGGTGATCATCGCGCTGCACCACGAGCAGGACATGCGGAGGATGGGGGGCTTGCGCAAGTACATGCCGGTCACCTACTGGACCATGCTCATTGGCGCGATCTCAAGTGCCGGCATTCCAGGATTTGCCGGCTTCTTTTCCAAGGACGCGATCATCGAAGCGGTGCACTTCTCCAAGCTGCCGGGCTCGGCGTTCGCTTATTTTGCGGTGCTGACGTGCGTGTTCGTGACCGCGCTCTACACCTTCCGCCTGCTGTTCATGACTTTCCACGGCGCGGAGCGCTTTCGCGAGCTCCACGCCGATCATGAAGAGCATAAGCAGGTTGCTGGGCACAATGACCACCAGCCGGGTCGATCTCATAATGACCATGGCGCGAGCCATGGTCATGTCCCGCATGAATCGCCGGCGGTGGTCACGGTGCCTTTGATCGCGCTCGCCATTCCCTCGATCGGCGTCGGCTGGCTGATCGGGCCGGTGTTGTTTGGCGGCTATTTCGGCAGCGCGATTGCGGTGGCGCCCGGGCACGACGTTCTGGCGGAGATGGGCAAGGACTTCAACGGCGTGGTGGCGATGATCCTTCACGCCTTCGGAACGGCGCCGTTTTGGTTCGCCGTTGCCGGCATCGCGACAGCGACCTACCTCTATCTGCTGCGCCCGGATCTGCCCGCCGTGATCAAGGAGAAGGCCGGCGTGATCTACACCATCCTCGATCGCAAGTACTGGTTCGACGAGGCGTACAGCTTTCTGTTCGTCGGCGGCGCGCGTTCGGTCGGCACCGGCTTGTGGAAGGGTGGGGACGTGGCGGTGATCGACGGCGTCGTCAACGGTTCGGCGGGCGTCGTTGCGTGGTTCGCGCAGGTGATCCGCAAGATTCAGTCGGGCTTCATTTACAACTACGCGTTTGCGATGATCTTCGGCATCCTGGTGCTGATGACGATGATTTTCGTTTTTTGATCCACAAGAAGAACAAGAGCCATACATGCTGCCTGGTTTCCCGCTGCTGAGCCTCGCGATCTGGGTGCCGATCGTCGCCGGGGTGCTGATACTGATCACCGGTTCGGACCGCAATGCGCAGGCCGCGCGCCTGATCGCGCTCGCGGGCTCGATCCTCGGCTTTCTGGTGACGTTGCCGCTTTATTTCGGCTTCGATCCGGCGGCGAGCGGCTTCCAGTTCATGGAAATCACGCCTTGGATCGAGAGCTTCAACGTCAACTACCACCTCGGCATCGACGGCATTTCGCTGCTGCTGATCCTGCTCAACAGCTTCACCACCGTGCTGGTGGTCATCGCCGGCTGGCAGGTGATTCAGAGCCGGGTGGCGCAGTACATGGCGGCGTTCCTGTTTCTGTCGGGTTTCATGAATGGCGTGTTCTGCGCGCTCGATGCGCTGCTGTTCTACGTGTTCTTCGAGGCGACGCTGATCCCGATGTTCATCATCATCGGGGTGTGGGGCGGTCCCAACCGCGTCTACGCCGCAGTCAAGTTCTTTCTTTTCACGCTCTCGGGGTCGCTGCTTTCCCTGGTCGCGCTGATCTATCTTTACAACGTGTCGCAGGGCAGTTTCTCGCTGCTCGACTACTATCAGTTGCCGCTGCCGTTCGCTGCGCAGATCCTGATCTTCCTCGCTTTTTTCCTGGCTTTCGCGGTGAAGGTGCCGATGTGGCCGGTACACACCTGGCTGCCGGACGCGCACGTCGAGGCCCCGACCGGCGGCTCGGTGGTGCTGGCGGCGGTCATGCTGAAGCTGGGCGGCTACGGTTTCCTGAGGCTGTCGCTGCCGATCGTGCCGGAGGCGAGCTACTATCTTGCGGGCGTCGTCATCGCGCTGTCGCTGATCGCCGTGGTCTACATCGGGCTGGTGGCGCTGGTGCAGGCCGACATGAAGAAGCTGATTGCCTACTCGTCGGTATCGCACATGGGCTTCGTCACGCTCGGCATTTTCATCTTCAACTCGATCGGCATGGAGGGCGCGATCATCCAGATGATCTCGCACGGTTTCGTATCGGGTGCGCTGTTCCTGTGCGTCGGCGTGCTGTACGACCGGCTGCACTCGCGAATGATCGCCGACTACGGCGGCGTCGTTAACGCCATGCCGGTGTTTGCCGCGCTGTTCATGTTGTTCGCGATGGCGAATTCCGGTTTGCCTGGCACCAGCGGATTCGTCGGCGAGTTCATGGTGATCATGGGGGCGGTGAAGGCTAGTTTCTGGTACGCGGCGCTCGCGGCCGTTACCTTGATATTCGGGGCGGCCTATACGCTGTGGATGTACAAGCGCGTCATCTTCGGGGCGATCGCCAATGCCCATGTGGCGGAGCTGAAGGACATCAACCTGCGCGAATTCCTGGTGCTGGGGCTGCTTGCCGCGGCGGTGCTGGCCATGGGGGTTTATCCCGATCCCTTTGCCGAGGTACTGCACACTTCGGTCAACGACCTGCTGGCGCATGTGGCGCAGAAAGCCGGCGCCGCCGTAACGCGATAACGACGATGCAATATATCCTTCCGTTGTGGCCCGCCTATCCCGAGCTGTTCCTGCTCACGATGGTGTGCGTGATTCTGGTGGCGGACCTGTTCATCAGCGATGACAACCGGATCGTCACCTACGGACTGACGCAAGCAGCGCTCGCGGGCTGCATCGCGATCACCTATCTCGGTTCCCGTCTGGAGCCGGCTTATACCTTCAGCGGCATGTTTGTCGACGACCTGATGTCGGACGTGCTGAAACTGCTGGTGTACCTCGGCGTGATGGTGATACTGGTCTATTCGCGCGCCTACATCGCGGCGCGCGGCATGTTCCGGGGCGAATTCTTCGTGCTGGCGCTGTTTGCCACGCTCGGCATGATGATCATGATTTCGGCCAACCATCTGCTCACGCTCTATCTCGGCCTCGAACTGCTCACCCTGTCGCTGTATGCGATGGTTGCGCTGCAGCGTGACTCGGCGATCGCCACCGAAGCGGCGATGAAGTACTTTGTGCTGGGCGCGCTCGCTTCGGGAATGCTGCTCTACGGCATGTCGATGCTCTATGGCGCCACCGGGACGCTCGAGATTACACGGCTCGCCGAAGTCATCTTCGACGGCGCCGGCCGGGGTCCGGTCCTGATTTTCGCGCTGGTGTTCATCGTCGCCGGCCTCGGTTTCAAGCTCGGCGCGGTGCCGTTTCACATGTGGGTGCCGGACGTCTACCACGGTGCGCCGACCGCGGTGACGCTGTTCATCGGCTCAGCGCCCAAGCTCGCCGCGTTCGCGTTCATCATGCGGCTGCTGGTGCAGGGGCTCGGTGCCGAGCAACTGCTCGCGGAATGGCAGCCGATGCTGATCGTGATGGCCGTGCTGTCGCTGGCGATCGGCAATATCACGGCGATCGCGCAGACCAACCTCAAGCGCATGCTGGCTTACTCGACCATCTCCCACATGGGCTTCCTGCTGCTTGGCATTCTTTCGGGGGACCTCAACGGCTACGGATCGGGGATGTTTTACGTCGTGGTCTATGTGCTGATGAATCTCGGCACCTTCGGCATGATCATGGTGCTCTCGCGCAGCGGATTCGAGGCCGAGAACCTCGACGATTTCAAGGGTCTCAACCAGCGCAGCCCGTGGTACGCATTCTTGATGCTGCTGCTCATGTTCTCCATGGCGGGCGTGCCGCCCACGGTCGGCTTCTACGCCAAGCTGTCGGTGCTGCAGGCAGTCATCAACGCGGGCTATGTGTGGCTCGCGGTGGTGGCGGTGCTGTTCTCGCTCATCGGGGCGTTTTATTACCTGCGGCTGGTCAAGCTCATGTATTTCGACGCGCCGCTGGATACCGCGCCGATCGAGCCGCGCGCCGACGTGGGCGTGCTGATGACGCTCAACGGTCTGGCGATGCTGCTGTTCGGGATCATGCCCGGGCCGCTGATGGCGCTTTGCCTGTATTCGATCCAGGTTTCGCTGTAAGAAACCGTGAGCCGTAAGCGGTAAGCAGCAAGCAGTAAGCGGTGAGCGGTAAGGACGAACGGGTGCAGGGTTTTCCGCTCACTGCTCACCGTTCGCCGCCCACGTGAGTTTGACCATGACCGATAAGCGATCCGATTTCACCGAGCACACCATCAGCTCGAAATCCGTTTACCGCGGCAGGCTGCTGCACGTGCTGGAAGACTCGGTGCGGCTTCCTGACGGCAAGACGGCGATTCGCGAGTACATCAGGCACCCGGGCGCGGTGATGATGGTTCCGCTGCTGGACGACCGGACGGTGATGCTGATACGCCAGTTTCGCTATTCGGTGGGCAGGCATTTTATCGAGATTCCGGCCGGGAAGGTGGACCCAGGCGAGGAGCCGCTCGAAACCGCCAGGCGCGAGTTGATCGAGGAGTGCGGCTATGAGGCGAAATCGTGGCGGCATCTCGCCACGTTCCATCCGTGTGTCGGCTATTCGGACGAGCGCATCGAATTCTACCTTGCGTGCGAGTTGAGTTACGTCGGCCACGCGCTTGACGGCGAGGAATTCCTCGAAGTCGTGCCTATGGCGCTCGATCAGGCGCTGGCGTGGGTGAGGGAAGGAAAGATCACCGACATCAAGACGGTCACCGGCCTGATGTGGGCCGAGAAAATTGTCAATGAAACACGGTAAGCGGTGAACGGCAAGCGGTCAGCGGGAAGCGACAAGCAGCAACGGCGCTTCCGCTCCGCGGCCGGTTTTTCCTGCCCGCTTACCGCTCACGGTTCGCTTTCATCCTGCCGTCGAGTGGGTGCGGGCGGGTAGCAGGCGCTCGGCAGGCCGCTCGAGCGGCTGCGGGCGCTGGAACAGGTAGCCCTGGCCGAACTGCGCGCCCATGCCGGTGAGTATCTTCAGCACTTCGGGCGTTTCCACCCATTCGGCGATCACCTGCTTGCTGAGTCCCTGCGCAACGTCGTTCAGCGCCTTGACGAAAATGCGGCTGCCCTCGTCGGTGGCGAGATCGCGGATGAAGCTGCCGTCGATCTTCAGGTAATCGACCTCGAAGCGCTTCAAGTAATAGAACGAACTGAAACCGGCGCCGAAATCATCGAGCGCGAAACGGCAGCCCATGTCCTTCAGCTGACGGATGAACGTGAGTGTCACGTCGATCTCCGACATGGCCGCGGTTTCAGTGATCTCGAACACGAGCTGGCTGGGATCCACGCGGCTCTCGCGCAGCAACTTCACGAAGCGCTTGATCCAGCGCTGATCGGAGATGGAGACGCGCGACAGGTTGACAAAATAGCGCAGCTTCTTGCCGATCTGCTTGTGTTCCCTCATGAATCTGAGCAGCTTTTCCACGACACACATGTCGATTTCCTGCACCAGCCCGAGCGACTCGGCGAGCTCGATGAAATTGGCGGGCAGAATGTACGTGCCGTCGTCGTCGAGGATGCGCACCAGTATTTCATGGTGTACCGGTTTCCGGTCACGCAGGCGCACCACCGGCTGCGAGAACAGAATCAGCCGGTCGTCGTCGAGCGCGTCGCGCAGCTTCTTCGCCCAGTGCACGCGCTTGTGCGTGCTGCGCAGATTGTCGGAGGACTGATCGAACAGCACGTAGCGGTTGCGTCCCAGGTCCTTGGCCTGGTACATCGCGATGTCGACATTCGACAGGAGCCCCGGCAGGTCATTGCCGTGGAACGGGTAGAGCGCGATGCCGATCGAAACGCTCAGGTTGGAGACCACTTTCTGTTCGCTCGCCTGGAACCGGTAGTGGCTGATCGCATCGAGCGCGCTCTCCGCGGCATCGATCGCCTCCTTGCGCAGGCCTTCCGGCAGGTGAATTGCGAATTCGTCACCGCCCAGACGGTAGAGCTCGCCGTTGCAGGGGCGCGCCAGGTCGCGCAACACGCTGCCCACACCGATGATCAACTGGTCGCCGGCGCGATGGCCGAAGTTGTCGTTCACGTACTTGAAATGGTCGATGTCGAGGAACAGCAGCGCGCCGACGCCGCCCGCTTGCATGACCGATTCGATTCGGCACTGGAGGCTGAGGCGGTTGGGAAGGTCGGTCAGCACGTCGTGCATCGCCAAATGCTCGATGCGCTTGGTCGCCAGATACTGTTCGGTAATATCGCGCGTGGTGCCGCGGATGCCGAGTGTCGCCCCGTTGTCGTCGGACACCACGCGCGCGTTGATGCCAATCCACCGGTCCTCTCCTTTGGCGGTTACCAGGTGCGTCACGTAGTTCTTGACGTCGCCGTTGCGCTTCAGCGTAGCCAGAAAGCGCCGGTTCGAAACGTGGGAGGTGCCTGTCTCGAAATCGAAAAAGCAGCGCCCGATCAGGTCTTTGGGGGCGAGCCCCAGGATGTCGTGCGCGGCATTGTTGAGAAAGATGAAACGGCCTTGCGCGTCAGTGGTCCAGATCAGGTCGTGGGAAGTCTCGACCAGGTCGCGATAGCGGTTCTCGCTTTCGAGCAGCAACTGGATGATGCGGCGCTTTTCGGCGAGCGAGCGTTTGATCGTCGCTAGTTCCTGGGTGGTTTTTTCGGCTCCGGAGTTGAGCAGGGAGGCGGCCAGGCGGTCGATCAACTCCTTCGAATAGCGGCGGTGTCCGCCGCCAGTACGCAGTGCGACGAGCACGCCCTGGTCGTCCCAGCGCCGCAGCTTCTGGATGGGAATGCCCAGCAATTCAGAGGTTTGCCGAATGCTGTATTGCGTCGCTCCCTTTGACATCCTGCCCCTGGCGTGTGTGATTCTGCGCCCGGCGAAGTGCCGGGCGAGCTTATTGGCACCGTTCATCAGTTTACCATTGAGGTCAATGGACGTGCTGGAATTCGCGCCGCACGGTTTGCCGCGAGATCAGGCGCTGCATCAGTTTGAGGTCGCGGATGGAAAGACGCAGCGCGGTGTCCACCCATGCCCGGACCACGTCCAGCAATTCATCGTAGTCGAGTCTGTGGACGCTGCGCCGCGCCGCGGCGACGCCGACGAGACCGTTGCGGCTTCTCTGCCGCGCCCTGATGAGCGAGGCAATCTCCGTCTCCCCGCATCCCGAGTCGATGACAAAATCCACGACACCCAGCGCCAGCATTTCGTCGGCACTGTAAATCTTTCCGCTGGTAATCAATTCTTCCGTCGCCCGCCTGCCGATGCGACGCTCTAGGAAGGAATAGGCGCCCATGCCGGGGAAGAGATTGAACAGGATCTCCGGGAAACCAAAACGCGCGTGGCGTTCAGCCACCAGCAGATCGCTCGATAACGCCGCTTCGAAGCCTCCTCCAAGGCATTCGCCCTGGATCAGGGAAATCGTGGTGAGCGGCAATTCGTGCCCGATGTAGTTGCGATAAAGCACGTTGATGCAAGACTTGCCGTATTCGAGCAGACCTTCACGGTCCTTGTGCTCGATCAGTTGCATGAAGAGGCTCAAGTCGCCCCCGAGGTTGAACACGCCCGGCACGCGGGAGGCGAGAATCGCGTATTCGAGCCGGACGCTTTCTCCCCGATCATCGACGATTCCGCCGGTATGGCTGAGGAACCGGCAATAACCGTCGAGGTCTTTCAGCAGGCGCGGATTGAAGTTCGGTCGCGGTGACGGATTCCAGCGCAGCCACATGGCACGCAACTGCCGGTCAAAGGATGCCGATAACTGCTCCGAGAAAAAAAACTCTACGTCGTGAACGGACGTCTTGTCTCCGGGGCACGCGACCGGCGCTTGCAACAATGCCTTTGAGACGTTCATATCCATCTTTGCTTCTCCCAATAAGTCGGTTATGGAGGGGAAAGGTGAGAAGCGCTTCGGGCTTTCTCAACATCCGTCCTGAATTTATGCAATAGCCCATAAAAAATCAAATCTAACACTTTGATAGATTTGAGTTTTTCTGTTTACACTCAACAATTTGTTTGAGATTATCACTGTAAAGCTTTAAGACATACGGAATTTTTCACATTTCGACCAAGTTGATGACAAGTGCCTAATAGTCTTAAGTAAATCTGCCAAGCCACGGATTTCGTTGACGTTTCATTCTGGAAACGGTAGAAAGATAGTCCCGAGATGCGAGGCAGGTTGGCGTGCCAGGCTTCGATGCGTACTTTGCTGCGCTTTCTGTTTCAGGTGCTCTTCCGGATCGAAGTGGCCGGCGATCTGAATGTTTTCGCTCGCGCCGATCGTCTGCTGATCGTCTCCAGTCTGCGCTCGCGGCTCGATGCGTTGCTGCTTGCGCTGTTCCTGCCCCGCAATCCCGTCGTCATCGTGCCCCCGGACCAAATCAAGAGCGGGGTTACGCGCTGGATGTTGCGCCATGTCGCGCACGAAGCGATCGACATGGCGGATCCCTCGGCCGTCAAGCGGCTGGTGAAGCTGTTGCGCGCGGGTTCAATCGTGGCGCTGTTTCCGGAGGGGAGGATCGCGAGGAGCGGTGCGGTGATGAAGATCTATCCGGTACCGGCGTTAGTCGCGGCAAGAAGCGGGGCTACGATATTGCCGGTCAACGTGGGCCGGCCCGATCCCTGGCTCGGTGGCGCGGGCGTGAGCGGATGGCTCGCGCGAACCTTCCCCGCAATCACGATACGGGTGTTGGCGCCGACGCATATCGATGGAATCGCCGGAGGCAGCGCGCGGCGCAGGAGGGCGCGCGCGACGCGCAAACTTACCGCGATCATGCAGACCCTGGCGTTCGAATGCAGCGCTTTCAAACCCATCTTCGAGAGTTTTCTCGATGCTTGCGCGGTACACGGCCGCGACACCGTACTGGTCGAGGACGCGCGCGGAGAGCCGCAGACCTTCGGGCAACTCCTGCGCACGAGCCTCTCGGTTGCGCGCCTGGCACGGCATTTCAGCAGCGATCGCGAAAACGTGGCTGTGTTGTTGCCGAACGTGGCGACGACGGTCGCCGTGGTACTGGGGTTGTCGGCGGCCGGGCGCGTGCCCGCAATGCTCAACTACACCAGCGGGCCGCGGGGGATGGAAGTTGCGCGGGCCGCCGCCGGAGTGCGCGCGGTGATTACGTCCCGCAAGTTTGTCGAACAGGCGCGGCTGCAGCCGCTGCTGGAGGCCCTGGCCGGCTGTGACATCGTTTATCTTGAGGACATGCGCGGCCGGTTCGGGCTGCGCGACAAGTTCTGGCTCGTCGCGTTCGCACTGCGCTTCCCGCGCCTCGCCATGGTCAGACGGTCGATACGGGAACCGGCGGTGGTGCTGTTCACCTCCGGGTCCGAGGGCCGGCCGAAAGGCGTGGTGCTGTCGCACCAGGCGCTCATCGCCAATGTCGCACAGATCCGCGTGGTGCTCGCGTTCACGCCGCAAGACAAGATTCTAAATCCCCTGCCGCTCTATCATGCTTACAGCTTTACCGCGGGGATGGTCCTGCCGCTCGTCACCGGGACCCGACTCTACCTCTACATCTCGCCGCTTCACTATCGGGCGATTCCCGAAATTGCGTACCGGCGCGATTGCACCGTGCTCTTTGGCACCAGCACTCTATTGTCCTACTACGCGTCGAACGCCAGTCCGATGGATTTCTGCCGGCTGCGTTACGTCATTTCGGGCGGCGAGAAACTCGCGCCCGAAGTGGCGCGGCTGTGGATGGAAAAATTCGGACTGCGTATTTTTGACGGATATGGCTGCACTGAATGCGCGCCGGTGATTTCGCTTGCGACGCCGGCCTTCTACCGTTCGGGCACGGTCGGCGCCTTCCTGCCGGGTGTCGATTACCGGCTCGACAAGGTGCCCGGCATCGACAAAGGCAGTCTGCTCTACGTGCGCGGACCGAATCTCATGCTGGGTTACTATTTACCCGATCAGCCCGGCGTGCTGCAGCCTCCGCGCTCGGAGCTCGGGGCGGGCTGGTACAACACTGGAGACGTCGCGGAAGTGGACGAGGACGGCATCGTCACCATTTGCGGCAGGGTCAGGCGCTTCGCCAAGATCGCCGGAGAGATGGTTTCTCTCGATCAGGTGGAACAGGTGGCCCGGCATGCCTCGCCCGACCATCATCATGCCGCGGTGCTGGACGTGCGGGAGAGCGAGGGCGAGAGCACGCTGCTGTTCACCACCGACTGCACGCTCGATCGTATCGCATTGCAGCGTGCGGCGCGGCAGCTTGGCGCGCAGGATCTGGCGGTCGCCCGTCGCGTCGTCCGCCTCGCGGCGCTGCCGTTGCTCGGCAACGGCAAGACGGATTACGTGAGGCTCATGCAGGCCGCGCAACAGCATGTGCCCGGCCGGAGTGTGCCCGACGTGGCTTCCTTGTAGTCTCCGACGTCGTTGTCGCTGAGGTGCAGGTGTATGATGAACGTGCCGTCGTAAGTCACGTATGCTCATCGCCCAGATTTCCGATCTGCACGTCACGCTCCCGGGCCAATTGGCCTACGGCATTTTTGATACGGCAGGCAATCTCTCGGGCTGCCTGGCGCAGATCATGCAGGCCAACCCCGTGCCCGACGTGGTGCTGGCGACCGGGGACCTGGTCGAGACCGGCGCCCCCGACGAATACCGGCGCCTGCGGGAATTGCTTGCGCCGCTCACGATGCCGCTTTACCTGATTCCGGGCAACCACGACGATCGCGCCGCGCTGTGCGCGGCTTTCCGCGATCACGCTTATCTGCCGCGCGAGGGCGAGCCGTTGCGCTACGCCGTCGAGGATTTTGAGGTCCGGTTGATCGCGCTCGACACCATGATTCCGGGAGCGGACGGCGGGACGCTTGATGACGCCCAGCTCGACTGGTTTGATGCCACATTGTCCGCGGCGCCCGGCAGACCGACGCTGGTGCTCATGCATCATCCGCCGTTCAAGACCGGCATCCGCTGCATGGACGAGATCGCCCTCGACGCCGCGAGCGCTTGTCGCCTGGGCGCCATCGTCGAGCGCCACCGCCACGTCGAGCGCATCGTCTGCGGCCACGTGCACCGCGGCATCCAGGCGCGGTGGCGCGGCACCGCGGTATCGGTGTGCCCGAGCACGGCGTTCCAGTACATACTCGACCTGCGCGAAAATGGTTTCAATTCGTCAACCCGCGAGCCGCCCGCCTACCAGGCGCATTTCTGGAACGGTGCGGAGCTCGTTACCCATACCATCGCAGTGACGAGATGAATTGCCCCTCATGTGAATACCCCATGCCGGCGGACGCCAGGAAGTGCCCGCATTGCGGGATACAGCTTCCGAGTGCGCGCAAGGCCCTGGCCGTTCAAGGCGTCCTGTTCTTCGCCGTTGCAGGCGCTATTGCGTTAAGCACCAGCGGGCATGTGTGGTCGTATTTGGTCGCGCTGGCTGCGGCAGGGATGGGGGGCTATCAGCTTTACCTTGCCATCAAAAAATGAAACAACCAGCAACGAGTCAGCGCGGTTCGTCGGGGAGCGGCGGAAGCGAGCGCAGGTAGGCCATCACGGCCGCCATGTCACCGGGCGTCAGCTGACTGGTGGTATTGCGGATCACCTCGTCCATCGTCTCGTTCGCCGCGTCACCGTCCGGGGTAGCACCGGTCAACAGGAATTCCTTCAGTTCCTCGTCGCTCCACTTCTTAAGCCGGGTCGGTGTCAGATTCGGTGTACGCTTGTCGTCGGGTCCCTTCCCCCCGGCGAGGAACCGATCCCGTTTCGGGCCGCCGAGGAAGTTGCGCGGCGTGTGGCATTCGCCGCAATGGCCGAGGGCCTGGACCAGGTAAGCGCCGCGATTGGCGATCTGCGTAAGCCCTGGAACGTTCACGAAGGGGCCGGGCGTGAAGAAGAACCACTTCCAGCCCGTGACGAGTAAGCGCCAGCCGAAAGGAAAACGCAGCTCGTGCGCCCGACTGGCCCGGCTGCTCGGCGCAAGCGTGCGCAGGTAGGCCCAGAGATCGCGCAAGTCAGCGTCGGGAATCCGCGTAAACGACGGGTAGGGGAATGCCGGGAAGTAATTGGCGCCGTCAGGCCGTTCGCCCAAGCGCATGGCGCGGATGAAATCGGCCTCGGTCCAGCGCCCGATTCCCGCCTCCGGATGCGGCGTAATGTTCGGTCCGTAGAAGGTTCCGAACGGCGTCTTGAGCGCGCGGCCGCCTGCAAAGGGAACGGCGTCCTTCTGCTGTTCGGTATGACACGCCAGGCAGCCCCCGGCTTTGGCGAGGTATTGCCCGCGCTTCGCGTCGCCCTGCGCTGATGCGGATGCGATCCAAGCCCCGAACAGCAGGGTGAGCGCGGCTGACTGAAGCGTCTGTCGCACGTGGTGACTCACGAGTTCAGCGTCCGCATAAAACGAAAACCCCGCCGCAGCGGGGCTTTTCCCAGGCTTCCTTGAACTTGGCCGTATCCGTGAAGGTCGCAGGCGTCGCCGACAGCCTTGACCTGGCCAAAGGCTCGGTTTCGTTCTTGTCCGCCTCACTTACTTGACGATCAGTTTTCCCGCCATCCCTCTCTCTTTGTGATTGCCACCACTCGTGAAGGCGCAGTATATGTCATACGTTCCGGCGGCTAGTTCAACCGGTTCTGAGGTTGTCGATTTTCCAGCTTCGGCCCTTGCGAGTCGCACTTCTTTGTCCTTCAGTTTGATGCTGACATTATGATTGTTCTGTCCCTTGTTGACGAGCGTAAACTCGACCTTCCCCGAATTCACCGTGACCTCCTTAGGCTCGAAGGTCAGCACATCCTTGCCAGACTCACCCACGGTGATCATTACCTTCTGCGTGACCGGGGCGTCGGGCCTGGCTTGCGCAAAGGTGTTGAGCGCATAACCCGCGCCCAGAACGACGGTTAGGCTCGCAGCAATGAGTTTCTTGTTCATGCAATTCTCCTCAATCTAGTTAGGACAGGACTATCGCTGGGATGCAGAGCGTAATTCCCGCCCTCGCCAGCCCCCTATTAAACAGATGCCCGTACCGGTTTATTCCCGTGCCGGCTATGACGCCCGCGGAGTGTAAGTGTGTGCAAAGGCGGTCGTCAATCAAATTCCGATTCCTGTCAAATGAAATCGAGCCTGCCGTCGCGGGCGCGCTTGACCTCACCGCGGCGCCGTTTGGCTTCCAGCCGGCGCAGCCGGGAAGCGCGCGTCGGCCGGGTCGGCTGGCGCATTTTGGCCGGACGCGCCGCGGCGCGCACCAGTTCGACGAGACGCGCCAGTGCGTCGGCACGGTTGCGGCTCTGGGTGCGGAAGCGCTGTGCGGTGATGACCAGCACGCCGTCTGTAGTCATACGGTTGCCCGCGAGCGTGATAAGCCGCGTCCTCACGGCGGCGGGCAGCGTGGCGGAACGCCTGACATCGAAGCGCAACTGCACGGCGGTGGCAACCTTGTTGACATTCTGGCCGCCGGGGCCGGAAGCACGGATGAAATGTTCCTCGATCTCGTTTTCATCGAGCGCGATACCGCGAGTCACCGGAATCATAATGCGGCAAGTGTAGCGATTTTGTTAGAATCCCGTAATCATCAGCGCACCAGGAGTTTGTCGGACTTGGCCCCGACAAACTCCTAATGCAAAACCGGCGCCAGGAAAATTGCAAGAGAACATGATAGATATGCGAATTCACCCTCAGTTTTCTTTACGTTCGACCAGGCTGGCGGGTTTTCTTCGGAATTGTCAGTCGGTTTTGCTTTTAGCAGCCTGTTCGAGCTGTTAAGTCCGACAGGCTGCTGCGCCATCCATTCCCTCATGTTTTCGAAACTCACCCCCCGGCTCGGCTACGGCATGGGATTTCTCGTCTGCCTGGCGCTGTTCGCGTTCGCGCTCTATCTGCAGTATTACGAGCAGCAGGAACCGTGCCCGCTGTGCATCCTGCAACGCATCGCCTTCATCGCGCTCGCGGCGGTGTTCCTGGTCGCGGCGCTGCATGGCCCGGGCAGAATCGGCGGCATCATCTATAGCGGGATGCTGTTCGTCGTGGCGGGCATCGGCGCGGCGATCGCCAGCCGCCATGTCTGGCTGCAGCATCTGCCCAAGAACCAGGTGCCGGAATGCGGCCCCGGGTTAGAATACATGATCAGGAAATTCCCGCTCCTGCAGGTCCTGGACAAGATCCTGGCGGGTTCCGGCGAGTGCGCCGAAGTGGGGTGGACGTTTCTCGGCCTGAGCATTGCCGGGTGGTCGCTGTTGTGGTTCGCGTTATTGGGGGCCTTTGCGGTTTTTCTGGCCATGCTCAGCATGCGGCGCGCCGCCAAACACTGAGCAGGTTATGTCAGAATCACTGGCGCCAGTGCGCTTTTGAACCGCGGGCCCGCATGGCGCGCGTGCGGAAAACGGGAGTGGAAGGAATCTATTACGCTGGAATGTCAGGGGTGAGCTGACGTTCCATCATCGCAATCTGGTCTTTCAGATAAAGTTTGCGTTTCTTGAGGCGTTGTAACTGGAGTTGGTCTTGCGCGGGGCTTTGTGACAATCTGGAGATTACGTCGTCGAGGTCGCGGTGCTCTATGTGTAGCTGATTGATGCGTAGTTTCAGAGCCTCGACGTCTGCAGTTATCATCATGGGCTGGGTCCTCCATGGTGGTCGAACACGGGTTTAGTATAGACCTAAAAAAAGCAAAAAACGAGACTGTATGAATGATTTGCCCCGGGCTCTGGGGGGGCCGGCAAGAACATGGAGCCCCAAACATAATGAAACGCGTGATGTGTTTCATTATGTTAGGGGCTCTTGAATAAGGTGCTGTTTTTTCAGAATTTGGATCCCTGTTAACCCTTCCAACAGCGACAGTCCGCGGCGCTCCGGCGCGCGGCACATCCCTATGACAATATCCATTACCGTCAATGGCGCAGCGCACCAGGTGGTTGCCGATGCGGAAACGCCACTATTGTATGTCCTGCGCAATGATCTTAAGCTGAAGGGCGCGCGCTTCGGCTGCGGGCTCGGCCAGTGCGGCACGTGCACCGTGATCGTCGACGGCAAGGCGGTGCAATCGTGCGACGTGCCGGTGTCGGCGGTTGTCGGCAAGGCCGTCACCACGATCGAGGGCATTCGCGCCGACGGTGGCCTGCATCCGCTGCAGCAGGTATTTATCGACGAGCAGGCAGCGCAGTGTGGTTACTGTGTGACCGGCATCATCATGGCCGCGAAGGCGCTCCTCGACGCCAACCCGCGCGCGAGCGATGCCGAGATCAGGGAAGCGCTGGCGCGCAACCTGTGCCGTTGTGGCACGCACCAGCGCATTTTGCGTGCAATTCACCGCGCGGCGGATAGGATGGCCAAATGAGCTACCGAGCAGGGGCCCCGTTCTTTGGGGATGCGAGTAAAGCGAGTGAAGCCAGCCGCCGACACGGGATGGTCACGACTTGCGGTTTCTTGGAGGAGGCGGCCAAATGAGCACCACCCCCCCTCCGCGCACGCTCCCCGGCAGCCTCGAGGGCAACCGGGCGCTCGATCAGTGGTTGCGGATCAACCGTGACGGCACGGTCACGATCTTTCCCGGCAAGGTCGAGATCGGCCAGGGGATACTCACGGCGTTGATGCAGATCGCTGCCGAGGAACTCGACGTGGCGGTCGAGCGCATCCGGCTCGCGCCCGCCGACACTTCGTACAGTCCGAACGAAGGCATGACCTCGGGCAGCCGCTCGGTCCAGGAAAGCGGCATGGCGCTGCGCTATGCCGCGGCGGAGGCGCGCGACATCCTGCTGGCGCGTGCCGCGGCGAGGCTCGGTGCATCGCTTGAGCAGCTTTCGGTTGCCGACGGCGAGATCATTGGGCGCAACGGCGGCCGCACCACGTACTGGGAACTCGCGAGCGATGACCTGCTGAAGCGCGAAGCGACGGCGGAGGTTCCTCCCAAACCGGCGGAACAGCATACGCTCGTGGGCACCTCCGTGCGGCGGCACGATATTCCGGCCAAGGTGACCGGCGTGCCGAGCTACGTGCATGACCTGGAATTGCCTGGCATGCTGCACGGCCGTATCGCGCGGCCGCCCAGCCGCCGGGCGCGACTTGCGGTGCTCGACGCAGCCGAGGTGCGCGCGCTGCCGGGAGTGGCTGCGATCGTGCGGGATGGCAATTTTCTCGGCGTCGTTGCCGAGCGCGAAGAGCAGGCGGTTCGCGCCCAGCGCCGTATGGCGCGCAGTGCGCGGTGGGAGGAAGCGGCAACGCTGCCCGTGAACGACCCGCGTTACCTGCTCGAAATGAAGTCGGAGGATGAAGTCATCAGCGAAAAAAACGACGCGACCGCCGCCGCGCGCTCGTCACAAACGCTCCACGCCGAATACACGCGGCCTCTTATCGCCCATGCCTCGCTCGGCCCGTCGTGCGCGATCGCCAGGTTCGAACATGGTGCATATACCGTGTGGACGCACAGCCAGGGCATTTTCCCGTTGCGCGGCCACTTGGCGAAGGTGCTCGGTGTCGCCGAAAACAGCATAGTCGTGATCCACGTCGAGGGCGCGGGCTGCTACGGGCACAATGGCGCCGACGACGTTGCGCTCGATGCCGCGCTGCTTGCGCGCGCACTGCCCGGCCGGCCGGTCAGGGTGCAATGGATGCGCGAGGACGAGTTCGGGTGGGAGCCGTACGGCTCGGCGATGGTAGTCAAGATGAGCGCCGCGCTCGATACCGCCGGCCATGTCGTGAGCTGGACCCATGACTTATGGAGCCACGGTCACAGTACGCGTCCCGGCCCCAAGGATGGGGTGAATCTGCTGGCGGCCTGGCATCTGGCGCAGCCGGCCAAGGCCGCCACACCCGGCAATCCACCGCTGCCCGGCGGAGGCAGCCATCGCAACGCGATTCCGCTTTACGATTTCCCGAACCAGCGCGTGACGAATCACCTGGTGCGGGACGCGCCGTTGCGCACATCTTCGTTGCGGTCGTTAGGCGCGCACGCCAACGTGTTCGCGATCGAGTCTTTCATGGACGAGCTTGCACGTGCTGCCGGCGCCGATCCGATCGAGTTCCGGCTGCGACATCTCAAGGATGCGCGCGCGCGCGCGGTGATCGAAGCAGTGGCGAAAAAAGCCGGCTGGCGCAGCCGCGAGCAAGGCGACGGCACGCGCGGACGAGGGATAGCCTTTGCGCGCTACAAGAATCTCGGCTGCTACGTTGCGGTGATCGTCGAGGTTGAAGCGGGGCGCGAAGTGCAGGTCAAGCGTGCATACGCCGCAGTGGATGCGGGCCAGGTGATCAACCCCGATGGCATCATCAACCAGACCGAGGGCGGCATCATCCAGACCGTGAGCTGGACGCTGAAGGAGCAGATCAACTTCGACCGTGAGCGGGTGACCACACGCACCTGGGAAGATTATCCGATTCTCACGTTTGCCGAGGCGCCTGCCGTGGACGTGGTGCTGATCAATCGGCCCGACCAACCTTCGCTCGGCGCTGGCGAGGGGGCGCAGGGCCCGACCGGCGCGGCAATCGCCAACGCGGTCTACAACGCGCTTGGCGTGCGACTGCGCGATATGCCGCTGACCCGCGACCGGCTCATCGCTGCCGTAGCGCAGTAACGTGCGGCGAACGGCGTCTATATCTGCGTCGCGAGCGCGTAAACGCGGCTGACGAACGCATCGATGTCGACGGACGTGAAATCATCCGGCAGACGCGGACTGAGTTCGTGCCGATGCTGGTAGCAGAACGTCAGCGTTCCAAACGCCCGATTCCAGTTGACGCACATCCGCTCTTCGCCGTGGCGGTGTTGTGCAGCGGTCTTCAACGCCTTGGTTTTCCGATACTGGTCCAGGTAAATCACCATGACAGCCTCCGTTACAGTTAACTCTCCTGCACAACGTAGCTGCAGGTTCTGTACCAGATGTTCTTCGGAAACGGCAATTTTGCACAGTTTGTCGGTAAGTTACTGAGCTTGCAATACACTTCGTCTTGGCTTCAGCTCGCGTCAGGCCCGCGATTCGGGCATGACGGATGTCGGACAGTTGACGATCGTCGAGAGCGAAGACAATCCGGTATCGACATTTCGACACCGCCCAGGAGTTTGTCGGACTTGGCCCCGACAAACTCCTAATGCAAAACCGGCGCCAGGAAAATGGCAAGAGAACATGATAGATATGCGAATTCACCCTCAGTTTTCTTCACGTTCGACCCGTTCGGCGGGTTTTTTTCGGAATTGTCAGCCGGTTTTGCTTTTAGCAGCCTGTTCGGGCTGTTAAGTCCGACAGGCTACTAGCAAGCAAGCGTGATTTTTTTCACACATGACTGAGCCCGCTTTCCCGCGCGTTCCGCACGCCGTTGCGTTGTATCTGGCGCTGGTGCAGTTCCTGTTTGTGACCATGTGGACGATCTGCGTGATCTTCCTGCCCCAGCTGCTCGAGTCGGCGGGCATTCCCGCGCGCCATACCCTGTGGGTCCTGATGTTCGACCAGCTCGTGTTCATGGTGATGGACGTGGTGATGGGGGTTGCCGCCGACCGAGTGGGCCGCATGGTGGGACGCATCGGGCCGCTCGTCATCGGCGCCACCATCGTCTCGTGTATCGCGTTCCTGCTGATCCCGCATGCAGCGCTGCTGGGCGAGGCGGCGGCGGCGTCGCTCACGCTGGTGCTGATATGGACTGCGACCTCATCGGCCTTGCGCGCGCCGCCCTGGGTACTGCTGAGCAAATACGCCGCTGCGCCGAGCCTGCCGTGGATGAATGCCTTGATGCTCTCCGGGCTCGCGATCGGCGGCGCGCTGTTCATCGCGCTCGCCGCCCGTCCGCGGCGCGGGGCAATATAGTGCTTAGTGATGAGTGTTGAGTTAGAATCGCCGCCGAACTGCAACACCGACCTTAATATCAAACACTAAACATTCAACACTCGCCGCGCCTTCGATGGCGCGAACGGTTGCTGATCGTTTTGCGCGAAAACCGAGCCATGCAAACCTCAACAATGGGCGCGTCGACACCGCTGCAGGTTGGTTACAAAGACATTGCCGCCGCGGCGCGCACACTCGCCGGTCAATGCCGCCGCACGCCGGTACTCACCTCGCGCACGATCGATCAGCGCACCGGGGCGCGGGTGTTCTTCAAGTGCGAAAACTTCCAGCGCGGCGGCGCATTCAAGTTCCGCGGCGCGTATAACGCATTGTCCAATCTTTCGCCCGAACAAAAACAGCGCGGCGTGGTGGCTTATTCTTCGGGTAATCACGCCCAGGCGGTGGCGCTTGCCGGGCAGTTGCTCGGCATCAAGGCTGCCATCGTCATGCCGAGCGACGCGCCGCGGGTGAAAGCACAGGCTGCGCGCGGCTATGGCGCGGAGGTCGTTTTCTACGACCGCGTTCGAGACAATCGCGAAGAAATTGCAGCCGAAGTTGCGCGCGAGCGAGGCGCGATAGTGATTTCGCCGTTCGACCATCCGCACGTCGTGGCGGGGCAGGGCACGGCGGCGAGAGAGCTGATCGAAGAAACAGGGCCGCTCGATTACCTGTTGGTGCCATGCGGCGGCGGGGGACTGCTGTCGGGATGTGCGATCGCCGCGCATCATCTGTCGCCCGGGACCAAGACGATCGGCGTCGAACCCGCGGCGGGCGACGACGTGACGCGTTCGTTCAGAACCAAGACCATTCAGAGCGTGCACAATCCGGATACCATCGCCGACGGCGCGCGCACGTCCGCACCCGGCAAGGTGACGTTTCCGCTGATCCTGCATTACGTGCACGACATGCTGACGGTCACCGATGAGCAGTTGCTGCGCGCGATGTTCTATTTGTGGGAGCGCATGAAGATCGTGGTTGAACCGACCGGCGCTTTGGGCATCGCGGCCTTGTTTGAGAACAAGTTCGACGCCGGCGGCAAGCGCATCGGCGTGATGCTTTCGGGCGGTAATGCGGATTTCAAGCATCTCTGCCGCTTTCTTTAATGCGCTGATGACGGTCAACCGCTAACCGTTTCGTTCGTTGACTGCGGCCATGCTTCTTCACGCCGGCACGATTTTCCTCAGCGCTTTCCTGCTGTTCCTGGTTCAGCCGATCATCGCCAAGCAGATCCTGCCGTGGTTCGGCGGCGCGGCTGCGGTATGGGCGACCTGCCTGGTGTTCTTCCAGTCGGTGCTGCTGTTCGGCTACGCCTACGCCGACTGGACGGCGCGCCGCCTCACGCCGCGTCGGCAAGCGTGGCTGCACGCGGCGCTGCTCGGTGCGAGCCTGCTGCTGCTGCCGATCATCCCGCACGCCGGTTGGAAGCCGGGCGAGGGCAGTGCGGGGCCGACGTTCGCGATCCTCGGCCTGCTCGGCGCCACCATCGGCTTGCCGTATTTCCTGTTATCGACCACGAGCCCGCTGGTGCAGGCGTGGTTCTGGCAACGTTTCCGGCACGCGGTGCCGTATCGCCTGTTCGCATTGTCGAACTTCGCCTCTTTGCTTGCCCTGCTGTCATATCCGGTACTGATCGAGCCATTCCTGCCGCTCGCCGCGCAATCGATTTCGTGGTCCGTCGCCTACGCGGTGTTTGCCGTGCTGTGCGCGGCGACCGCGCTGGTCGGTGCGAAAAATGCGCGCACCGCGCCGCCGGATGCGTCTGCGGCGGCCACGGCAGAGGTGGCGCAGCGCGCACCGACGCTCGGCGAACGCCTGCTGTGGATCGGCTTGTCGGCGATGGGGTCATGCCTGCTGCTCGCGGTGACCAATCACCTGACGCAGAACATCGCGTCGATCCCGTTCCTGTGGGTGGTGCCGCTGTCGCTCTACCTCATCACCTTCATCCTGTGCTTCGATCATCCGCGCTGGTATCAGCGCAAGCTGTTTCTCGCGCTGGTCGCGGCGCTGCTGCCGGTGATGGCGTGGTACGGCAATTCGCTCGACCTGTGGCTCGCTGCGCCGCTCTACGCCGCGGGGTTGTTCGCGTGCTGCATGTTCTGCCATGGCGAGCTTTATCTGCTCAAGCCCGGACCGCGCTACCTGACGACGTTCTATTTGATGATCTCGGTGGGCGGCGCGCTGGGCGCGCTGCTGGTCGGCGTCGCCGCGCCCAATATCCTGCCCGGCTATTACGAGCTGGAGATCACGCTCATTGCGTGCGCGCTGTTGCTTTTCAGCCGCACTCTCAAGCTGCGCTGGTGGATGGCGGGCGGCGCGTTCGCGATGGCCGCAGCGACCGCCACGGCCGCAGCCTACAATCTCAACACCTACCTGTCCGACACGCGTGTCGTGTTGCGCAACTTCTACGGCGTGGTGCGTACGAGGGACTTTCCCAATCCGGCGCCGTTCCGCGCCGTGTATCACGGCAGCATTCAACACGGCGGACAATTGTTGGAATCCGCCTACCGCAACCTGCCCATCACTTACTTCGGCCCGACCAGCGGCTACGGCCGCGTGTTCGCAAGTTTGCCGGAGGCCCCGCGACGCGTCGGCGTGGTCGGCCTGGGCGCAGGGGTCATCGCGGCCTACGCGCGTCGCGGCGACCTGTTCCGCTTCTACGAGATCGATCCCCAGGTGGCGGCAGTCGCGATGAGCGAATTCACCTTCCTGCGCGACAGCCCGGCCCAGATCGAGGTCGCGCTCGGCGACGGGCGCTTGAGCCTGGAGCGCGAGCCCGACCAGCGCTTCGACTTGCTGGCCCTCGATGCCTTTTCCGGCGATTCCATCCCGATGCATTTGCTCACGCGCGAGGCGATGGCAACCTATGTCCGCCATCTCAAGCCGGATGGCGTGATCGTGTTCCAGGCGACCAACCGCTTTGTCGACATTACGCCGGTGGTCGAGCGTCTCGCCGCGGAGTTCGGTTTTTCGGCGGTGCTGGTTTCCGACACGCCCGAAACCAGCTACACCAGGGCCGTTGATTACTGGCTGTCCGATACCGACCAGATCATCGTCACGCGCAACGCCGGGCTGCTGGCGGCCGAGCCCATAAATTCGGCGGCGGAGCCCCTGCCGTTGCGGCCGGGTTTCCCCGTCTGGACCGATGATTTCTACAATCTGCTGCGCATTCTCAAGTGATCACCAGGCCGTTTCCGGCAGCCCGACGATTCTGCACTGGCCAAGAATCGCAGCCGCAGTGCGCGCGGCGTTCATGCAGCCGGAAATCGATAAGTATCCGGAAGCAGTGAAGATTTCCGGCCCGAAGCTGGACTGAAGCCGTTGGCGTGTGCGGATAGTGATTATTTTTTGAGCAGAGCAAACACGAAGGCGCCAGGATGGGCTTAAAACGCCTTGTTCCAATGGTTATTCACAAATTTATCCACAGAAATTGTGAATTGTTTGGACAACGGTGGTCATGCTGGTTGCGCCATTCCTATCCGGTCTGCGCGCATTGGGACGAGCCCCGTGTTTCGCCGCAGCTTGAGGGGCATCGTGGTCCAAGCAAATGGCTCAGAACAGCTTTCCTGCGTTTTCTATCAGGGGCTTAGCTCCACAGGCGCGCTGCGCTCGGCAGCGTGGCACGCGCCCCCGTGGTTCGCGGACGGTCGGCAGCAATAGCCGCGCGAGAAGAGAAAGCTCACGAGCGCGAACCAGGCGCAATCGCGGGTTCTGACGGGCCTGAATCTCAAGGATATCAACACCATCCGTCGACGAAATCCCCTGCTCATTTGCGCTTCGCGCCGACCTCGCCGCCGCCTTTTTCAAAGGGGGCAGACAGCCGGGCAACGGCTGCCGGGGGATTTAGAGACTAACCGGCCGCCTGCAACTGACGCACGAAGGTTTCAATTCCCCGCAGCAGCATTTCCACCGCAATCGCGGTAAGGATCAGCCCCATCAGGCGCTCGAAAGCCAGCAGCCCGCGCTCACCGGTGAGCTTGCTGATGCGCTCGGCGAAGATCAACAACACCAGCGTCACGAGCATCGCGATGCTGAGGGCGATCGTCCATTCCGCCATGCGCTCCGGCGCGCGCGATACCATCAGCATCACCGTCGCGATCGCGGTGGGCCCGGCGATCGCGGGAATCGCGAGCGGCACGATGAACGGCTCGCCGGTGAGCGTGTCTCCAAACACGCCTTGCGGCTGGCGGAAGATCATTCGGAGCGCGATCAGAAACAGGATGACGCCGCCCGCGATATTGAGCGAGGTGCCCGATAACCCAAGCAGCCCAAGGATCGAGTTGCCGAAGAACACAAAAGCGAGCAGCACCCCGAACGCGATCGCGCACTCGCGCACGATGACCGCTGCGCGCCGCCCGGGTTCGACAGGCTTCAACAGCGCCACGAACAGCGGGATATTGCCAATCGGGTCCATCACCAGCAGCAGAATCACCACTGCCGATGCAAACGAGACATCCATGGCGAACTCGTAACTGCGCTGTGGGATGTGCTCAGTTTACTCGAAACCGAACAGATTGCGCCGGGCGTGCTGCAGATGGGCGATGATGTAGGCGCGGGCGCGCTCGGCGTCGCGATCCTTGAGCGCGCGCACGATATCGCGATGTTCTTCCTGGTATTTGATGCGGCGCTCGGGCGTGACGATGCGATCCTTGAGCTTGCCCCATTCCGCCTGCTGGCGCACCGCGGTGACCATGTCGAGCACGCGAATCACGAAGCGGTTGTGGGTCGCGGTGGCGAGCGTCTGGTGCAGCGCCGCGTCCCACAGCTCGAACTCATCGAGGGTGGTCGCACGCTCGGCTCTTTCGAGGCACATTTCCATGCGCTCGAAATCGGCCGGCGTGGCGTTGGTCGCGATCAGCTCGGCGAGCGCGGGTTCGAGTCTCAGGCGTGCCTCCATCAACTCGGCGGGACTCGTGTTCGACACGCTGTCAAACGCAACTTGAGGTGCGCCCGCGCCGGTGCGCGGCGCGAGAAACGTGCCACGCCCGACATGGCGCGTGATCGAGCCTTCCGCTTCGAGCTGGGCCAGCATCTTGCGCACGGCGTTGCGCGGCACCGCGAAGCGCCGAACGAGTTCGCGCTCGGTCGGCAGCCTGGCGCCTGGCGCCAGCGTGCCGTCCGTTGCGGCGGTCGTGATGAATTCGCGGATGCGCTGCGCGCCTGCGCGCGATTGGGTGCGGGTATAGTTCATGACCACGCTGGCTCCTCCCGGGGCGGCCCGAGCCACGGGCAGCGTATTGCCCGGCTCGCTGAGGGTGCTGCCCATGGTAAACCAATACGGAAAATTGGTCTATACCTGGTCTTCGATCAGCCCGGTTTGTTTCACCCTGACTACCGACTTATCAGCTATGGTGAGCCGGGGCGACGTCCGTCATTGAACCAATAACCGACCAAGGGAGAAAATCGTTGACAATTGGTCTGACGCCACATAGCATTCCACGACATCATACGGTGGATAATTCATCACGACAACAAGAACGCCGGACGGGTATTTTGAGTATCCTTTCCCACCATTCTGCACTGACTTTATGGCCGATCCGCGCGTTCAATCCGCAATTTCCCACTGGGCCCCGCGTTTCGTCGCCAACGGCGTCGCGCTCACCGACTTCCAAGAAGTGACCGCGGGCGTCGAGCGCTGGGAAGAGTGGTGCGTTGCCTGGGGCAAGCGCGCCGCAATTCACGAAGAATTGGGTAAGAAGGCGCTTGCCGAAGGCTGCAAGCTCTCGGCGGGCGAGCACTTTACGCGCGCTGCGGCGAGCTACCATTTTTCGAAGTTCGTGTTCGTAATCGACTACGAGCAGATGCGCGCGGCGCACATGAAGGCGGTCGAGTGCCGCAACCGCGCGCTGCCGCTTCTGAATCCTCCCGGAAAGCGGGTGGAGATACCGTATGGAGACACGCGGCTTTACGGCATCCTGCGCAAGCCGGCAGGCGTCGCCAGGCCGCCGATCGTCGTCATGTGCATGGGCCTCGATTCGGCGAAAGAAGAGATGGACGCTTACGAGAGCGTTTTCCTCGCGCGCGGCATGGCCACCCTGGCTTTCGACGGTCCCGGCCAGGGCGAAGCCGAGTACGAGCTGCCGATCCGCGGCGATTACGAGGTGCCGGTGAAGGCGGTCATCGACTGGGTTGAAAAGAACGCCGATGTCGACGGCGGACGCATCGGCCTGTGGGGGGTGTCGCTCGGCGGCTATTACGCGCCGCGCGCCGCGGCGTTCGAGAAGCGCGTCAAAGCCTGCATCTCGCTGTCGGGCCCGTTTGACTTCGCAAGCAACTGGGATCTGTTCCCGGAGCTTACGCGTGAGACGTTCCGCGTCCGCGCGAAGTGCGGGACCCTGGACGAAGCACGCAAGTTCGGGGCGACCTTGAGTCTCAACGGCATCGCCGGCAAACTCACCTGTCCGCTGTTCATCGTCGCGGGTAAACTGGACCGCATCGTGCCGTGGCAGGACGGTGAGCGACTGGCCCGCGAAGCGATGGGGCCGGTCGAATTCCTGCTGATCGAGGACGGCAATCACGTCGCCAACAATCGCGGCTACAAATACCGTACCCAATCGGCGGACTGGATGGCGCAGCAGCTGGGATTGCCCAAGGTATGAAACATCGCAAACCCGGCAAGACGCTCGGCGCATAGGCGCGCCAGGGAAGCGCGAGGAGTGCAGGGTGCACAGTTTTTGCGTTCGGGGTCCACTCATCATTCAACATTGCTTTTCCGGCGTCCTTCGCGGTGGGAGTATTCGGCCAAAGGGGTAAGCAAATGGACACAGTATCGAAAGTGAAAGATCCACGGGTTGAGGCGGCCATCTCGCATTGGGCGCCGCGGTTTGTCATCAACGGCGTGCCGCTCACCGATTTTCAGGAAGTGACGGCGAGCGTCGATCGCTGGGAGGATTGGTGCAGCGCCTGGTCGGCGCGCGCCGCGATGCACGAGGAACTGGGCAACAAGGCGCTCGCTGACGGCTTCAAATTGTCGGCGGGCGAGCATTTCACGTGCGCCGCGGTGTGCTACCACTTCGGCAAGTTCCTGTTCGTGAACGACATGGCGCAGATGAGACAGGCGCACAACAAAACCGTCGAATGCCGCAACAAGGCGCTGCCGCTCATCGACCCACCGGGCGAGCGCGTCGCGATCCCTTATGAAGGCAAGCACCTCTACGGCAATCTGCGCAAGCCCAACGGCGTGGCGAAAGCGCCGATCGCAGTCATGTGCATGGGGCTCGACTCGACCAAGGAGGAAATGGACGATTACGAGAGCCGGTTTCTGAAACGCGGGGTGGCGACCCTGGCCTTCGACGGACCGGGCCAGGGCGAGGCCGAGTACGACTTCGCGATCTGCCCCGAGTACGAGAAGCCGGTGAAAGCCGTGATCGATTATCTGGAAACGCGCAGCGACATCGACGCCGGCCATGTCGGCATCTGGGGTGTTTCGCTCGGCGGCTATTACGCGCCGCGCGCCGCATGCTTCGAGAAGCGCATCAAGGCGTGCGTCGCGCTTTCCGGCGCCTACGAGCGCTCCTCAAGTTTCGAGGGAAGGCCGATCATCAATGTCGAGGCCTTCCGCGTGCGCTCCAAGAGCGCCAACCTCGAAGAGGCGGGCAAGGTGTCGGTGCGCATGAGCCTCAAGGGGATCGCGAAGAACATCACCTGTCCGATCTACATCGTCGCCGGCACCAACGACCGTCTCACGCCCCCCACGGGGGCCGAGAAACTCGCGGCGGAAGTATCGGGTCCGTGCGTGCTCTCGGTGATCGAGGGCGGCAACCACGTCGTGAACAACTACTGGTACCGCTACCGCGACCAGACCGCCGACTGGATGGCGACGCAACTGGGTGTCGCCAAGCGCTAGGAGTTTGTCGGACTTAGCCCAGACAAACTCCTAATGCAAAACCGGCCCTGGGAGAATTGCAGAAGAGGATGACCGATATGCGAATTCACCCGCGCTTTTCCTCAAATTCGACCGCTTCGGCTGGGTTTATTATGAATTGTCAGCCGGTTTTGCTGTTAGCAGCCTGTACGGACTGTTAAGTCCGACAGGCTGCTAGGCGTAACGTAGCAACGGAACCGCCGACGAACGCCGATCGCACGCAAATACGTGAAACGTGAAACGTGAAATGTGAAACGTGAACCGTCCCCTCTCCCCCATTACTGGGGGAGAGGGTTGGGGTGAGGGGGATCACGTTTCACTTTTCACCATTCACTTATTGTTATCGGCGTCCATCTGCGGCTAGTGTTTTTTGGAAGTTCAGAGCAACTGGAGAGAAAGCATGCCTCGCAAAGCGAAACGCGCCGAGCCGAAAGTGATCAAGGCGTCGAGCATCGATCCGAAGCGCCGCACCCGCGAAGCCCCCGATGGGCTCTACGATCCGGCCGACCCCGGCCACCGCTGGGAGCGGCCCCTGCAGGCGCCGGGCCGCATGCAGGTCGATTTCGAGGAGCGCGTCGACCTCCGGCGCCTGCACGATTACCGCCTCGCGCGCACGCGCAACGCGCTTGCCCAGTCGGGCCTGGGCGCGCTGCTCGTGTTCGACCAGTACAACATCCGCTATATCTCGAGCACGGTGATCGGCGAGTGGGCGCGCGACAAACTGACGCGCTGGTGCCTGCTGACCGGCAATGGCGAGCCTTATATCTGGGATTTCGGCTCCGCCGCGCGCCATCACAAGCTTTATGCGCCGTGGCTGCCCAAGAATCACTGCCTTGCCGGCCTTGCCGGCTTGCGCGGCGCGGTGTCGCCGAAGGTGGGGCTCTTTGAAGATGCGGCCAAAGAGATCAAGGACATCCTCACGCGCGAAGGAGTCGCCGACATGCCGCTCGGCGTCGACGTGGTCGAGCCGCCGTTCCTGTTCGCGCTGCAGAAGCTGGGCATCAAGGTCCAAGACGGCCAGCAGGTGATGCTGGACGCGCGCGAGATCAAGAGCCACGATGAGATCACGCTGCTCAACATGGCGGCCGCGATGGGTGATGGCGCGTATCAGGACATATTTGAAGCGCTGAAGCCCGGCGTGCGGGAGAACGAGATCGTTGCCATGGCGACCAAGCGGCTCTACGAAATGGGCTCCGATTGCGTAGAGGCGATCAACGCGATTGCGGGCGAGCGCTGCAGCCCGCATCCGCACAATTTTACCGATCGCCTGATCCGCCCCGGCGACCAGGCCTACTTCGACATCATCCAGTCCTACATGGGCTACCGCACCTGCTACTACCGCACCTTTAGCGTCGGCAAGGCGACGGCCGCGCAGATCGACGCGTACCGCAAAGCGCGCGAATGGATGGATGGCGCGATCGACTCGCTCAAGCCGGGCGTCTCCACCGACCGCGTGGTGCAGGCCTTCCCCAAGGCCCAGGAGATCGGCTTCGAGACCGAGATGGAAGCGTTCGGTCTCAATTTCTGCCACGGCCTCGGGCTCGGCCTGCACGAGCGGCCGCTGATCTCGCGGCTGAACTCGTTCAAGGACCCGTATGCGCTCAAGGCCGGAATGGTGTTCGCGGTCGAGACCTTCTGCCCGGCGACTGACGGCGTCTCGGCGGCGCGCATCGAGGAGGAGGTGGTGCTCACGCCCGAAGGCGCGAAGATCATCACGCTGTTCCCGGCGCAGGAGCTGCCGATTGCGAACAAGTATTAGAAGCGTGAAGGAGTGAACGAGTGAATAAGTGAATGAGTGATACCCTCTCCCCGCACCCGGGGAGAGGGCAGGGTGAGGGGCTTCACGCGTTCACCCGTTCACTTGTTTACGCTGTTGGGACTAACCATTGGATACGACGGTGAAACGCAAGAAAACGGAAACGACGGAAATCGACATCGGCCGCGAAACGCGGCTGGAACTCTACCGGTTGCAAGTCGAACTGCGTTACTGCGAGAAGCGCGCCTACGACCTGTTCCTGCAGAACCTGGTCAAGGGCACGAGCCATCTTTCGCTCGGGCAGGAAGCCATCGCCGCGGCGTTCGGCGTCGCGATGCGTCCCGGCGACTGGACGTTCTGCACCTACCGCGGCCACGCGCATACGTTGGCACGCGGCGCGTCGATGGCGGGCGTGCTGGGCGAACTGATGGGGCGCCAGTGCGGCCTGCTGGGCGGCAAAGGCGGCTCGATGCACCTGACCGACGTCGAAAAGGGCGCCATGGGCTCGTACGCGATTATCGGCGCGCACCTGCCGGTGGCGGCAGGCGCAGCGTGGAGCGCGCAATATCGCGGCACCGAGCAGGTCGCGGTGTGTTTCTTCGGCGACGGCACAACCAATATCGGCGCTTTCCACGAGGCGCTCAACTTCGCCGCGGTATGGAAGCTGCCGGTGATCTTCGTGTGCGAGAACAACCTCTACATGGAATACACCCCGATCAGCGCGGTGACCGCGGTCACGCATCCGGCGGCGGACCGCGCATCGGCTTACGGCCTGGAATCGATCGTCCTCGACGGCAACGACGCCGACGAGGTCTATAACACCGCGGTGCAGTACATGACCCGTGCGCGCAAAGGCGGCGGCCCGGCGCTGATCGAGGCCGTAACCTACCGCCACAGCGGGCATTCGCGCGCCGATCCGGCCAAATATCGACCCGAGGGCGAGCTCGAGAAGTGGCTCGAGCGCGACCCGATCAAGATCTACCGCGAGCGCCTGCTCAAGCTCGGTTTCGCGGAAGGCACGCTGAAGGACATCGAGGACGGGACAATGCGCAAGGTCGAAGAAGCCACTGCCATCGCGAAGGCCTCGCCGCTGCCCTCGGTCGGCGACATCGAGAAAAACGTGTGGGCGGATGGAGGTGCGGCATGGCGGAATTGACCTATCGCGAGGCCGTGGCGGCCGGTATCGCGCAGGAGATGGAACGCGACGAGCGCGTCGTGTTCCTGGGCGAAGACGTGGCGCACGCCGGCGGTGTGTTCAAGGCAACCGTCGGACTGCTGGATAAATTCGGCCCGAAGCGCGTGCGCGACTGCCCGATTTCGGAGCAGGCGATTCTGGGCGCGGCCATGGGCGCGGCGATGACGGGCCTCAGGCCGATTGCCGAGATCATGTTTTCGGACTTTCTCGCAGTATGCTGGGACATCGTCGCCAACGAAATCGCCAAGATGCGCTACATGACCAACGGGCAAATCGCGCTGCCGCTCGTCATCCGCACTGCCAACGGCGCGGGCTCGCGCTTCGGCGCGCAGCACTCGCAGTCGGTGGAGAACTGGGCGATGGCAGTGCCCGGCATCAAGGTGGTGGCGCCGGCGTTCCCGGCGGACGTCAAGGGACTGCTTGCCGCGGCGGTGCGCGACCCCGACCCGGTGCTGTTCTTCGAGCAGAAATCGCTCTACGCGATGAAAGGCGAGGTGCCGGACGGTGAATATGTCGACGTACTCGGCAAGGCAAGAGTGTTGCGAGAGGGTCGCGACTGCACGGTAGTGGCGCTCGCGGCAATGGTGCACCGCTCGCTTGCGGCCGCCGAGATCCTGGAGAAGGAGCACGGTATTTCCTGCACGGTGGTCGACGTGCGCTCTCTGGTGCCGCTCGATACGCAGACGATTCTCTCCGAAGTGGTGAAGACCGGCCGACTGGTTACCGTCGAGGAAAACCCCCGGCTGTGCGGTTGGGGCGCGGAGATCGCCTCGATTGTCGCCGATGAATGCTTCTGGGATCTCGACGGCCCGATCGTGCGCATCACGACACCGCATGTGCCGCTGCCCTCAGCCGACCAGCTCGAGGACAACACGATTCCTTCTGTCGAACGAATCGTGAAAACGATACGGGAAAAGATGGATTGAACCGCCAAGGACGCCAACGGGGAACAACGAAGGACTAACCGCCAAGACGCCAAGACGCCAAGACGCCAAGAAAGGCGAGATTAAAGAATGCACAGAGAAGCTTGTAAATGCGAAGAGAGATAAGGGCTTCAATTTTTCGCCGTCGTAACTAGCTCAAGGAGGGATTGATGAATATCAAACGTGCTTTCCCGCTTGCATACCTGGCAGCCGTGGGGGTCGTGTTGCTTGCTGGCGCGGGGTGCGCCCAGATCGGCGCTCGACCCGAGGTGGTCCGCCATGCCGACATGGTTCTGGTCAACGGAAAGATCGTAACCGTGGACAAGAGCTTTTCGGTGCAGGAAGCCGTTGCGATCCGGGACGGGAAGATCCTGGCGGTGGGCACTACGTCGAATATCCGGTCGCTCGCGGCCGATCAGACGAAGGTCGTCGATCTCCAGGGGCGCGCGGTGATTCCCGGCCTCATGGATTCCCACATCCACTTTTTGCGCGCGGGCTTTACCTGGCGCCGCGAGGTTCGCCTGGACCAGGCTCACTCCGTCCAGGAGATCTTGAGCCTCATCGAAAAGCGGGCGGGTCGGATCAGCGCGGGCGAGTGGATACTTACATACGGCGGCTGGCACTATAGCCAGTTGAAGGAGCAGCGCGCTCCGACCCGGCAGGAGTTGGACCGCGTGGCGCCCAATAATCCCGTGCTGCTGCGGATTCTCCTGCCCCACGCCTCGTCCCACTTCGCCGTGCTCAATAGCGCCGCCCTCAAGGCGGTAGGGATCACGCGGGACACGTCGGTGCCGCCCAATGGCGTAATCGAAAAAGATGCGGCCGGCGAGCCGACGGGCGTTCTGCGGAGGGCGGCTGTCCCTCTCGCGCTGCGCAACGTGCCCCGGGCGAGCTTTCAGGAGAAAGTTGACGGTCTGAAGCTCGTCATGCGCGATTTTCACGCCGCGGGTCTGACCAGCGTCATCGAAACGGTCGGCGGGGGCGTCGTGGATGATGACTATCAGGTGCTCTTCGAGCTGTGGCGGCGGAACGAGCTGACGATCAGGACGGCTCTTCTGTACTACACCGCGAAATTCGAGGACGGCCAGCGCTGGATGCGGCACGCGCCCATGGGATTCGGAGATGACTGGCTGAAGATCAACGGCTTCGGCGAACAGCTGGTGAACGCCGTGCAGGATAATCTCGCCTCGGCCTTTCCTCTCAAGCCGGAGGGCCTGGAGGAGTACAGGAAGTTTGTGACCGAGGCGGCCAAAAACCGCTGGTCGATTCAGCAGCACACGACGCTCGGGACAACGGCCAAGGCCTATCTCGACATTTTCGAGGAGGTTGACCGGCAGTACCCGATCCGGGATCTCAGGTGGTCTATGGCGCACGTGGAAACGATCTCGGAGGCGGACATGCAGCGGGTGAAGCGCCTCGGCATGGGGCTGACGATCCAGGATCGCCAGGTCATCCAGAGCGAGCTGATGAAGCAGGCCTGGGGCAATGCGGCTGCATCGGCTCCGCCTCTGAAGAAGATGCTGGAGATCGGAATGCCGGTCGGGGCGGGGACGGACGCCACGGTCGTGACACCCTATCATCCGTTCACCACACTCTGGTGGTTGGTGACGGGGAAAGACTGGGCAGGACGCGTGGTTCGCCCGAATGACCGGATAAGCCGGCAGGATGCGCTGCGGATTCACACCGTGGGGAGCGCCTGGTTCTCCTTCGACGACAAGATCAAAGGCTCGATCGAGCCCGGGAAGCTTGCCGACCTCGTCGTGCTGACCGACGACTACCTCACCGTGCCCGAGGACAAGATCCGCGAGATCAGCTCGGTCATGACGATCGTCGGCGGGAAGATTGTTTACGAAGCAAAACAACCGTGAAACGTGAAATGTGAAATGTGAAACGAATGTCCTCTCCCCCGCGACTGGGGGAGAGCCTGCGCAGCAGGCGAGGGGCCGGGTTTGGATGAGGGGAATCACTTTTCACCTTTCACTCAAGACGCGAGTTTTCTGAATGCTTAAATTTGAGCCTATGAATCGGTCAAGCAGATGGACGTAATCATGCCGCAACTGGGCGAGACGGTGACCGAAGGCACTGTTGCCCGGTGGTACAAGAACGTTGGCGATGCCGTTAAAGCGGATGAAACGCTGTTCGACGTCGAAACCGACAAGGTCAACACGGAGATTCCGGCACCGGTGAGCGGCGTCCTGGCCGAGATCCTGGTCGAGGAAGGCGTGACCGCCAAGGTCGGCGTGCGGCTGGCGGTGATCCGCGAAAGCGGACCGGCGCCGCGACCGGCAGTGGGCGCTCCATCGGCTTTGACAGCGGCGCCGGTTACGGCGGCTGTGGCAGCCACACCCGACCGCCCGCTCAGCACGGATTCCAGCGGGCCCGTTAGATCCCTCGACAAGCTCGGGACTCATGACCGGCTGTCGCCGGTCGTGCGCAAGCTCATCGCCGAGCACGGACTCGATCCCGGCGCGATCACGGGCACCGGGCGCGACGGACGTGTCACGCGCGAGGACGTGCTCGCCCACGTCGCGCAGCGCGGCGCTGCGCCATCCGCCGCGAGGACCCAGGAGCCTGCGCCTTACATGACTGCCGGCTCCGGCACGGAGACCGTTCCGCTCAACAGCGTGCGCCGGCGCACCGCCGAGCACATGGCGAAGGCGTGGGCGAGCGTGCCGCATGTGCTCCAGGCGGTCGAAGTGGACTTCCACAAGGTCGAGCAGGCGCGCCGGGTGGCGGGTGAGGAATGGAAGCGCCGCGAAGGCTTCTCGCTCACGTATCTCCCATTCATCGTGCGCGCAGTGTCGATCGCGCTCGGCAAGTTCCCGCATCTCAACGCAACCTTCGCGGGCGATCACCTGGTGGTCCACCGGCGCGTGAACCTCGGCATCGCAGTGGACCTCAACTTCGAAGGCCTCGTGGTACCGGTGTTGAAGGACGTGCCCCTCAAGTCGCTGCCGCAGATCGCGCGCGAGGCGAACGACCTGGTGCAGCGCGCGCGGGCGAACCGGCTGAAGTCCGACGAGATGACTGAAGGCACGTACACGATTTCCAATAACGGCGCCTTCGGAACGCTGATGACCGCGCCGATCATCAATTGGCCGCAGGTGGCCGTCCTCTCCACCGACGCGATTCAGAAGAAGCCCGTCGTGATCGAAAGCGAAGGGCGTGACGCGATCACCGTCCGCCCGGTGGGGGTGCTCGCGCAATGCTTTGACCACCGGGCGGTGGACGGCGCCTACGCGGCCGCGTTCCTGCGCGAGGTGAAGACGATCATCGAGACGCGCAATTGGCTGCAGGCGCTGCAGGCGTAGGAAAGCTGAGCCGCCGAGACGCCAAGGCCGCAAAGGAAACGTTGATTTTTTCCAGGACGAGGGAGGCATCATGACAGTCGTACGCTCGAGGAAACATTATGTGCGGCGCTTTGCCGCATTCTTGTGCATTGCCGCCGTCACGATGCCGGCATTCGCCAAGGAGTGCTACGCACCGGACAAGCGCGCCCAGGAGCGCGCGTTCTCGCGCGCGGTCATCACCGAGGGCGGGAAAACGATCTGGCTTGCCGGCCAGACCGCCGCGGCCAACCTGGATTTCGAAGGCCAGGTGCGCCAGATCTTCGCCAACCTCGACAAGACCATCAAGGCGGTCGGCGGCAAGGGGCTCGCGGACATGGTGACGATGACGGTATTCATCAACGACGTGCGCCTCGGCGACCGCTTCGTGGAGATCCGCAAGGAGGTCTTCAAGGAATGCTTTCCCGGGAGCGCGCTCATCACCGTCACCGGTTTTGCCAGGCCTGGCGTCATGGTCGAGGTCCAAGGCATTGCGGTCGTCGGTGGCAAGTGAAAAACTCGCGGCGACCCCCGGTCATCGGCCAATGAGCGACCGGGTGACGGTGCGCCCGCTCGGCGGCAAGCGGCTGCAGGGCGCGACGCGCAACCACACGGTGGTCACGGACCGGAAGACGGAGGACGGCGGCACCGATGCCGGCCCGACTTCCGGCGAGTTGTTGCTGCTGGCGATGGGTTCGTGCGCTGCGGGCTCGCTGCGGAGCTACCTGGAGCAGAAGGGCACCTCTTGCCGGGATCTGACGGTGGACGTTTTCTTCGAACCGACTGGGAAGTTCGGCGTGCGCGATCGTATTGTCATCGCGCTGGGGATGGATGAACGGCTGTACGCGAGCGATCCGGAGGGGATCCGGGTCGCGGCGACGTCAGGCGGCGTGAACAGCCGGATGAAGCTGGGATCGGAGATCGAGGTGAGATTCACCGGTCGCGGCGGAGAGACCGGTGTATGACCGGAGTGAACAGACGGAAAAAGGAGAAAAGTTGATGGCGGGAAGAAAGTCGAACGCACTCGTGGACCCCGCGTGGCTGCACAGGCACCGCAACGATCCCGAGGTTAGGCTGATTGAGATCGCGGGCATGAACCAGGAGCAGATGCAGGCGTACAAGGCGGGACATGTGCCTGGCGCGGTGTGCTGGAAGTGGAAGGACATGTTGTGGGACCAGTACATGCGCGACTTCCCATCGCCGGAGGATTTCGCGCGCCGCTGCGGCGAGGCTGGGATTGGCAATGACACGACAGTGGTCTTCTACGGCGAAGGCGTGCAGTTTGGCCTCTACGCCTGGTGGGCGTTCCGCTACTGCGGGCATACCAAGGTCAAGGTGCTCGACGGCGCGCGCTACCGCTGGGGGGCGGAAGGCCGGCCGCTCGTCACCGAGGAGCCGCCACCGGCGGTCCCTGTTCACTACCAGCCGGTGAAGCGGGTCGAGCGGATGCGCATCCACCGCGACAAGATGCTCGCGGCACTTCGCAGGAACGGTACCGTTATACTCGACGGCCGCTCGCCGGAGGAGTACAGCGGGCAGCGCGTGGGCGGGCCGGGTGGTCCAGACGTGGGTGCCGTCCGTTACGGACGGATCCCGGGCGCCAGGCATCTCTATTTCGAGGAGCTGCTCGACGCCAACAAGGCCTTCAAGCCGGCGTCCGAGCTGCAACAAGTGGTGGCAGCGCGCGGCGCAGCGGTCGATACGGAAATCGTCACGTATTGCCGGATGAGCCATCGTGCGACGGTGATTTACTTCGCGCTGACGCAGTTGCTCGGCTACAAGAAAGTGCGCGTTTACGACGGTTCGTGGACGGAGTGGGGCAACCTGGTCGGCGTGCCGGTGGAACGATGAACGATGAATGATGAACGATGAACGGAGAAAAGACATGGCAGGACAGAACCTGAAGGCGCACCGACTCGGCTGGATCGGCATCGGCCGCATGGGTTACGCGATGGCGGAACGGCTGGCGAAGGCGGGATGCGACATTTCGGTGTGGAACCGCACCCGCTCCAAGGCTGAGCCGCTCGCAAAAAGCGGGGCGAAAGTGGTCGATGCGCTCACCGAGCTCGCGGCCTGCGACGTCGTCTTCACGATGGTCTCGACCGGGAAGGACGTGAAGGAAGTGCTGTTCGGTCCGCACGGCGTCACTAGCAAGGGCAAAGCGCCAAAGATCGTGGTCGACAGCACTTCGATTTCTCTCGAAGAGTCAGCGGAGATCCGCGAGAAGCTCGCCAGGCAGGGCATAAAATTTCTGGCGGCGCCGGTGTCGGGCAACGCGAAAGTGATCAAAGCCGGGAAGCTCACCGTGGTCGCTTCGGGACCCAGGGATGCGTTCGACACGGTGGCGCCATACATGCAGGCAATCGGCCAGGGCGTGAGCTACGTCGGAGACGGGGAACTTTCGCGCATCGCCAAAATCTGCCACAACGTGATGCTCGGCGTCGTGATCCAGAACCTGTGCGAGATCACCCTCCTCGCGCAGAAAGCCGGGATGCAGCGCCATGCATTCCTCGACTTCCTCAACAAGAGCGTGATGGGCTCGATGTTCACACGCTACAAGACGCCGGCGCTGGTGAACCTCGACTTTCACGTCACATTTACGCCTGAACTACTGCGCAAGGACATCGATCTCGGACTGGCCGCGGGCCGGGAATTTGGCGTGCCGATGCCCCTCACCTCGATCGCGCGTGACATGGTGCAATCCCTGATCGGCAACGGCTACGCCGATCAGGATTTTTCGACTTTGCTCCTGTTGCAGGCGAAGGCCTCGGGAATCGAGCTGAAGCCCGAGAATGTCGATGTCGGCGACGGGCTGTAATAAAGTCGTGAACGGGTGAACAAGTGAACGGGTGAACGGGTAAAGGCGTGGGCGGGTCGGGGAGGGGGTTTCACTCGTTCACCTTTCACTTTTCACTCGACCGTAGGGGGCAATCGATGGGCGATAAATATCCGGTGGTGAAAGTTGCGGCGGTGCAGGCCGCGTCGGTCTTCCTTGATCGTGAAGGCTCGATCGAGAAAGCGTGCCGCCTCATCCGCGAGGCGGGCCGCAACGGCGCGCGCGTGATCGCCTTTCCGGAGGGTTTCATTCCCGCGCATCCGGTGTGGTATCACCACCATCCGGCGACCAGCGCGATTGCCAATCGGCTTGCGACGGAGTTGTTCAAAAATTCAGTGGAGATCCCAGGTCCCGAAATCGACGCGTTGTGCGCCGCGGCGCGCGAGGTGAACGCTTACGTGGTGATGGGGGTCTGCGAGAAGCTGCCGCGGACCCTCGGCACCATGTTCAATACCCAGGTCTTCATCGGTCCGGACGGCAAGCTCTTCGGCAAGCATCAGAAGCTGATGCCGACAGTAGGCGAGCGGCTCGTGCACATGGGCGGTTTCGGCGACACGCTCGGTACCGTCCAGACTGAATTCGGGCCGATCAGCGGGCTGATTTGTGGCGAGAATTCCAACCCGCTCGCCATATTTGCGTTGACTGCCGAGGCCACCCGCATCCACGTCATGAGCTGGCCCAACCATTTTCCGGCGAGCGGCGACCCGATGCGCAATCGAGTGGCGATCGATTCCCAGGCGTTCGCCCAGATGAGCAAGGCGTACGTGGTTTCGGCATGCGGCACGGTGGACGAAAACATGATTCGCAAGCTCGACGTCGGGCCCGAGGGGGAGAAACTCCTGCGTGACCCCGACCGCTGTGGCGGCAGCGTGATCGTGTCGCCCGCGAGCCGCATCATCGCCGGCCCCATGGGCGCGGAAGAGGGCATTCTCTACGCCGAGTGCGATATCGAGAGCGGGATCCGGATGAAGTTGCGGCACGATTTCGCCGGGCACTACAACCGGCCGGATATTTTCCAGTTGACCGTGAACAAGGCTGTGCCGCCGATCTACACCGTGCACGGGATGAAAGAGCAGTTCGCCCTGCCGCCGGTGCAGTCTGCCACATCGAGCCCGGAACTCGGTGCGTTGCGTGCATTGCCTGGCACATCGCGGCAAAGCGCGTCGCCTCCCCTGAAAATCGCCGCTCCGGCACGGGTAAAGCGCGGGCGGAAAAAGAAGAAACAGGTCCGCGGATGATCGAACGTTATTTAGCAGGAGAGCCTGAAGTGAGCGCGACACCGCGTATTGAGATCCGTGAAGCGGCCAAGAGCTTCGGGACATTACAGGTGTTCCGCGGAGTCAGCCTGGAAGTCGGCGAGAGCGAGGTGCTCGCGGTCATCGGTCCCTCGGGGTGCGGCAAGACGACGCTGTTGCGGTGCATTGACGGGCTGATTCCACTTACCGAGGGTGAAATCACGGTCGAGCGGGAGCGGGTAGCCGCGCCGCGCGAGGGCGTCGCCATGGTGTTTCAGCATTTCGGGCTCTTTCCATGGAAGACGGTGTTCCACAACGTCGCTTACGGCCTCAAACTTGCGGGCGCTTCGCGTGCCGAAATCGAGCAAACGGTGCCGAAGTTCATCAATCTGGTGGGACTCTCCGGGTTCGAGCACTATTACCCCTACCAGATATCCGGCGGGATGCAGCAGAGGTGCGGACTCGCGCGCGCGCTCGCCGTCGGGCCGCGCGTGCTGCTGATGGATGAACCGTTCGGCGCGGTCGACGCGCAGACACGCGAAATCCTGCAGTTTGAATTGCTGCGCATCTGGGAAGCGCGGCCGACGACGATGGTATTCGTGACTCATGCGATCGATGAGGCGGTCCTGATGGGCGACCGCGTGATGGT
>MERI01000131.1:0-5169 GCA_001772005.1 Betaproteobacteria bacterium RIFCSPLOWO2_12_FULL_62_58 | reverse complement strand
CGTGATCTCGCCGCTGCTGTCTAACCTTTATCTGCATTGGTTCGACCGGCGGTTTCACCGTGCCGAGGGGCCTGGGGGCTGGGCGAGAGCGAAGCTCGTGCGCTATGCTGATGACTTCGTGGTGCTCGCGCGCTATGTGAGTCCACAACTCAGAGGCTGGATTGAGCAAACGCTCGAAGGGTGGATGGGACTTAAGCTCAATCGCGAGAAGACGCGGGAGGTTAACCTTAAAGCTGAAGGGGCGAGTCTGGATTTCCTCGGTTACACGTTCCGATATGACCGCGATCGCCTTGGGCGCGAGCGTAGGTATTTGAACGTGACGGTATCGAAGAAGGCGATGAAGCGTGCGCGGCAACGGTTGCATGTGATGACAGGCCGAAGCCAAGCCTGCGTGCCGGTGCCTGAACTCGTGGGCTCGCTCAATCGTTACCTGCGGGGCTGGTCGAGCTACTTTCGCTATGGTTATCCGCGGCAGCCGTTTCGCACGGTCAATGCCTATGTGCGCGAGCGTCTGACGCAGCACCTGCGGCACCATCGCAGCCAACGCGCGTATCGACCGGGTGGCGGGGTGAGCTTCTATGCGCACTTCAACCACCTGGGGCTGGTAACCTTGTGAACGCGCTGCGGCATTGCGCTGCTCCGATGAATGCTTGCATGAGAGCCGGATGCGGGAAATCTGCATGTCCGGTTCGACGAGGGGGGAGGGGCGCTGCTGCTGATGTTTAGCACGCTTCTCCTCTACTCTACCGTTTCAGCTTTCTTGTTCTTGCATCAACATCCACGCCAGCAGCCGCGTGCCGAGCGCGAAATCGGCGATATCCATCGCCTCGTCCGGATTATGGCTGCCGTGACTGTTGCGCACGAAGATCATCGCCGCGCGAAATCCGGCGTGCGCGAAATCCTGCGCGTCGTGGCCGGCGCCGCTCGCGATTTCCATGTGCGGAATGCCGAATGCGCGCGCGCCTTCAAGCAGCCGCGAACGGCAGCCTGAATCCATCACCGCCGGCTGCTGCACTGAAAATTGTCCGAGCTCGAATCCCACGCGGCGGCGCGCGCCGATGTCGCGGGCGAGGCGTTCGGCGAGCACCTTCATCGCCTTGAGCGTCGCCGCGCTCTGGCTGCGGAAATCGAGCGTGAATTGCGCCTCACCGGGTACCTTGGTGAGCGCGTGAACCCCGGCATCGGTGAAGAACTTGCCGACCGTGAAGACGAGGTCGCCGCCGGCTGCGCGCACGCGCTCCCATTCGAGGTCGAGCTCGCGCACGAGTTCCACCGTTGCCATTACCGCGTCGCTCCGATATTCGTGCGGCACCGCGCCGGAGTGCGTATAGGCGCCGAGACAGCGGCAGCTGCGCGCACGCGCCGCGCCACGAATTGCAGTCACGACCCCGACCGGAATGCCGCGGTTCTCAAGCACCGGCCCCTGCTCGATGTGCAGCTCGAGATAACCTTTGAATCGATCCGGTGAGAGGTGGGGTGAGCCGCGGCCCACTGCTGCCGGGTCAAACCCCGCATCGCGCATATGTTCACGCAGCGTGCGGCCGGTGCGGCTGTTGACCGCCGATTCAAGTTCGCCCGCCGGCAGCAGCCCAAGTGCGGCGCGGCTGCCGATGTGCCCGTCATGGTGGCCGCCGTACCATGAAGAGAGTTCCTCGGAACGGATGCCCATCACCGTGATGTCGCATGGCGGAACGACGTTGCAGCGGCGCAGCGCGGCGAGTGCGGTCACGCCCGCCACCACGCCCGCCAGCCCGTCGTAATTGCCGCCGCTCGGCACCGAGTCCACATGCGAGCCGACGAGCCACGCCGGGGCGCTGCGGCCGCGGCCGGGCAGCGTCAGATAGAGATTTCCGAATGGATCGGACGCAATTTCGAGGTCGAGCGTGCGCCCGGCGCGGGTGAGAATATCGATTGCGGTCTGCTCGCCCGGGCCGTAGGGCTCGCGGCTCACGCCGGCCGCAGCCGCCGTCTTTTCGCCGATTTCGCGAAACAGGGATTCCGCGAGCGGCATGCTCGCATTCACCGCATCGGTCAGCACGGACTTCGGAGCCATCGTCATCAGCAGTCGAGGAGGGCGCTATAATTGCCTGCCGATGCCATGATAACGAAACCAACAATCTCTTGCACCGCTCGCCGCTTACAGCTTACCGCTCACCAACCGTAATGACCAAGCACATCGTCTGTCTCACCTTCGATTTCGACGGAATTTCGGGCTGGATCGCGCGCGGACAGACTTCTCCGAGCCTCATCTCGCGCGGCGAATTCGGCCCGCGCGTCGGCGCGCCGCGGCTGCTCGCGCTGTTCAGGAAATACGGCATCCGCAGTTCGTGGTATGTGCCGGGCCATACGATCGAGACTTTTCCCGACGCGGTCAAAGCAGTGGTCGACGCCGGCCACGAGATCGCTCACCATGGCTGGACGCATCGTCCGCCGTCAAGCCTCACCCGCGAGAAGGAGGAAGCGGAACTCGTGCGCGGCAACGAGGCGATCAGGCGTATCTCGGGGCAATACGCGCGCGGCTATCGCTCGCCGTCGTGGGACTTGAGCCCGCATTCGGTGGAGCTCATGCTCAAGCACGGTTTCATCTACGACAGCAGCATGATGGGCAACGACTACACGCCGTATTACGCGCGGCGGGGTGATGTGATCGAGCTCGAGCAGCCGGCGGCGTTGGGCAAGCCGAGCGCTCTCGTGGAAATGCCGATCCACTGGTCGACCGACGATTCGCCGCATTTCGAATTCATGCGCACCGCGGCCAACGTGCGCCAGGGTCTGATGAAGGCGGGCGACGTGCTCGACAACTGGGTGAACGATTTCCTTTACATGCGGGACACCATGGCGTGGGGTGTGCTCACCTACACCTGCCACCCCTTCATCATCGGCCGCGGCCACCGCATCATGATGCTCGAGCGGCTGATCAAGCGACTCAAGGACGAAGGCGCGGTGTTTCAGCGCATGGATGACACGGTCGAGGAATTCCAGCGGCGGTCGCAGGCCTAAAGGCGTGACTGGTAGGGCGTGACTGATAGGGCGTGACTTTGGGGGCGTTGCAGCGTAAACCAGCTAGTTGCTGATTCGTTCGAAATTTCGATGCGTCTGGGGTATCTGTCGGATGGTGCGGACGCTGTAATACACGTACATCGGGTCGGGAGATTGGTGAATGCGCTGCGGAATGCTTTCAAGAGCCGAACAGAGCGGGATCGGTAGAATGTTGCACGCCCAGCCGCGCCTCACCAGTCACGCCTCATCAGTCACGTTTCTCCAGCCACGCCCCATCAGTCACGCCTCATCAATCACGCATCACCAGTCACCGATATGATCCGCACCCGTTTCGCCCCCAGTCCCACCGGCTATCTCCACATCGGCGGCGCCCGCACCGCGCTCTTCTGCTGGGCGTTCGCCAAGAAGCACGGCGGCAGCTTCATCCTGCGCATCGAGGACACCGACCGCGAGCGCTCGACGCAGCAGTCGGTGCAGGCCATTCTCGACAGCATGCAGTGGCTCGGCCTCGATTACGAAGGCCCGTACTACCAGATGGAGCGGCTGGACCGCTATCGGCAAATCGCCGAAGAACTGATCCGCGCGGGCAAGGCTTATCACTGCTATGCGAGCCGGGAAGAGCTCGACGCGTTGCGCGAGCAGCAGCGCGCGCGGGGCGACAAGCCGCGCTACGACGGGCGCTGGCGCCCCGAGAACGCAAAGCGGCTCGGACTCACGCCGCCGCAGGGGGGCGCACCGGTAGTCCGCTTCCGCAATCCGGACGAGGGCGAAGTGATATTCGACGATCTGGTCAAAGGCCCGATCGCGGTGGCGAACAGCGAACTCGATGACCTCGTCCTCATCCGCGCCGACGGCATCCCGACCTACAACTTCGGTGTCGTGGTGGACGATATCGATATGAATATCACGCATGTGATCCGCGGCGACGACCATGTCAACAACACCCCGCGCCAGATTAACATCTACCGCGCGCTGGGCGCTCCGCAGCCGAAGTTTGCCCATGTGCCGATGATACTGGGGAAGGATGGCGAGCGGCTCTCCAAGCGCCACGGCGCCGTGAGCGTGATGCAGTATCACGACGAGGGCTATCTGCCGGAAGCGCTGGTGAACTATCTCGCGCGGCTCGGCTGGTCGCACGGCGACGAAGAGAAATTCTCGAGCGGGCAGCTCATCGAATGGTTCGACCTGCAACACATCAGCAAGTCACCGGCGCGCTTCAATCCCGAAAAGCTCGCGTGGCTCAACCAGCAATACATCAAGGAAGCCGACAACGCGCGCCTGGCGGAGCTTGTCACGCCGTTTCTTGCCGCGGACGGCTGCGATGTTCGGAGTGGTCCGCTGCTCTCCGCGGTGGTCGCGCTGTTGAAAGAGCGTGTCAACACGGTCGAAGAGCTTGCCGATGCCGCGGTCTATTTCTACCGCCCGCTCGATCCCTCTGACGAACTCAGACACCGGCACTACACGGCCGAGATCAAGCCGGCGCTCCTCGAGCTGCAGCAGCGTTTGGCGGGCATCGAGTGGAACCGCGAAAAGATCAACGAGGCGCTCAAGGCCGTGCTCGCCGCTCACCAGCTCAAGCTGCCCAAAATCGCGATGCCGCTGAGGGTGATGGTCACCGGCGAGGCCAAGACCCCGTCGATCGACGCCACGCTCGAGTTGATCGGCCGCGAGCAGGTTTTGTCCCGTATTGCCAAGCAGTTGCAAGCCTTTCCGGGGTGACGGTTTCCTTTACAGTGCCCACTCCGGTGGGTATAATTCGCCCTCTTTTGTGGGGGTATAGCTCAGCTGGGAGAGCGCTTGCATGGCATGCAAGAGGTCAGCGGTTCGATCCCGCTTACCTCCACCAGAACAAAAATGGGGTCAGAGTCGATTTTCTGCGAGAGGCCCTGCGCGTGTGGTCAGAAATTCGACTCTGACCCCATTTTTTGGTCCGCAAGTCCCTATCGTCTAGAGGCCTAGGACATCGCCCTTTCACGGCGGTAACCGGGGTTCGAATCCCCGTGGGGACGCCAATAACACCTTGAACCTCTCGTGCTCATAGATCCACCCACGCGCGAGGCTCCGACCGAGGTTGCCCTTGGCGCTCATCGGAATTGACCCACCGCCTGCTCACGGAATTGACCCGGTAAGCTGAGTTCGCCGGCCGCCGCGTTCGTGGGGGCCACGGCA
>MERI01000130.1 GCA_001772005.1 Betaproteobacteria bacterium RIFCSPLOWO2_12_FULL_62_58 | reverse complement strand
TACGCTTTGCGCGGCTTTGACCGAGATCTGCTGGCCGACAATGGCGCGCGCAAGCGTCGCGAACGCGTCGCCGCGGCTGCCGAGGGCGAGCCCATTGGCTTTCGCGATCAGCTTCTTGAGCACGGCGTCGCGCGCGGCGAGGTCGCGGGTCGCCTGCTTCCAGTACTGCGGGGTCATGTCGGGCCGTTGTCGCGGGTGGCGCGCCGGCGCCGGCGCTTGCGCCACTCGTAGCACACGTGCAGCCGCCATGCCCAATCCACCAGGAAATAACCAACGACCGCGAGCAGCACGGCCAGGAGCGGCAGGCCGATCACCAGCGGCCTCCCGGCGCTCACCAGCCAGTCGAGCGCGGCGGGGAGCCATTCCATGAAGCCTTTGCCTTCGAGCGCGAACGCCAGCGGCGGCAGGCCGCCATTGCTTTCAAGCAGCACGAGTTGGCCGAGCTTGAAAGCAATGTAGTAGAGCGGAACGATCGTGAATGGGTTCGAGTAAAGCGTGACGATCACGGCGATCGGCAGGTTAACGCGGAAGACGACGGCAAGCAGCGCCGCCGCCGTGAACTGCACCGGGTTGCTGCCCGGGATCAGCCCCACGAACATGCCGATTGCGACACCACCGGCCACCGAGCGGCGGTGCAGATGCCACAGGTTGTGGTGCTGCAGCCATGGCCCGAACCGTGCGATGTAGCGGTTCTGCCTGATGCTGTCATGGCTCGGCAGAAAGCGGCGGAAAAACTTGCGGGGCATGGTGTCCGGTCAGCACGAATATACCGGTTATTCTACCGGACCCGTAAGCCGGCGCCGTGTTCCGCACGTTAAGCACCCAGTAGAGGGGTGCAACGCGTGCAGCTCAATATCGTTTTTTTCGTGCTCGGCGCCTGGTTGCTGCAACAGCAGGCCGGGTTGCCCGATTTCGAATGGGCGTGGGCGCTCGTTGCCGCTCCGGCCGTGCCGCTGCTCTCGCGTCTTCAAAACAGCGCCGCAGTCGTTACGCGGGGAATTCTGCTGAAGGCCTTGTGCCTGGGGCTGGGATTTTTCTGGGCGGCGGCGTGTGCACACCAGCGTCTGGCCGATGCGCTGCCTGCGAAATGGGAGGGGATAGACACCCGGATCATCGGCGTAATCGCAAGCCTGCCGCAGCCTTACGAACGCAGTGTGCGCTTCGAATTCGACGTCGAGCATGTGCTGTCCGAAGGCGCTCGGGTGCCGCGGCATATCGCACTGTCGTGGTGGGGCAGCCCGGCACGCGATAACCTGCCGCCCACGCTTCCGGAACTTCACCCCGGCGAGCGCTGGCAGTTGACGGTGAGGCTGCGGCGGCCGCACGGCAGCGCCAATCCGCACGGCTTCGACTATGAAGCGTGGCTCTTCGAGCGCGATATCCGTGCCACGGGCTATGTGCGGCCGAAGAGCGGCAACCGCCGGCTCGCGCCGATGGTTCACCAGCCGCAATACTGGGTCGAGAAGGCGCGTGATGCGTTGCGTGCGAGAATCCTGCAGGCGCTGCAGGACCGGCCATATGCGGGGGTGATCGCAGCGCTCGCGATCGGCGACCAGCGCGCCATCCCGCAGGAACAATGGCAGGTATTTACGCGCACCGGCGTCAATCACCTGATGAGCATCTCCGGCCTGCATGTGACCATGGTCTCGGGGTTGGTGCTCGCCATCGCCTATTGGCTGTGGCAAACAAGCGCGCGGCTGACATTATGGCTGCCGGCGCGCAAGGGGGCGGTGTTGTTCGGGTTTGCGGCGGCATTGATCTATACGCTGCTCGCCGGATTCGAGGTGCCGGCGCAGCGTACGCTCTATATGATCGCAGTCATGGCGCTGGCGCTGTGGTTCGGGCGCATGAGCTCGGCATCGGTGGTGCTCGCCGCGGCGTTGTTCGTGGTGACGCTCCTCGATCCGTGGGCGGTGCTCGCGCCGGGATTCTGGCTGTCGTTCGGCGCGGTGGCGGTGATTTTGTTTGTCACCGCGGGGCGCGTGACACAACCGCATTGGCTCGCGGCGTGGGCGCATGTGCAGTGGGCGGTGACCTTGGGACTGATTCCGCCGCTGCTCGCGCTGTTTCAGCAGGTTTCCATCGTCTCGCCGGTCGCCAACGCGTTTGCGATCCCGGTGGTGAGCCTGGTGGTCGTGCCGCTCACGCTGGTCGGAATGCGGCTGCCTTTCGATTTCGTGCTGCTGGCGGCACATGAGGTCATGGCATGGTGCATGGTGCTGCTCGAATGGATGAGTGCGGTACCCGATGCGGTATGGCAGCAGCACGCGCCGCCCGCCTGGACCGTGGTCGTCGCGGCGCTGGGTTCAGCGTGGCTGCTGCTGCCGCGCGGCTTTCCGGCGCGCTGGCTCGGCGCGGTCGGCTTTCTGCCTTTATTTCTGATCCTGCCGCCCAAGCTCGAAGATGGCGCGCTTAAGCTCACCGTGCTCGATGTCGGGCAGGGACTGTCAGTCGTGGCGCAGACGCGCCATCACGCGCTGCTCTATGACACCGGGCCGGCATTTGGGCCGGGCGCCGACAGCGGCAATCGCATCATCGTTCCGTACCTGCGCGCCGCCGGCGTACGCAGCCTCGACGGCATGGTCGTCAGTCACGACAACGCCGACCACACCGGCGGCGCAGCGTCGGTGCTGCAGGCGCTGCCTGTTGCATGGCTGCTCAGTTCGCTGCACGATATGGATCCGCTGCCGCTCGAAGCAGGGCAGGCTTTCCGGTGCTTTGCCGGGCAGGACTGGGAATGGGACGGCGTGCGCTTCGAGATGCTGCATCCGTCGCGCGCGAGCTACGCTGGGACTCGCATCAAGGACAACGATCGCAGTTGCATGCTCAGGATCGTCACCCGTACCAGAAAAGTCCTGCTGCCGGCCGATATCCAGCGCAAAGCGGAAACTGAATTGCTGTCCGCGCATCAAGGAGCGTTGCATGCCCATGTTCTCGTGGCGCCGCACCATGGCAGCAAAACCTCATCGACGCCGGAGTTCGTGGAGCGGGTGAACCCGCAGGTCGTGATCTTTCCGGTTGGCTACCGCAACCGCTTCGGTCATCCGCACGAAGAGGTTGTCGATCGCTATGGCGCGATCGGCAGCAGAATGTACCGCACCGACCGCGACGGGGCCCTCACATTGGTTTTAAGCGCCGCGGGGTCGATCCGCATTGAGCCGTATCGCGCGGCTTATCGGCGTTACTGGCAGACGCCGCTCGTTGACGATCCGGTGCCCGATCTCGAAGAATTCTGAAACGATGAACTATGAATGCGAGCATGACCATCAGATCGCTGCCGGTGTCGAAGCGCGGGGAACCATTTTGCTGCTATCGGCTCTGTTGTGGGGTGGTTATAACTGGACTGCCGGTATCGAAGTCTCCCTGGTAAAGCGTGGATCGTGGTGAAAGCATCTCATCTTAAGCTGGTTAAGCTGGAAGACGCAGCGGTCGCGGCATGGCTCGAGGGCATGCGGAACCGGTTTCCGCCGGCTGAAGCAGAGACAATCTCGAAGGCGCTCGAATTCGCGGCGCCGCTTTACGCTGAGCGGCGGCTCGCGAATGGCGAGGCGGTGCTCGCGCACGCGCTGGGGACCGCCGGCATACTTACCGGGCTCAAGCTCGACCACGAGACTTTGGCCGCGGCGCTGTTGTTCCGCTGTCATGACGTTGCGCCGGAAGCAGCGCGACAACTGCGCGAACACTTCGGTCCCACCATCGCTGATCTTTCCGAGGGCGTGGTGCGCATGGCGCAGATCGGCGCGTTATCGAGCCGGCAGCAGCCGGCACAGAAACCGGAGCAGCAGGCGGCGCAGCTTGAGGCGCTGCGCAAGATGCTGCTCGCCATGGTGCAGGACGTGCGCGTGGTGCTGATCAAGCTCGCCGACCATGCCCAGGAACTCCGATACGTGGTCGGAATCGATAACGATTCCCTGCGGCGCGGGGCGGCCGAGCTCACGCGCGACATTTTCTCGCCGCTCGCCAACCGCCTGGGGGTCTGGCAGCTCAAGTGGGAGCTCGAGGACCTGGCGTTTCGCATCCTCGAGCCCGAGACCTACAAACGCATTGCCCGGCTGCTGGATGAGAAGCGCGCCAATCGCGAGCGCTATATCGAAGCCGTGATCGCGCTACTGAAGGACGATCTGGCGCACGCCGGCATCGCTGCCGAAGTGACGGGCCGGCCCAAACACATCTTCAGCATTTACAAGAAGATGAACGAAAAAGCTATTGATTTTGAATCACTTTATGACGTGAGAGCCGTGCGTATCTTGGTCGGCGATATCAAGGACTGCTATGCCGCGCTGGGGCTGGTGCACAACCTGTGGTCGCCGATCCCCAAAGAATTCGATGATTACATCGCCAGGCCCAAGCGCAACAACTATCGCTCGCTTCATACCGCGGTAATCGGTCCGGAAGGCAAGGCGGTCGAGGTGCAGATCCGCACCCACGAGATGCATCAGCACTCCGAGCTGGGCGTGGCCGCGCATTGGCGCTACAAGGAAGGCGCGCGTCACGATAAGAGCTACGACGGGAAAATCGCGTGGCTGCGCCAGATCCTGGAATGGAAGGACGAGGTGAGCGACGCCGGCGACTTGGCCGAGCAGTTCAAGACCGGGTTGTTCGAGGATACGGTCTACGTGCTGACGCCCCAGGGCAAAGTGATCGACCTGCCAAAAGGTTCGACACCGATCGACTTCGCTTACCACGTGCACACCGAGCTCGGTCACCGCTGCCGCGGCGCCAAGGTCGACGGGATGATGGTGCCGCTCAACACGCCGTTGCAGAACGGTCAGCGGGTCGAAATCGCAGCGGCGAAGCAGGGCGGACCGAGCCGCGACTGGCTGAATCCGCAGTTGGGCTACCTCAAGAGCCCGGGTGCGCGCGCCAAGGTCAGGCAATGGTTCCACCGCCTGAACTACGAGACGGAGGTGGCGCAGGGACGAGCAGTCCTGGAAAAAGAGTTGCAGCGCCATGGCATGACCGGCTTGAACCTCGACAAGTTCGCAGATGAGTTCGGCTTCAGCAGACTCGGCGATTTTCTCGCCGCCCTTGGGCGCGGCGAGATCGGACCCAAGCTGCTGCAGGACGCGCTGCGCGGCGGTGACGAGCCGCTACCGGCGCCTGCGGAGGAGTCGCTCATCGCGCGCAAGCCGCGCGCAACGTCGAAAGGGAGCGTGCTGGTGGTGGGCGTTGACAAGCTGCTGACGGTGCCGGCGAAGTGCTGCAAGCCGGCGCCGCCGGACGCAATCATCGGCTTCGTCACGCGCGGGCGTGGCGTCACCGTGCACCGCGCCAATTGCGCGAACGTGAAGCGCCTCGATCCGGAGCGGCGGGTAACGGCAGAGTGGGGGCGAGCCGAGGGCGCGACCTTCCCCGTCGATATCGAAATAGAGGCGGTTGATCGCACCGGGCTGCTGCGCGATATTTCGGAGGTGCTGTCGCGCGAGCGCATCAACGTGACGGCGACGAATTCGCTTTCCAGCGACCTCGCGGCGCGGATGCGTTTCACGCTGGAAGTGGGCAACCTTGACCAACTGCAGCGCGTGCTGGCGCTGATCCGCGAGGTGCGGGGGGTCATGCGCGCCGCGCGGCGCTAGTGGGAATGATGAACGATGAGCGATGAACGGGAAAGTTTTGCCGGCTCACGACGCTCCTCGCTCCAAGTTCGTCGTTCCAGGGTTAGCTTAAAGCGCGTAACAAAATAATTTTTCCCCTCTCCCCCGCGATCGGGGGAGAGGGCAGGGTGAGGGGGCGGCTGAACAGTCAATTTGTTGCGGGCTTTTAGTCGGTGAATCTCAAAACGAGTCCGGTTACGCCGGGTAATCCCTCGTAAAGCGACGACCACGTTTCGCCGGGCTTGATTGAATACGCGGCGGTCAGCGTGCCAGTCGTAATAACTTCCCCGGCCGCGAGCGGATCGAAATCCGGCTGGCGCGTCAGGATGTCGGCGAGAAAGGCGAGTGCCAGCGCCGGGTGATCGAGCGCGTTTGCGCCCACGCCACGACCCAGAACGGGACCGTCCCTTTTCAGTGCGACCTTGGAATCACGCAATTGCCCGACCAGCGCTGGTATGTCGTCCTTGCGTACGGGGACCGGCGTGCCGACGATCAGTCGCCAGTGAAAGGAGAAATCCGCGGCGGAGTCGGCGGGCTTGAACTTCCAGTTGGGGAAATGGCAACTGACGATCTCGAAGCTCGGCGCGTACCATTCGACTGCTTCCAGCAGCTTCGCGGGATCATGACAGTCGGCCGCGATCGGGGTCCTGAGCTGGAAGGCAATCTCGGGTTCAAGGCGAGGTTGCGAACTCCCCGCGAGCGACACGGTGGCGGCGCTGTTCTGAGCAAAGACCAGCGTGCGGTCATAGACATGAGCCCAAATCGGACCCGTCGCGCCGTACTCCGCCCAGATCTTGCGGTTGGTGAAGCCGATCTTGCGGCCAACCGTCTTTTCGCCCCGCGCGCGCCGCAGCTTTACGATTTCCGCAGCCACGGCGTAACTCTCGTCCCATCCAAATGCTGGATCGTACTCCGCGATCGACGGCACGATCTGACCCTGATCAAGCGCGTCGAGCATTTCCAAAGCCAGCCTTGTCTGGTCCATATCGAAAAACCTAAAAGCGGAACGCAAAGGATACCAAATTCTCGAACCATAAAGCAGGCGCTTTGTGCATTCACAAAAAGATCGGTTTCTTGCTTTCCTTCGCGTCTCAGCTTTTCATCATCTAGCGCAACGCAAGCCGATATTGTGATGCCCCGACCTGGGGTTGCGCGAGAGATTTCTGCCGCGCTGCGTCGTCGTGATTTCAGCCGCCGGCGAATCGTGCCCGCCGCCGCGCGTGCCGCGCACGGGGCCCGCAGCAAGGTCCTCGCGCCCGTCGTCCACGCGGTAGGGGTACGGACGGTAGGCGCTCGACACCCATTCCCAGGCGTTGCCCGCCATGTCGTGGACACCGTAGGGGCTCGCGCCATGGGGGAAGCCGTCGACCGGCGCAGTCTCGTTGTAGGGCGCGCCGAACCTGGCGCGCGTCCCATCGGGAGGCATCCCGCCCCACGGATATTTCCGCCTGTCGGTACCGCGTGCGGCTTTCTCCCATTCGGCTTCGGTCGGCAGGCGCTTGGCGCGCCACGCGCAGTAATCGCGCGCCCCCGCCCACGACACTTCGACCGCCGGCTGGCTTTCGAAACCCTTGTCGGCGACCCACTGGCCGCCGGCCTGGTGGATGCGCGCATCCGGGTCATCGTGATCGAACAGCCGCTCACCCTTGGCGTTGGTGTGGCCGACGGCGTTCAAAAACTCGGAAAATTGAACGTTGGTCACGGGAAAACGATCGATGGCGAAGGCGGCGAGTGTCACTTGATGCGCAGGACGTTCGTCCTGCGGGCCGGTATCGCCGCCCATGATGAACGGTCCGGCCGGTATCCTGACCATGTCGTCCTGCACCGCGTGCTCCGCAGCCGATAGTAAGAGCGGTATCGCCAACGCGATGAGCAGGACGATCATGTTGATCTCCTATCGTAGGCCATCATGCTGATTCTATTTGAAGCAGGCAGGGGATTCCGATAAAATGCACACCTTTCAGGCGCGTAGCTCAGCTGGTTAGAGCACCACCTTGACATGGTGGGGGTCGTTGGTTCGAGTCCAATCGCGCCTACCATTTGTTAAACCGGGCGCGCGGCGCTGGTTTAAGAGCACCGTTCAACGCCCGGCGTAACATGAGAGGAGTCAGACGCGGTGTCGGTACGACCGTTTCTGGCTCTTGTTTTTTGAAGGGTAGCATGCCGAACATTCGCCTGCCTGACGGGTCGATCAAGAACTTCGATCAACCCGTGACCGTCGCCGAACTCGCCCAGAGCATCGGCGCCGGGCTCGCGCGCGCCGCGCTGGCCGGCAAGGTCAACGGCAAACTGGTCGATACTTCATACCGCATCGAATCCGACGCCGAGGCGGCGATCGTCACCGATAAGAATCCCGAGGGTCTGGAGATCATCCGCCATTCGACGGCACATTTGCTCGCGCATGCGGTCAAGGAACTGTTTCCAGAAGCGCAGGTGACGATCGGCCCGGTGATCGAGGACGGCTTCTACTACGATTTTTCCTACAAGCGGCCGTTTACCCCCGAAGATCTTGCGGCGATCGAGAAGCGCATGGCCGAAATCGCCAAACGCGATATCAGGCTCGAGCGCACGCTGATGCCACGCGACGAAGCCATCGCCTTCTTCAAAGGTATGGGTGAGCACTACAAGGCCGAGATCATCGGTTCGATTCCCGACGGCGATGCGATCTCCCTCTACCGGCAGGACAACTTCATCGATCTGTGCCGCGGTCCGCATGTGCCCTCTACCGGCAAGCTGAAAGTATTCAAGCTGATGAAGGTCGCCGGCGCCTACTGGCGCGGCGATTCGAAGAACGAGATGTTGCAGCGGGTCTACGGCACGGCCTGGGCGAAGAAGGAGGACCAGGACGCCTATCTGCACCGGCTGGAGGAAGCCGAAAAGCGCGATCACCGCAAGCTCGGCAGGCAGCTCGATCTTTTCCATATGCAGGAGGAGGCGCCGGGCATGGTGTTCTGGCACCCCAAGGGCTGGGTGATCTGGCAGGTGATCGAGCAGTACATGCGGCGGGTGCAGCGGGAAAACGGCTATCTGGAGCTGAAAACGCCTCAAGTGATCGACGTGTCGCTGTGGAAGCGCTCGGGGCACTGGGACAATTTCCGCGAGAGCATGTTCTTCACCGAATCGGAGGCCCGCGACTACGCGGTGAAGCCGATGAACTGTCCCGGTCACGTGCAGGTATTCAACCAGGGCATCAGGAGTTACCGCGATCTGCCGCTGCGGTTGGCCGAGTTCGGCTCCTGTCACCGCAACGAGCCTTCCGGCGCGCTGCACGGACTGATGCGCGTGCGTGGTTTTGTGCAGGACGACGCGCACATCTTTTGCACCGAGACGCAGATCGAATCCGAAGTCATGCGTTTCATCGACCTGCTGCAGCGGGTTTACGCCGATTTCGGCTTCGACGAAATCCTGGTCAAATTCTCGACGCGGCCGCCCAAGCGGGTGGGCGCCGACGAGGTTTGGGACCGGGCGGAAGCGGCGCTCGAAGCTTCGCTGAAGGCAAAGGGATTGAGCTATGGCCTCAGTCCGGGCGAGGGTGCGTTTTACGGCCCGAAGATCGAATTCTCGCTCAAGGACACCCTGGGGCGCGTCTGGCAATGCGGGACCATGCAGCTCGATTTCTCGATGCCCGGCCGGCTCGGCGCCGAGTACGTGGCGGAGGACAACTCACGGCGCGTGCCGGTGATGCTGCACCGGGCCATTCTGGGATCCTGCGAACGCTTCATCGGCATCCTGATCGAGCACTACGCCGGCGCGATGCCGGTATGGCTGGCGCCGGTGCAGGTCGTGGTCATGAATATCTCGGAGCACCAGGCCGATTACGCTCAACGCGTCGCCGACGCCCTCAAACAGGCCGGGTGGCGCGCCGAAGCCGACTTGAGAAATGAGAAAATTTCCTATAAGATACGGGAACATAGTTTGCAGAAACTGCCCTACCAGGTCGTCGTGGGCGACAAGGAAGTGGCAGCTCAACAGGTTGCTGTGCGCACCCGCAAGGGCGAAGACCTGGGCCAGATGGCTTTGGATGGCTTTGTTTCCCGCCTCCAAGCCGAGGCGGCGCAGATGGGGCGCGCGGCGTAATGAGTGAAGAGTGAGGCGTGAGGTGTTGACCGGAGCAGGCGACCTGCTTCCGACTCCTCACTCGTTTCGCCTCACGCTTTTTTTGAGGAGTTTTTGATATAGCTCAGGAAAAAGAACCGCGAATCAACGGTGAGATCAACGCACCCGAGGTTCGAGTTATTGGTGCCAACGGAGAACAGATCGGAATCTTGAGTTCCGCCGCCGCCAACAAGCTGGCGGAGGAAGCCGAGCTGGATCTCGTGGAAATCGCACCGCAGGCGAGCCCGCCGGTGTGCCGCATCATGGATTATGGTAAGTACAAGTACCGTGAGAGCAAGAAGCGGCATGAAGCGAAGCTCAAGCAGAAACAGATCGTCGTCAAGGAAATCAAATTCCGTCCGGGAACCGACGAGGGCGATTACAAGATCAAGTTGCGCAACCTGGTCCGCTTTCTCGAGGAAGGCGACAAGACGAAGATCACGCTGCGGTTCCGTGGACGCGAGATGGCGCACCAGGAAATCGGAGTGCGGCTGCTCGAACGGGTCAGGACCGAGCTTGAGCCTTATGGCGTGGTCGAGCAGTTTCCCAAGATGGAAGGCCGGCAGCTCGTGATGGTGCTGTCGCCGAAGAAGAGCATCATCAGTAAGGCTCCCCAGCGGCCCGCTGCAAAGGCGGCGGGAGCGCCGTCCAGGGCGACAAGCGCTGTGCCGAAAGCAGCGGTTGCATCTCAGGCGGAAACCGCTGCCGGGGTTGAGAAGAAGTAGTTATCGGGCTTGCGAAGTCCTCCATCCGGAGGCGCCCGAAGCTAAGCTAAAACAGGAGTCATCATGCCGAAATTGAAGACCAAGAGCGGCGCTGCCAAGCGCTTCAAGAAGCTCGCCGGTGGCGGGATCCGGCGCAGCAGCGCGAACCTGCGCCACATCCTCACCAAGAAAAACACCAAGCGCAAGCGTCACCTGCGCGGGACAACCGGCGTGCACGCTTCCGACAAGCGTGCCGTGCGCGCGATGCTGCCGTACTAAGTAAGGAGACGAGCCATGCCAAGAGTCAAACGTGGCGTAATCTCGCGCGCCAGCCACAAGAAAGTCCTCCAGCAGGCGAAGGGATTCCGCGGCCGCCGCAGAAACGTGTTCCGCGTCGCCAATGAAGCGGTGATGCGCGCCGGGCAGTACGCGTATCGCGACCGCCGCAACCGCAAGCGCACGATTCGCAGCCTGTGGATCGCGCGCATCAACGCGGCCGCGCGCGAGCACGGCCTGACCTACAGCGTGTTCATGAACGGGCTCAAGAAGGCCGCAATCGCAGTCGACCGCAAGGTACTCGCCGACATCGCGGTGCTCGACAAGCCGGCGTTCAGCAAATTCGTGGAAAAAGCGAAGGCCAGCCTCGGTGCCTGAATAGGGACCAGGGGTTGGGGAATAGGGACGAGGAAATCCTGTTCCATAGCCCTGAATGAAAAAGGGGCTGTTTAAGCCTCTTTTTTTTCTAGCCCCTAGCCTCTAACCCCTGGTCTCCAGCCCTGTCATGCAAGACCTCGATGCGATTGTGAATGAGGCGCTCGCGCTGTTTGCGGGCATCAGGGATGCCGACGAGCTCGAGCAGGCTAAGGCGCGCTACCTCGGCAAGACCGGTGCGCTGACCGAACTTCTGAAGGGGCTCGGCAAGTTGCCGCCTGCGGAGCGTCCGGCGATGGGCAGCCGCATCAACGCCGCCAAGGACGGGTTGGAGGCCGCGCTCCGGGAACAGCGGGAGAAGATTCAGGCCCGGAAACTCGAAGCAAAGCTCTCGGAAGAAGCGCTCGATGTGACCCTGCCCGGCCGGGGTCTGGGGCTGGGCGGGTTGCACCCGGTGACGCGCACCATGGAGCGCATCGAAGCTCTGTTCCGTTCACTGGGCTTCGAGGTGGCGGAGGGGCCGGAGATCGAAACCGATTACTACAACTTCACCGCGCTCAACCAGCCGGAGAATCACCCTGCGCGCTCGATGCACGATACTTTCTATCTGGACGACGGAAAGCACCTGCTGCGCACGCACACTTCGCCGATCCAGATCCGCTACATGGAAAGTCACCGGCCGCCGATCAAGATCATCGCGTCGGGCCGCGTCTACCGCGTCGATTCGGATGCCACGCACTCGCCGATGTTCCATCAGGTCGAGGGGCTGTGGATCGATAAGCATATCACCTTTGCCGATCTCAAGGGGGTGCTGGCCGATTTCCTCAGGCGCTTTTTCGAGCGCGATGACCTCAAGGTGCGTTTCCGGCCGTCGTTTTTCCCGTTCACCGAGCCCTCGGCCGAAATCGACATGAGCTTCGGTGACGGTTGGCTGGAAATGGGCGGGGCCGGCATGGTGCATCCGAACGTCCTGCGCAACGTCAAGATCGACAGCGAACAGTACCAGGGCTTCGCGTTCGGACTCGGCCCCGACCGGCTCACCATGCTGCGCTACGGCGTGAACGACCTGCGTTTATTCTTTGAGAACGATTTGAGATTTTTGAAGCAATTTAATTGAAGCGATATGAAGTTTTCGGAAAACTGGCTGCGCACCTTCGTCAACCCGCCGCTCTCGACGCGGGAACTCGCGGATGCCCTGACCATGGGCGGAATCGAAGTCGAGGCGATCGAGCCGGCCGCGCCGCCGTTCGACCGGGTGGTCGTCGGCGAGGTGCTGGCGGTTAAAAAGCATCCGGGCGCCGATCGGCTGACGGTGTGCCAGGTCAACGTCGGCGTTGCGCCGCTCACCGTCGTCTGCGGTGCGCCCAACGTTCGCGCCGGCATGCGGGTGCCGACGGCGCTCGTCGGCGCCAGACTGCCAGGTATCGAAATCAAGGCCGCGACCGTGCGCGGCGTCGAGTCGCACGGCATGTTGTGTTCGGCCAGGGAACTGGGCTTGAGCGAGGATGCGAACGGCCTGCTGGTGCTGGCGCCGGATGCGCCGGTTGGCGCGGACCTGCGCAAGCTGCTCGACCTTGACGACCAGTTGCTCACCACCAAGCCCACGCCCAACCGCGGCGATTGCCTGAGCGTGCTCGGCATGGCGCGCGAGGTTGTCGCGATTACCGGCGCCAAGCTCACGCCGGTCGTGGTGAAGCCGACGGTGGTTTCGATCAAGGATAAGCTGTCGGTGACGCTTGATGCACGCCAGGCATGCCCGCGTTACTGCGGGCGGCTCGTGCGCGGTGTCAGCGCCAGGGCGCCGACGCCGCACTGGATGATTGAGCGGCTTGCGCGGAGCGGGATTCGTTCCGTCAGCGCCATCGTTGACATCACCAACTACGTCATGCTCGAACTCGGTCAGCCGCTGCATGCGTTCAATGCAGCGAGGGTGGCAGGGGGCATCCACGTACGGTTCGCGCGTGCGGGCGAGAAGCTCACGCTGCTCAACGGCGAGACGCCGGCGCTTACCGCGGAATTCCTGGTAATCGCGGACGACAAGAATCCCGTGGCGCTTGCAGGCATCATGGGCGGGACGGAAAGCGCAGTGGGGGAGGCCACCCGCGATATTTTTCTGGAGAGTGCGTTCTTCGATCCGAATGTCATCGCCGGCAAGTCGCGAGCGCTCGGCTTCGGTTCCGATTCATCATACCGTTTCGAGCGCGGAGTGGATTTTGAGGGCACGCTCAAGGCACTCGAGCGCGCGACCCAACTGGTGCTGGAAATCTGCGGCGGGCAGGCGGGCCCGGTCAGCGAAGCGCGCGCACCGCTGCCCAGGCGCAAGCCGGTTACGTTGCGGCTTGCCCGCGCCGAGCGTGTGCTCGGCATCAAGATCGGCGCGAAGCAGGCGAGCGCCATCATGCGCCGTCTCGGACTTGAATTCGCGGTGGCGGGGGACAAGTTCAGCGTCACGCCGCCGTCCTATCGCTTCGATATCGCCATCGAGGAGGATTTGATCGAGGAAGTGGCGCGTATTCACGGTTACGACAACATTCCGGCGGCGGCCCCGGCGGCGCCCGCGGTGATGCTGCCGGTGCCGGAAGCGCGGCGCGATGCGGCGGCAGTCCGCCGGCTGCTGGTGGCGCGCGATTACCAGGAGATCGTGACCTACAGCTTCGTCGATCGCCAGTGGGAGGAAGATTTCTGCGGCAATGCCGCACCGGTGGCGCTGGCCAATCCGATCGCAAGCCAGATGGGGGTGATGCGTTCCAGCCTGATCGGGAGCCTCGTCGCCTGCGTCGCCTCCAACGTGAATTACAGGCAGGCGCGCGTGCGGGCGTTCGAGATCGGCCGCTGCTTCATGAGCGCCGCCGGCGCGAGCCACGACCAACCGCTGCGCATCGGCGCGATCGCCTACGGTGATGCATTGCAGGAGCAGTGGGGCGTGCCGTCGCGCACCGTCGATTTTTATGACCTTAAGGCTGATGTTGAGGCGCTGCTTTTCACGCGCGCGGTAGGCTTCGATGCTGCGCCGCATCCTGCGCTCCATCCCGGCAAGTCGGCCCGCGTCGTCTGTGACGGGACTGCCATTGGCTGGATCGGGGAATTGCATCCCCGCTGGCAACAGAAGTATGATTTGCCCTTCGCCCCGGTACTGTTCGAGCTCGATTTCGAGCATGTGGTTGGGGGAGGCGTACCGGTTTACAACGAAATTTCCAGATTCCCGCCGGTGCGACGCGATGTCAGCGTTGAAGTCGACGAAGGGATAAGCTACCACGCGATTCTGGAAGGTTTGCGCCACCAACAGCCTGCGATCGTGACTGAAATCGGGCTGTTCGACGTCTATCGCGGAACGGGCATAGTTAAAGGTAAAAAAAGTCTTGCATTCAGGGTGTTATTGCAGGATACTCACAAGACTTTAACCGATGCTGAAGTCGATTCCGCCGTTGCGCAATTGATCCAGGTGCTGCAACAGCAATTCGACGCGAGGCTTCGTTGAAAGGGGGGGACATGACTTTAACCAAGGCCGAGCTTGCAGATCTCTTGTTTGAAAAGGTGGGGTTCAACAAGCGCGAAGCCAAGGACATGGTCGAATCGTTTTTCGAGGAGGTGCGGCTTGGGCTCGAAAACGGGAACGGCGTGAAGCTTTCCGGATTCGGCAACTTTCAGCTGCGTGACAAGCCGCAGCGCCCGGGCAGAAATCCGAAGACCGGCGAGGAGATTCCAATCACCGCGCGGCGCGTCGTCACATTCCATGCATCGCAGAAGCTGAAGGCGATGGTGGAGCAGCATTACAGTGGAAACGAGTCACAGCCATCCTAAGATCCCGCTGCCGTCAATTCCTGCGAAGCGCTACTTCACCATCGGTGAGGTGAGCGAGCTGTGCGGCGTCAAGCCGCATGTACTGCGGTACTGGGAGCAGGAATTCACGCAGCTGAAGCCGGTGAAGCGCCGCGGCAACCGGCGCTATTACCAGCACCACGAGGTGCTGCTGATCCGCCGCATCCGCGATCTCCTGTACGATCAGGGTTTCACCATCAGCGGCGCGCGCCACCGGCTCGACGAACTCGTCGCCGAGCCCGTCAGGGCGGCGCCGCGACCGGCGCGCAGCGGCCTGAATTTCGTGCGCAAGGAAATCAAGAGCGTGATCGAGCTGTTGCGCGCGTAGCGCGGAGCCGTGGGTTGGGCTAAAGTTTCTTGCGAAGCCCAGCGATATACGCCACGAGAATTTGGGCTTGTCTTCGTTCAGCCCAACCACTTTCCATGAACCACGTTTTCCATCGTAACGCGGGTGCCGAGCCGCCGGTAGCCGTCGCCGGCGAAGGTCCTTATTTGATGGACAGCGCAGGCCGGCGCTACCTCGACGCCTCCGGCGGCGCTGCGGTCTCCTGTCTCGGGCATGGCCATCCTGCGGTGATCGAAGCGCTCAAGCAGCAGGCCGATCGGCTGGCATATGCACATACGGCGTTTTTTAGCAGCGAGCCGGCTGAACAACTCGCCGATTGGCTGGTGGACGCGGCCGGTGGCAATTTCGAGCGCGTGTATTTCGTATCGGGCGGATCGGAAGGCATCGAGGCGGCGCTCAAGCTCGCGCGGCAGTATTTCGTCGAAACCGGCCAGCCGTCGCGCGCGCATTTCGTCGGGCGGCGCCAGAGTTACCACGGCAACACGCTGGGCGCACTGGCGGTCGGCGGCAACGCCTGGCGGCGCGCCCAGTTCGCGCCGCTGTTGATCGACGTCGCGCACATCGCCCCGTGTTACGCGTACCGGGATCGCAAGGAAGGCGAAAGCGAGGAAGAATACGGACAGCGGGTAGCCGGTGAGCTGGAGGAAACCATCGAGCGACTCGGGCCGGGCAAGGTCATCGCGTTCGTCGCCGAAACCGTCGTGGGCGCGACACTTGGCGCGGCGCCTGCGGTGCGGGGGTACTTCCGCCGCATTCGGGAGGTCTGCGACCGCCACGGCGTGCTGCTGATCCTTGACGAAGTCATGTGCGGCATGGGCCGTACGGGGACGCTCTTCGCCTATGAGGAAGAGGGCGTGGTGCCGGACATGGTGGTGATCGCCAAGGGCTTGGGCGGTGGCTACCAACCGATCGGCGCAGTGTTGGTGTCGCGACAGATCTTCGATGCGATCCGCGGCGGCAGCGGCTTTTTCCAGCACGGCCACACTTATCTCGGGCATCCCATCGCTTGCGCAGCGGCGCTCGCGGTGCAGCGCACGGTACGCGAGGAGAACCTGCTCGCTAACGTAAGGCTACAGGGCGCCGCGTTGCGCGCGGCGTTGGAGGCGTGCTTGCGCAATCATCCGAACGTCGGCGACATCCGCGGCCGTGGCCTGTTCCTGGGGGTGGAACTGGTGGCCGACCATGGAACCAAGGCGACATTCGATCCGGCGTTGAAGCTCCATCTCGCAGTCAAACGCGAAGCGATGGCGCGTGGCCTCATCTGCTACCCGATGGGCGGCACCATAGACGGACGCCGCGGTGACCATGTGCTGCTTGCGCCACCGTTCATCATCAATGCAAAGCACGTCACCGAAATCGTCGACAAGTTTTCAGCAGCGCTCGGTGCCGCGTTCGCCGGGGTGCGGACGTGATAGCGGGTATGAATACTCCGCCGCGGGCCGGGGAACGACGGTCTGATATAATTCGCAGCACGGGGCGTAGCGCAGCCTGGTAGCGTACCGGCATGGGGTGCCGGTGGTCGTGAGTTCAAATCTCACCGCCCCGACCAAAATTCAAGGACTTACAAGCGCTTCGTCGGCCCGACCGACAAATTCCTGAGTCGGGCTGAACAGATTCTCTAAGAGATCTTCTTGCTGACCTAGGGCAACGGGATGACTTTCACCGGCTTTCGACAGTAGACCCGCCGCGTCGTGCGTGGGTCGAGATGGCCGCCGCGGTTCTGCGCATCCAACTCGTTCGGGCTGTCGCTTACCGACTTCGCCTTGATGTCGTGAAAGTGAAACTCGTTCTTTTTGAATCCAAGTCCTTAACGTCCTTTTGTCCACCGCGCACCTTGGCGCGGAGCTCAAGCACGCGTACGATGACAGCCCGCAACTCGTCGCTCCAGCGGATGAGCTGTTAGCGCTGCGGGTCGGCTTTCTTCTTCTTATTGAGCGAGAGCAGCAAGCGTTATTCGGTGATGCATGCGAGCATCGCCTTGAGCAACATCCCGGGCCGGGCGGCGTGCATCTGCGCGAGGTCCATCATGCACTGCATCGCTGGCGATGCCTTCGGACAGACCTTGTTAAACATGGCGTCGGTAACGTAGAGGCTGCGCGGTGTCTCGGGGTGTTGTACTCGACCTGCAGGCACGGGTTGTATTCGGTGTAACCCGTGGTGTCCAACAATTCGAACGAAGTTCGGGGTAGACTTCTGGCATGGATTCGGTGCTGCCGTCACTGTCGTTTCTGCTGATGGCCGTCTCGGGCTGGGTCTACCGACATCAGCTGATTGTCATCGAATTTCTCCAAGCGGGGAATCGGCTGCTCAAAGCAAGGCTGAGCGGAAAGCGAATCCGCTTTACCGATGCTGAACGGGTGCTGCTGGCGAGGAAGGCCAAGGCCGTAGGGCGCAAAGCGCTCCTGAAGCTCGACACCATCGTTTCATCTGACACATTGCTACGCTGGCACAGGCGATTGGTAGTGCAGAAATGGAATTTTGCTCATAGGCGGGGACCTGGCCGGCCAGGGATCACGCGCGAGATCGCCGAGCTGATTGTTCGCATGGCGCAAGAGAATCCAAAGTGGGGATATACCCGGATTCAGGGTGCGCTGGCGAATCTCCGGCACCAGGTAGGTCGCGGCACGGTGGCCAACGTGCTCAATCGCAATGGCATTGAACCGGCCCCGGAGCGGAGCAAGCATACCAAGTGGTCGACATTCTTGAAGGCGCATTGGAAGGTGTTTGCGGCAATCGACTTTCTTACCGTGGAGGTATGGACAGGCAGGGGACTGGTCACCCACTACCTGCTGTTCGTGATCAGTCTTGCCGACCGCGTTGTCCAGGTTCTCGGCGTGACGGCAAAACCGGACGAGGCGTGGATGCTGCAGATAGGGCACAACCTTATTGACACCGAAAGCGGAGCGCTGTGCGGGAAGCGTTACCTCATTATCGACCGCGACACCACGTATACGGACCAATTTCGCAGGCTTGTGCGCGAGGCGGGGACCGAGGTGATCCGGCTGCCGCCGATGTCGCCGAATCTTAACGCATATGCAGAGCGCTTCGTTCGCTCGATTAAGTACCAATGCCTGAATCGGATGATTTTCATCGGGCAGGCCTTGCTGCGTCGTGCAGTGTATGAATTCATGGGGCATTATCATGCGGAACGTAATCATCAGGGGCTGGGCAATAGATTGGTCCGAGGGCATCCGATCGCTGTTCACGATAACGGGATCGTGCAACGTCGCCAGCGGCTTGGTGGAATGCTCAACTTCTACTACTGCAAGGCGGCGTGAGCGGAACCGGTCGAATTTCTGGACAGTACGCGCTCTCTGAGTCGGCCACGAGGGTGCGCAACAAGCGGCTAGGCTACCGTCACGGTACGGCGAGCTGGAGCAAGTGCGCCTCATATTGCACCCACGCCTCTCGAAGGTGAGATTCGAGAATGCGTTTCGCGTTCGAAGCGTCTCCGGCACGAATAGCACGCAACAGCAGCTGATGTTCCCTTAGTCCTGCGGCACCGCGCTTTTCACTACTCCAATATCCGTCGATGCGCCGTTTCATGATTATACGCTCGAAGACAGCATTTAATATGTCGACGAGATATTCGTTACCAGACAGTGAGGCGAGGTAGACGTGAAAATCGCGATCGCTTGATATACGGTCCACAATCGCATTTTTCGCAACATGTTTAGCATAAATCTCGTGCAACTCGGCCGAGCGCTTTAGCTGTTTTTCACCAATAACTGCCCTTGCCATTGTGAGGCCGAGCGCATAAGACTCGAGCGCAGCGCGAACGTCATAGAGATCGCGCGCTTCGTGGGAGTCAATTTCCGCTACGAAGTATCCCCTGGCTGGGATACGGATAACGTATCCCTCTTGATACAAACGTTCAAGCGCTTGCCTCACGGGCGTCCGAGATACCGCCAACAAATCCGCAATATGCTGGTGTGCAAGCTTGCGGCCCGGCGCAAATTGGCCGGTCAATATCATTTGCTTGATGCGCGCGTACACATCGTCGTCTAGTGATACTGGGTCGGGCGACACTGCGGCGGCTGTCCGTCGTTCCTTGGCCGAGGCCGACTGACGGCGCTTGTTTAAAGCGGGGACTGCCGCGTTGCCGGCCGCCTTACCTTGCACGACCGGAGGGTTGTTTTGTGTTGACATGGTGTCCTTCAGTTCTTCGTGCATTACGAACGTTATAAAGGGAAGTGAAGTAGTAGCAATCCTGCTCATCTCGTTTACCACGCTTCTGGCGTCATGCTAAAGAGGCGTGTCAAGGGCGCGAAGCATGCACATAAGTTGGTGTCCGGGCTACACGCGTCTACCTCCACCCGGCTTCGGCGCGTATAGCAAAGATGCATTTAAAGGACTACAAATCACTGTGGGCTTGATTTTAGCGTACAAATAGTAATACAATTTTGCATCCAAAATTGGATCACGCCTGCTTGGGGCGGCGAAGCTCTCAATGAGTGGGGACGTAGTCCTATGCTCAATCGTGCTCCGCCGCCCAATAAGAGGAGGGGTTTCACATGGGCGCCAGAATTTGTTTGGTCACTTCCGCGGAGGGGCCGCGTTTGGTACACCGGAAACAGTTGTTCGAGCTTCTCAAGGAGAAGCACATAGTAAGGCCGGACACTGAGCTCGGTATCACACTCCAGAAACATACCCTCACTCATCGCGCCTTCGTGGAAGGCCTGTACTTCGAGATGCTGCAGAGTACCTGGACCGTCGAGGGGATTTTGCAGGCCGAAAAAGATGGCTATGACGCTGCGGTCATCGCCTGCTATTTCGATCCAGGACTTGAGGCGGCCCGAGAAGTAGCGAGGATCCCGGTGGTAGGCTTGGCGGAAGCCTCCATGGCCTATGCGTCCTTGCTGGCGAAAAAGAAGCGATCCATTGCTATTATCGCAGTAGCCGAAAAGGGTGTTCTGAAGACCTACGACGTAATCGACAAGTACGGCCTCACGGAACAGCTTATACCGAACAGACCGGTCAGACATATACCGTTCGACATGCTTGTTGCGGCGGCCAACAACGGAAAGGTTTCTGACGTCGAGGCGGCAAAACAGGCGCACGCTGCTGTGGCAAGGGAGTGCATCAAGGACGGGGCTGAGATTGTGATAACCGGATGTGCTGGGCTTGGCCCAATGCTGGCGGTCGAAGGGGTATTTGACGTTGACGGTGTGCCTGTCATGGACCCTGTCAGCGTTGCCGTCAAGACGGCCGAAAGCCTTGTCGACTTACAGAAACTGGGCCTGAAGCTGAGCAGAAAGCTCATGTACCGGCTGCCGGTCTCAGAAGATATTTCCAACAAAGAACGTGCTCATTTCGGCTTTGGATCAGCCGTGCATGACCAGCCGTCCGCTGAAGCGGTTTCTATCGCGCGTTAACCTCTAATTACGAAACTGGCCATCTTTTACTGCAGTGCGTCGGACACTATGAATTTGGGACTGAAGGACCGGATCGCTTTCGTTACCGGCGCGAGCCGCGGCATAGGATGTGGCATTGCTACTGCATTGGCGTCCGAAGGTGTGCATCTCGCCCTCTTCGGTCGCGATATAGAGCGATGTCAAGAAGTGGGCCGCGCGTTACGGCAGATGCATCAGGAACTGCGCATCATCGAGCGCAGAGTCGATCTCAACCAAACCCACACGATATCCGGCGCCGTCCGATCCGCGGCTGAAGAGCTAGATGGCATCGACATTCTCGTGAACTGTGCCGGCGGCGCGTATCGGGGTCAGTTACCCGAAATTCCAGATCAGGAATGGGAACGCTGGTTCCAAGTCAAGCCGATAGGTCTTATTCGCATGACTCGTGAGTGCTTGCCGTGGCTTCGCAGATCCGATCAAGCGCGTGTCGTCAATATCGCGGGCATCTTCGGCCGTGAGCCAGCAAAGTTTTCTGTAATGGGCGGGCCAATCAATATGGCCACCTTGAGTGTCACGAAAGCACTGGCCAACGAGCTGGGAGCGCAAGGAATTACCGTCAATGCCATAAATCCCGGCCCCACCGACACCGGACGCTGGCGCGAGCTCGTATCGGTGACTGCTCGTGAGCTCGGTGTGCCGGAAGCCGAAGCGGAAATGCACATGCTCCGCGAAGTGCCGATGGGGCGCGTCGTAAAAGTGCAGGACATCGCCGCGCTCGTTCTGTTTCTTGCATCATCGAGTGCCGGAATGATTTCAGGAGCAGCAATCAATATAGACGGAGGGCTCAGCCGGAGCATCTAATAGCTCGAAGAGTTTCGGGATGACAGCAATGAATCGTCTATCAAGTCTTCATCGAGGAGGTTCTATGACGACGCCGCGCTTGGTTATGCGCTCTTTTTTTCTGGCAACGGCGGTGTTGTGGGCGAATGCCGTGCCGGGCCAGGATTATCCGAAAAAGCCGATTCGCATCGTCGCATCTGGGCTCGGAGGAGGAAACGATTTTACCGCGCGTCTGATAGCGCATGGAATGACAACCAGTTTGGGTGAACAGGTGATTGTAGAGAATCGTCCTAGCGGCGTGATCCCCGGAGACATAGTGTCCAAGGCGCCGCCGGATGGCTACACGCTCCTTGTCTCCGGTAGCGCCCTCTGGCTTTTGCCGTTTTTGCGGGACAACGTCCCGTACGACCCTATTAAAGACTTTACATCCATTTCCCTGGCGGTCACCTCGACCAACATTCTGGCCGTCCATCCGTCCTTGCCAACAAAGTCGGTAAAAGAGTTGATCGGCCTCGCCAAAGCCAAACCCGGAGAGCTTAATTTCGGCACGGCTGGAAGCGGTTCTGCAAGTCATCTTGCGGGAGAGCTCTTTAAGGCTATGGCCGGCGTCAACATAATGTGGATTAACTACAAGAGCCCCGGTGCAGCGATCACCGATTTGATCGCGGGCCGAATGCACTTGACGTTCGGTAGTGCTGCATCCACGAAGGCGCATATAGAGGGGGGCAAATTGAGAGCTTTGGCTGTGACGAGTGGACGGCCATCTGCGCTCTTTCCAGGTTTGCCTACGATCGCAGCGTCCGGCGTTCCGGGGTATGAATTGGTAGCACCCTTTGGCGTATTTGCGCCGGCCGGTATTTCCCCAGCACTGGTCAATCGACTCAATCACGAGGTGGTGCGCGCGGTTAACGACGCAGGCGCGAAGGATCGGCTTGCGAGGGCCGGGTTAGAAATCGTCGGCAGTTCGCCCGATCAACTTACGGCCTGGGTCAAATCTGAAATGAACAAGTTGGGCAAGGTGATTAAGGACGCAGGAATCAAAGGCTAAGGAATCTGTCTGCGATGTTCCCAAACAACTAAGCCCAGGACCTTCCTGTCCCTCTTTATCGAAATGCAACAACCCAAACACCAGAACGAAGAGGAGCGTTTCCTATGAGCATGAAGATTTGTTTGGTCACTTCCGCAGAAGGGCCCCGCTTGGTACATCGGCAGCAGTGGTTGCAGGTCCTTATGCAGAAGCAAATCGTTTCATCGGACACTGAGCTTGAAATAGTGAATCTGGCAAAACATACCCACAGTCATCGCGCATACGTAGAAGGCCTGTACTTTGAACTGTTACAAAGCGCGTATAACGTTGAGGCAGTACTGCAAGCACAAAAGCAAGGCTATGACGCTGCGGTCATCGCCTGCTATTTCGATCCGGGACTTGAGGCGGCCCGAGAAGTAGCGCGGATCCCGGTGGTGGGCCTGGCGGAAGCCTCCATGGCTTATGCGTCCTTGCTGGCGAAAAAGAAGCGATCCATTGCCATTATCGCAGTAGCCGAAAAGGGCGTTCTAAAGACCTACGATGTAATCGACAAGTACGGTCTTACTGAACAGCTTATTTCGAACAGGCCGGTCAGACATATACCTTTAGAGATATATGGTGCAGCGGGCACCAGCGGCAAGGCCGCGGACGTCAAGGTCGCTGTGAATGAGTACATCAAGGTGGCGAGGGAGTGCATCAAGGACGGGGCTGAGATTGTGATAACCGGATGCGCTGGGCTTGGCCCAATGCTGGCGGTCGAAGGGGTATTTGACATCGACGGTGTGCCTGTCATGGACCCTGTCAGCGTTGCCGTCAAGACGGCCGAAAGCCTTGTCGATTTGCAGAAACTGGGTCTGAAGCTGAGCAGAAAGCTCATGTATCGGCCGCCGGTGTCAGAAGATATTTCCATCAAAGAGCGTGCTCATTTCGGCTTTGTATGAAATTTAGGTGGTCTAGCAACGGTCTGCGTTTAGTGCAACTTACTTTGTCCAAGGGAGCTTAAGTGAAGATTATCGATATGAGGTGCAGGTTAACTTCGAAAGAAGCCGGGAAATATTTCGCAACGAGACTGGGCGTCAACATTAATCGCATACCAGCCCTTGTAGAAGGAACCAACGAGGCGTTTTTCAAGGAGATAGGAGAAGCGGGCATAACGACCGCGGTTTCCGTATCGGGTAATAGTCCCGGCATTCCGTATCGGGTAATAGTCCCGGCAT
>MERI01000129.1 GCA_001772005.1 Betaproteobacteria bacterium RIFCSPLOWO2_12_FULL_62_58 | reverse complement strand
AGTAGGATGCATGAATTATTACGCATCTCCTCGGGAAAGTCCAGAAAATTCACGTGCCTATCCCGCGTATGTCAGGAGCCCTGAAGTTATGCTGTCACCCACACCTGGCGGGGTGCGCGAAATAATATCGGGCGAGCGAAAAGAATAGACCGCGTCAAGTCGGCTCGGTCGGCCGTTGCGCCCCACGGCGTTGAACTGGGGCCGGGTCGTATTTCGTTCGCCTGATGCGGCGTCGTTTCTTGGCGATTTGACCCGCCTGCCCCGGATGCGTTAACTTCGCGGCCTCGATATCACTTGAAGTGAAGGTCATTGTCATGCCCTCATACCCTGAGTTCTCCGGCCGCGTGGTTGCGGTCACCGGCGCCGCGCAAGGCATCGGCGCCGTCACTGCCCGCGCTTTCGCCGGGCAGCACGCCTGCGTCGCACTGCTGGACATCGATGAGGAACGCGCGAAGAAAGTCGGGGGCGACATCACCGCCGCCGGCGGGCGAGCGCTTGTCGTGCGGACCGATGTAACCGACGACCGGTCGGTCGCTCAAGCCATCGCGAGTACGGTCGCCGAATTCGGCGGGCTCGACGCGCTCATCAACTGCGCCGGCGGTTACGGACGGCTCGCGACCGTCGAGGACATATCGATAGACGAGTGGGACCGCACGGTGGCATTGAATCTCCGCAGCGTCTTCCTCTGCTGCCGCGCGGCGATCCCGCACCTGAAACGTTCGAAAGCCGGACGCATCATCAACGTCGCCTCGATCTCCGGGCGCACCGTGCAGGTCGCCTCCTCCCCGGCTTACGGCTCAGCCAAGGCCGGCGTAATCCAGTTGACCCGCTTCCTTGCATATCAACTCGGCGCGAACAACATCACGGCGAACGCGATCGCGCCGATCACCACGCTCACGCCGCGTGTTGCAGCGCTGCGCACCGAGGAAGACATTGAACGCATCGCCTCGCAGATCCCGCTCAAGCGGCTTGCGGTGCCCGAAGACCACGCCCAGGCGATGTTGTTCCTCGCCTCCGACGCCGCAGCCTACATCAACGGCATCGCGCTCGACGTGAACGGCGGCCGCGTCATGATGTAGCGCGCAGGCGGCCGACGCGATGGCGCGCGAACTCGCGGCTTACGTTCAGAGGCCGCGCGCTGGAGGGCGGGTCAGACCGACTTCAGATTGTCGGCTGACGTCTTGCCGTCCTTGCCCTTGACCAGTTCGTACTGGACCTTCTGGCCGTCCGCGAGCGTACCGAGACCCGCCCGCTCCACGGCCGAAATATGCACAAACACGTCTTTCGAGCCGTCATCCGGTTGAATGAAGCCGAAGCCTTTGGATTTGTTGAACCATTTCACTGTTCCATTTGCCACAAAAATCTCCTGTCGAAGGGCGAAGTTGAATACCGGCCTGGCCGATCTTTGGCCCGGCTTGACGCAACAAGGGGAAGTTTAATGCATCGCGTGCCGGGCTGCGAGTACTCGTGGCGCGGAACCGCCGGTCACGGGTGTCGGCCCAGATATTATGAGGCCTAGCGCAGCCCTCTACTGTTGTTTGGTGCGGGCGTATGTTTGGTTACGCGGTAGTTGATGGCGCCAGAGGCATGGCGGCCGGCGTTGGTGAATTTGTGGTAGCCGTGGCAATACCGGCAGCGATGGATGAAAACATCGCCTTTGCCGAAGGTGTGGACGGCAATGACCTTGCCACAGTGCTGGCATCTCAAGAGGAGGTCCTTTCCAGGTTGCTCAGCGCCGGCGCTGGCCCCGCTCGGGCCGGGGCCGGGCCTCGTTCACCTTCAGCGGACGCCCGGCGAGGTCCTTGCCGTTGAGCCCGGCGATCGCGGCGAGCGAGTGCGCTTTGCCCGGCATTTCCACGAAGCCGAACCCCCTGGGCGTACCGGTAAACAGCTCGCGCAGCAGTTCGACGGATTTGACTTCGCCGAATGTCTTGAACAGCTCCGCGAGTTGCGCTTCAGTCACTTCGGGCGCAAGGTTGCCCACAAAAATATTCATCTCAACTCCTGACGGGTTGTTGCCGATGCGTGGAACGACGCGCCCGGCTATCCTGGGGGTGATTAAAAAACCGCCTGGCGGGCCGGGAATTCAACGCGATCGAATCCGGGGCAATTATTATACACGGATTGGTTGAGAAAGTCCCCATAAACTCTTACGCTCCGTAGCTTTACCGACAAGATGCATCAAGGGAGACGCTTGTGAGCACTGAACTTTATCCGCGCTTCTCGGCCGGGGAGTTTGCGCGGCGGCACGCCGCCGCGCGTGCACTGATGGCCACCGAAGGCCTGGATGCGCTGGTGGTCTACGGCAACTCGGGAATCTCGCGCCACAACCATGCGGACATTCACTACCTGTCCGGCTTTCTCGGCAACCGCAACAACTACGCGGTGATGACGGCGAAAGACGAACCCGTCCTCTTCGTGCAGTCGTACAACCACGTTCCGAACGCCCGCGAAGCTTCGTCCATTCGCACCGAATGGGGTGGTCCCGACTCGGCGGTGACCGTCGCCCGTCATCTCGTGGACAGCGGCGCGCACGGGGGAACGCTCGGATACGTCGGCGAAGTGCCCGTGCAGAGTTACCTCAAATGGCAAAGCAATCTCGCCGGCTGGCAGTTCAAGGACGTGACGCGGCCGTTTCGCAGGCTGCGGCTCGTGAAGAGCACTGAAGAGATCGAATGGCTGAGGAAGGGCGCGGCGCTTACCGACGCGGCGCTCGAGCACCTCATCGCGGGAGTAAAGCCCGGCATGCGCGAATATGAGCTGGGCGCGTTGATCGAGGCGGACGCGCTCGCGCGCGGCGGGCTGCCGCACCTGTACTATATTTCCTCCGGCGCGCAGGAAAGCGAGGGCGCGTGCGTGCCGCGGCAAAATCTGTCGGGGCGCGTGATCCAGCGCGGCGATGTCATCAACACCGAAATCAGCGTCAGCTTCTGGGGCTACTCCGGACAGATGCACCGCCCGATCTTTGTTCAGGCTGAGCCGAGTGATCTCTACCGGCGGTTATGGGACGCTGCGACGGAGTCGTACAACCGTTGCGTGAAGGTTCTGCGCGCCGGCGCCACCAGCGAAGACGTGCTCGACGCGGCGGCTGTGATCGCCGAGCGCGGCTTCACCATCAACGACGGCTTCCTGCACGGTTTCGGCATCGGACTGCTGCCGCCCAGCATCGGGACACGCGAGTCCGCCGGGCGGCGTGGGCCGCCCGGGCCCAAGTTCACCTTCGAGGAGAACATGTGCGTGGTCGTCCAGCCCAATGTCGTGACCGACGACGAGCGGGCCGGCGTGCAGTTGGGGAATCTCTTTCGCATCACCAAAGACGGCGCCGAGTGCCTGCACCGGCTGCCGGTGCAATACTTCGTAACGGCGTGACGGGTGAGTCGTACCCCTCAAGGAGGTATTGAAAATAAGGGGTATTGAAAAGAATGACTGATGAAGCGTGACTGGTGAGGCGTGAGACGTTTGACGCTTCTCGTGTTTTTCCGCTCTCACGCCCTCCCGCCTCTCGCCTCTCATTGCGCCTTGATGCCGGCTGCCTTGATCACTTTCGTCCATTTGGTAATCTCGCTCTGGACAAATGCACCAAACTCCTCCGGTGACGTCGGTACCGCCTCGGCGCCCGCAGCGCGCAACGTATCACGCGCATCCTGTGCACGCAGCGCTGCCACCACGTCCTGATTGATCTTTATGATGATGGACTTCGGCGTCTTGGCGGGCGCGAACAATCCGAACCACACGTTGGAATCGAGGTTCGGAAATCCCTGCTCAGCCGACGTCGGCACATCAGGCAATCCGACGAACCGTGCCTTCTGCAGCACGGCCAGCGGCTTCACGCGCCCGGCCTTGAGTTGGGGCATCGCCGTTGACGCCGCGAGGAACGACACCTGAGTCTCGCCGCTGGCCACCGAGGTCAGCGCGAATCCCGCGCCCTTGTACGGCACATGGACGAGATTGGCGCCCGTCACCTGGTTGAAAAGTTCTCCGGTTAGATTACCGCTGGTGCCCCCGCCGGGCGTCGAGTAGTTGACGCCGGCCGGTTTGCCCCGCGCGAAGGCGAGCAACTCCTTGAGATTGCCTGCCGGGACTGACACATGGACAACCAGCACGATGGCCGAGGACACCAGGTTCGAAATCGGCTCGAAGTCCTTGATTGGATCGTAGGCGAGATTCTTGTACAGGCTCGGGGCGCTGACGTGCGTGCCGATGTGGCCTATGACCAGGGTTTGGCCGTCGGGCGCCGACTTGGCGGCGATTTCAGTCCCGATGATGCCACCCGCGCCAGCCCGGTTATCGACCACCACCTGATGACGCCAGCGCTCGGTGAATTTCTGGGCGATGAACCGCGCGCTGAGATCGGAAGTGCTGCCCGGTGACCCCGTGATGATTCGGACCGGTCGGATGGGATAGTTCTTGGCCGGGTCCGCGCCCTGCGCTGCCGAGAGCGCCGGCATCAGCCCTAGAACCAGCGCGAGGGGTTGCATCCATTTTTTCATCTTGTTCTCCTCTTGACAGGAACAAACCCCGGCCGTATGGCCGGTCGTTCTTGCGTTCCACCATTCACTATTCACCGCCATTAGAACGTCGCGTGCGCGACGCCGATACCGGTATCATAGGGCCAAGCCCGCCCAATGACAACGAAAGGCAGCGCCATGACCCGCAAACCCGCTTTCGATTTCCTCAGCCGCCCGCCGCGTTCCCCCAAGCCGCGCAAACGCGGGCTTACGGTGGTGAGCGACAAAGCCAAGTCCCTCGCACAGGCGCGGGACTTCGTCGAAACCGTCGGCGACATCCTCGATCACGTGAAGATTCCCGACCACGTCGGCGTCATGTGGCGCTATTCCGCCGCGTTGCTCAAGAAGAAGAACGCGCTCTACGCAAAAGCGGGCATCGACACGCTGCCGGGCGGCATTCCATTCGAGGTCGCCGCGGTGCAGGGCCGGGTCCCGCAGTTCATGGCACGCGTCGCGGAACTCGGTTTCAAAGGCGTCGAGGTGAGCGAGGACTCGATCGATATCAAACCCAGGGAGCGGATTTACGCGATCAAACACGCGCTCGCCAACGGGCTCACGGTCTTCACCGAGCTCGGCAAGAAGTTCCCCGACCAGCCGCTCAACGCCGAGGAAGCGATCGGGATGGCGGGCCGCGATCTGGAGGCCGGCGCCTACCTGGTAGTGGTCGAGAAAAGCGATGTTGCGCTCGTCATCAAACAGGGAACCGACACGCTGCACCGGCTAATGCGCGGCGTGGGGCCGGAGCGGCTCATCATCGAGTGCGGGCCCGGCGCCGATCGCTTCGAGATTGCGAAGTGGCTGCTCAAGGAGTTCGGGCCGGAGGTCAACCTCGAAAACGTCGACGCCGAGGACGCTTATATCATCGAGGCCATGCGCCACGGTCTGCACCGCGCCGTCGACTACGACTACTTCCACGCCTGGCACGGCAAGAAACTGCCGCCGGTTCCGCCCGCGCGGTAACCGCGCCACGCCGCGGCCTCAGGCGAGTTCCACGATCTGGGCGACGGCGCCGCCTTGACGCCATCGAGGGACGCGGACAGAATGCGCTCAACCCTCTGGCAGGAGAACACCATGTCCATCGTCGGCCACAACCAACACACCGCCCGCGCGCCAGCGGGCCCGGTCAACACGCTCGCCGCGTTCCGCGCCATTCCCACCGGCGCGGCGCTCGGCGCCGAAATACAAGGCGTGGACTTCGCGCTGCCGGTGCCGGAAGACGTGCAGGAAGCGCTGCGCAAGGCCTGGGCCGATCATCTGGTGCTGCTGTTCAGAAACCAGGACATCGACGACCATCAACTGCTCGCGGCCGCCGGTATCTACGGCCCGCCTCACGAAGCCGCGTCCCGCAAATACCACCTGAACGCGGGCCAGCAGATCGACGACAAGTTCATGATCTCGCAGCATCCCAGCGTGAGCATCATTTCGAACCTCGATGAGAACGGCAATCCGGTGATCGACAACGGGGGCCTCGGCAGCTATGAGGTGGTATGGCACACCGACAATTCCTACGTCGAGATGCCGCCGGCGGGAAGCATGCTCTACGCGCTGATCGTGCCGGTAAACGGCGGCGGCGATACCTCGTTCAACAACCAGTACCTCGCCTGCGAGGAACTGCCCGAAGAACTCAGGCGCGCAATCGAAGGCAGGTCGCAGGTGCACGATTCGAGCCGCAACAGCGCCGGCGTGCTGCGACCCGGCGTGAAACTTCCGACCAAGCCCGAGGAAGTCCAGGGTCCGACGCATCCCATGGTGCGGGTGCACCCGGTCACGAAAAAACGCGCGCTCTATCTGGGACGGCGCCGCGTGTGGCCGTCGAATTACATCGTCGGTCTGCCCAATGAGGAAAGCGAGGCGCTGCTCGACAAGCTGTGGGCGCACGCGACCCAGCCCAAGTACGCGTGGACGCACCAGTGGCGCGTCGGCGACATCGTGCTGTGGGACAATCGCTGCTGCATGCACTACCGCACGGAAGTCGATCACACTCAGGCGCGCGTCATGCATCGCACCACGATCAAGGGCGAGCCGTTGATCGCGCCGTGACGGCGTGACCGCGCCGCAACGACGCGGCGTTGCGCCCATGATTCCCACCACCCATCGGCCGCGCGCACTCATCATCGGAGGCTCGCTCGGCGGCCTGCTCGCCGCCAATCTGCTGGTGCGCCAGGGTTGGGAGGTCGACGTATTTGAACACTCCAGCGAGGAACTTGCCGGGCGCGGCGCGGGCATTATCACGCACCCGGAGCTGTTCCAGTGCCTCGCGCGCATCGGCATTCCGATCGACGATACGTTCGGCGTGGACATTCAGGGCCGTGTCACCTTCGACCGCAGCGGCGCCACCATCGGCACGCTGCCGCTCAGACAAATCGTCACCACCTGGGGTCGCCTCTACGTCCTGCTGAAAGCCGCATTTCCCGTTGAACGCTATCACTTCGGCGCGTCGTTAAAGCGACTCACGCTGGACCAGCCCGGTGTTACCGCGCATTTCGCCAACGGCAGTTCCGCGCGCGGCGAACTGCTGATCGGCGCCGACGGCATCCGTTCCGCCGCACGTGCGCAACTGCTGCCCGAGGCGAAACCGCTGTACGCCGGCTACATCGCATGGCGAGGACTGGCCGACGAAAACGCGCTCTCGCCCGAGGTGCACCGCGACCTCTTCCCGAAACTCGCATTCTGCCTGCCGCCGCGCGAGCACATGGCGGGCTATCCTGTTGCGGGCTTCACCAACTCGACGCGGCCCGGCGAGCGCTGCTACAACTTCGTTTGGTACCGGCCGGCCGAGGAATCATCCGAGCTGCCACGATTGTGCACCGACATTCACGGCCGGCTGCACGACAAGTCGATCCCGCCGCCGCTCATCCGCCCCGAACGGGTGGCGGAGGTACGCCGCGCGGCGGACGAGCTGCTCTCGCCCCAGTTCGCCGAGGCTGTGCGCCACGCCCGGCAACCGTTTTTCCAGCCGATTTTCGACCTCGAGTCATCGCACATCGCGTTCGGACGGATCGCGCTGCTCGGCGACGCTGCCTTTACCGCGCGCCCGCACTGCGGCATGGGCGTTACCAAGGCCGCCGGCGATGCGATGGTCCTCGCCGACGCCTTGCGCGATTTGGATAACGATGTCGCGGCTGCGCTCGCGCGCTATGAGACCGAACGCGCGCCCTTCGGTGCGGCGGTGGTCAATCACGGTCGCGAACTCGGCGCCTATCTCCAGGGCGACACGGGGAGCGAGACTCGGCGCCACCACACCCCGGAGGCGGTCATGCGCGAGATCGCCGTCACGCGGGAGTTTGTTTAATCGGCCCGGATGTTGTTGTCTTTTACCACCTTGCCCCAGCGTGCGATCTCTCCCACCAGGAATTTCTGCAGCGCGGCGGGACTACTGAGGACGAGGTCCATGCCGAGTGTCTCGGTCATCTGCTTGCGCACGTCCGGCGTGTTGAATGCCTTGACCACCTCGGCGTGGAACTTGTCGAGAATTGGTTTGGGTACGCCGGCCGTCGTGAAGATCGCCCACCAGGCGAGCGCCGAGAATCCCGGGAAGCCCTGCTCCGCGAGCGCCGGCACGTCAGGCAGCGCGTGCGATCGCTTGTCGCCGGTGACAGCGATGGCGCGCAGCTTGCCGCCCTTCACCTGCGGCGCGAGCAGCGCTACCGTGCCGATGGCGACCTCGACGTGGCCGCCGAGCGCGTCCACAGTCATCGGTCCGCCGCCCTTGTAGGGCACGTGCACGATCCTGAAGCCCCCGGTCTGCTGCACGAGCGTCAGGGTCAGGTGCCCGAGGCTGCCGCTGCCGATCGAGCCGTAGGTCACGCTACCCGGCTTCGCCTTCGCCACCTTGATCACGTCGCCGAAATCTTTATACGGCTTCGCGGGACTGGTAACGATAGCCATCGGCGCGGTCCCAACCAGCATCACCGGCGCCAGATCCTTCACCGTGTCGAATGGCAACGGGATCAGCGACGGGTTGACCGCGTGCGTGTCGAAGACAAAGAGCCACGTGTAGCCGTCTGGCGTCGCCTTGGCGGCGATCGCCGCCCCCATCGAGCCCGAGGCGCCCGGCCGGTTGTCCACGATGAACTGCTGGCCGAGCGACGCGTTGAGCTTGGCGCCCACCATGCGTGCCATCGGATCGGTCGTGCCGCCCGGCGGGAACGGCACGATGAACCTGACCGGCTTTGTCGGCCAAGCCTGTCCTGAGCTTGTCGAAGGAGGCTGCGCGACGGCGGGCAGTGATGCGAGCGCGCCGAGCGCGGTCAGGTTCCTGATAAAACGGCGGCGGCCGGTGAGCTTATTCATGGTCTTCTCCTCATGGTGTGACGGCGAGACGGGGTCGGTTGATGATTCCGTCATGTCGGCGAAAGCTGGCATCCAGTAAGGTGTTGATTCGCTTGACCGGCGTTCTCTGGACCCCGGCCTTCGCCGGGGTGACGAGTCGAATTCCAACAAACTGCTAGCGCGCGAGCTTGTCCTTCAGCCAGCCGGCGATCATGTTCGCGATCTCGTCCTCGGGCATGCCGCGGGTCCGCCCCATGTGGCCGCCCTCGGGATAGATGCGCGCTTCCTTGGGATTGCCGTGCTCCATCAGCAGATAAATATCCGCGACCGGCGCCTGGTCGTCGCGCTTGCCGTTCACTCCGAGGAGCGGCGCCGAGGGCTTCTCCAGGAGGCCCTGATCCTTGAGCGAAAACCTGGGCGCGATCTTGAGAAACTCGTCCAGCGTCTTCACCCCCATGGCCTGGCTGCGCGCCTCGAACAGGCTGCCCGGGCCAAACAGGTAAGTTGACGCTCCCGTGGTGAACGCCGGCACCAGCCATTCTTTCTGAAAGCCGTAATGCACGTTGCCGCCCTGAAAGACCGCCCCTTTCAACCGCTTCGCCTCGATGAACGCAAGCTTTGCCGCCCAGTAGGCGCCGAAGCTGCCGCCCCAGACTCCGATGCGGCCGCCATCGATGTCGTTTCGTTGCGTCAGATGGTCGATCCACACCGAGAAGGTGCGCTCGGCAGTGGGATCCGAATACAGCACCGGGCTCTCGCCGGTGCCCGGCATGTCGATGGTGACGGTCGCGAGTCCGGCACGATGCAGGGCGCCGCTCGCGCGCTTGCGATCCTCTTTCCAGCCATCAACGCCGCCCCAATGCATCACGACCGGGGGTTTCGCGGCTGTCGTCGGAATCTGCAAATACCCGATCAGCTTCCGGCCATCGAACGGCACTTCGACGATGTGGAGCGTGGGATCGAAATACTTCGCCGCCTTGCGAAACGCCCGTAGAGAATGGCGATACGCCTCCTTCTTGCCCGGGGTGCTCGCGACCGGGTAGCGCCCAATGCGGCAATAGTCGAATGCATGGTAATACGTATCGCCGATCTGCTTGCCGTCGGCGCCCTGCTTCACCAGTTCATCGCCCTTCGCCTCGCAGGCGAGCCCCACCCTGCACCACTGCTCCGCCCAGTGGTCGCGATCGAGACTCACGAGGGTTTTCAGGATCTCTTCGACGTCATTGCGGCGCACGTCCTGAAACGGGCTGATGTGGCCGACGCGCCGCATGACCTCCTGCTTGACTTCGTCCAGCGTCCACTCCTGCGCGTTTGCATTCGGCATGATCGCTTTCCCCAATTCGGGCAACGCCGAGGCGTCTGGTCCCTGAATTGGATGGTAACCCGGGTGAACGCGGCTTGCCAATCGCGGGTCGGCAGTGTCCTCCTGATGATTCGAGCGACCGGCGACCTGTGACTGGTGAATAGTAATGCGCTTACGCGATCACTCAGTCGTCCCTCGCGCCGCACGCCTCGCGCCCAACGAGGACTATTCAACGTACGCCGGCGCCTTCGGAGTCGTGTCGCTCTGCGCCTTGTCGTGATTGATCCAGAGTTGCGCCTTGTTTTTCTCAAGGGCGGCGGCGACTTTTTCCATCGACTTCAGGCTCTGCTCGCGGTTGAGGTTGAAGGACGGCATCGCCATTTCTTTTTACTCCTCTCGCCTCTCTCTTCAGGCTTTCCATCCCAGCCACTCGCACACGCCGCGGCCCATGATCCACTCCTTATCATTCGCGGTGAGCCAGGGTAGCTCTTCGGTGAACAGGGTGACGCCCTGCCGGTAGGTGCACGGCAGCCGAGACAGATCGGAACCCCAGAACATGCGCTTCGGGCCGAACGCATCGTAGACGCGGCGGATATACGGATGCAGCCAGCGGAACGGATAAGCATCGGTCGTGTAATGCGGCAGACAGCTCGCCTTCACCGCGATGTTGGGCCGCCGCGCCAGCGCGAGCAGCTTGTCGAACTCGCGGAATGCTTCCTCGTCCTTGCCTTTGGTGAGCCCGAGATGGTCGATCGTAAGTTTGAGCCCCGGATAACGCTCGGCGACCCGCTCCAGCAGATGCAGGTCCGAGTGTTGCGCCAGCGTCATGATCGGCACGCCGGCCTTTTCCGCTTCAGGCCACAGCCAGTCGACGCGGCCTTCGGTCAACAGCGGCCTGAGCAGCGGCCGGTGGAAAGTGAAGCGCAGTCCCAGCATGCCGCGCTGCTGGCGCCAGGTTGCGATCGATCCGCGCGAGGCAGGCGCTTCCGGATCGAGCCGGCCCATGACGGCGAAACGGTCCGGGTGCGCCTGGGCGGCCGCGAGCACGATGTCATTGCGCTCGCCTTCCCAGGAGGGTGGCACCAACACGACGCGATCGACGCCGGCGCCCTTCATTTCGCGCAGCAGGTCGTCCTTCGTGATAGGCACTGGCCGGTGCGGTTGATGCCGGGCCGGCCACGGCCGCTCAGGCGTGTTCGCGGCCCAGATGTGAACCTGCGCGTCGATGATCGGCATGGCTTTTTGCTCCCTGTGGACTTTGTCTTACGGTGATTGAGTCTATCGCAGCGGCTCTAGGCGACCGTCGCGATCGGCATAGAACTCGGCCTGCGTCATGCCCTCGATGGTTCCGCTTTGCAGCCATTCCCGGGCAGTGCGATGAAGCACGTGACGCGCGCGCTCGTACGACATGAAATGCGACGCGCATGCGACCTTGATGAACACCTTGCGCTCTACGCGCAGTCCTTTCCATGAGTCACGGCGCTGCTCGTAATTGTCGAACTCGCCGAGCAGGACCAGCGTCGGCGCCTTGATCCCGGCGACATTCTGCCGCCATCCGAAGTTCATGCGATTGGGGGCGCGCATGATGCCGATGCCCTCCGGTCCCCACTGCGCGCCCAGACCATCCTGCGCCACGAGTTCGCGCCACATCACCTCGCGCACCTCTGGATCATCGAGCTGGCCTTCGCAGCGCACATCCGCTTGCCAGCGCTTGTTCATAAGCATGTCCCAGCTTTGAAGAATCATCGGTGAGCCCGGTTCGGGCATGGGATCGGGCGATGCGTCACTGGAAAAATAGGCGGCCGGGCCGTACAGCACCAGCTTGTCGACCTTGTCCGGGTGCAGGGCGGCGAACCCGCCCGCGCGCGGCGCGCCCGTGGACCACCCGATGAGACTCACGCGATCGACCTTGCGCAACGCCATGATGAAGCGGACCACGGTCTCGATTTCGTCCCATTCGGTCCGGCTGGAGACGAGCTTGAATGGATAGCGCGGCGGGCACGGTTCCTTGAGCACGCGGGGAATCAGCAGGTGCTGGAACGCGGCGTCGACGTTGCACGGATCGTCCATCATCGGCTTGGGTGAGGCCCCGTAGCCGGTGTGCGTCATGGCGAACACGTCGAATCCGGCACGCGCGAGCGCGGTCATGAAGCTGTAGTCCTTATAATCCAGATCGTAGGCCACGACCGACGGCGAGTAGCCGCCGTGGATGAACAGGACGACATGCGGTTTGACCGTCGGAACTTGCGGTACTGACGCCAGTGCTTTCTCGCGCAGAAACAGTCCGACCGTCTGGCCAAGGTTGGCGGGTACGGTCGAGATGTGGGGGACGAAACGGTCGATGGTGACAATCGGTTCGCTCCGTTTGTCGGCTGCCTGCGCTTGCGCCGGTACGGATGACATCAAGTATTGTTGCTGCGATTCCAGTATTCGGGGTTCTGCTTGAAGATCTTTTTCGGGATCGTGCCGTAAACCATTTTCACGATGTTCACCGCCTCGCCGACCCTGAAATCGACAGCGAGGCTCGCGAGCGCGTATGCCTCTACCGCGGACAACTTCGCTGTCTGCTGCAGCAAATTCACCGCCTGCTGCACGGCGTTCTTCAGTGCCTGGTCGAGATCGGTGTCCATGCCGATCGCGTAATAGTGCGTTGCGTCCTCCGCGCGCGGCCACGTCATGGCTTTGCCCGCGCCCTTGTGCACGATGAACTGCAGCGTCGGTGTCAGCGAGATCTCGATGGCGGTGCCGTCGACTTCGCCGTCGCCCTGCATGGCATGCCCGTCGCCGGTGTAGAACAGCGCGCCGTCGTTGAATACCGGCAGATAAAGCGAGGCGCCGGCAATGAGGTGCTTGAAATCCATGTTGCCGCCGTAGGCGCCGGGCGGCTTGGTGCTGACGCGCACGAGGGCCGGCGGCGGCGCGACCGCCATGATGCCCATGAACGGCGCGAGCGGCACCTCGACATCACTGGAGAATAGCGCGACCCTGTGTTTTAGATCGAGCTTGATGGTCTTCAATGCGGATTGCGCGAGCAGATCCGGCAGCACGCCCGAACCCGGCCCTGTGGAATTCACGCCGTACGGGACGCGGAACTCGACATCAAGGATGCGCACTTCGAGCATGTCGCCCGGTTGTGCGCCCTCGACATAGACCGGCCCGGTGAGAAGATGCGGTCCCGCGCCTTCCGCCCGCTTCACCTTACTGAAGACGTCCTTCGCGTCCTGCAGCACTTGCTGCGGCGGTATGCCGGCGGCGCCGAAATAAGTGACCGGGTCCTGCCGGGTATTGATTCCCTGGTGCGTGACCGTGTCGATTCTGACCGTCTGTCCCGATTTGATGCGCAGCACCGGCGGCAGGTCCGCCGCGATGTAACCCCAAACGACGGTTTCCGGCGTCGAGCGCACGGTCGCATCGGGCGAAAATCCGGGTGGGATCGATTGCGCAGCGGCTGCCACGGATGCTCAGGAGCGCGAAGGCGCTGCCGCCGGCTTGCCGGCGCGGGCCGCGCTCCACTTGCTGTTATTTCCGCCTGACTTGACGGTCCCCTCGATGGCGTTCGCGCTCACGCGGCCGCTGTATTGGGCGCCGCCGGCAGCGAAGCTGATCCGGTCGCCGCGCATGCGACCGTTCGCGATCAGTATGGTATTGGCCCCGGACTTGAGCGTGCCGGTGATCATCTGGAAACTCTGCTTGAGCGTGAGCTCGCCTTGCGGCATTTGCCAGGTGCCTTCCGCCTTTGCCGGCACGATCCACAAGTAGGCCGTGCAGTAGGAGCGGCAGCCCTCCGCCTCGCTCGCCGTGGCCGTCTCGTCGGCAGTCCATTCCGCCATGGTGAAGGAATTCGACACGATGCGAGTGCCCGGTTTGAGATCGAGGATCTTCGGGCGCAGCTTGAGATTGATGTCAGGCAGCAGGAACATGGTGATCGCGGTGGCCTTCGAAAAATCGCTCTCGAAGAGATCGGCCTTGACGAAACTGGCTTTGTCGCTGACGCCTTCCTTCGCCGCGTTGCGCTTCGACAGCTCGACCATGTCCGGGTTGTATTCGATGCCGAGCGCGCGGGTGCCGCGCTTCGCGGCAGTGATGACCGTGCGCCCGTCACCCGAGCCGAGGTCGATCACGTAATCGTTCGGCGTGACTTTCGCCATGTCGAGCATTTTGTCCACCAGCGCCTGCGACGTCGGCACCCACACGACATCCTTGCCTTCCTGGCCGACCTGCGGTTCGTATTCCTGTTTCGCCGGCTGCGCCTGAGCAAAAACGGCGGCAGCGGCGACGGACAGGCATAGCGCCGACAACGACTGGCGCAAATAACGCGATGCGATCATGCTTGTTCTCCAATGATTGGATTAGAGTGGAACAGCCGGCAAACAGCTTCTGGCGGTCTGCGTGATGATACCGGATAATCGGAATCCGGGCAGAGCGAGCGCATTGTCGCTCGTGCGTGCGAGGAGTTTGTCGGACTTAGGTCGGACAAACTCCTTAGCAGCCTGTCAGCGTGCTAAGTCCGACAGGCTGCTAGTGCCCGACGAAATGGAATCGCTTTATGTGCCACGCCCTACCCAGATCGTGGACATGGCTATAATAATACTGATAAGTAATCTTCTCTAACCGCTACAGGTCAGCCGACAATGGACATGCACTCGAAGATTGCGCAGTTTTTCGAAGGAAAGGAACAGTTCTATCCCGTCCACCTGGAAACCAAGTATCCCAGGATTTTCAACAGGATCATGGACTTGTGGGGGACCCTTGAGCTGGAAGACTACATGGGGGAACTCATGGTTGACAAAAGGGGGGGGCGCCAGGGTTTTCCTCCAGACGTCATGAATGACATTCTCACGCTCTCCAGGATTAACGGGAGGGTGCTCGAGCTGAGAAGCGTGAGGCGCGAGGAGAACGAGGATCCGTGGGCCAGTGCTCTTACCAGGACCTCATTGGCGGCCGAGCAAATCGAGTTCAACATGAAGGGGTTCGCTCGCGCGATCGAGTTGGGCAACGACCGTGCGGTGAAGCTTTTCTTGAGGGCCGGCGTCCGTGCGGATGAGGAGGGCCCGGGCGGATGGACTCCGCTCATAATGGCTGCCACCCTCAACAAAACATCGGTCGCGGCCGTGCTCATTGGTGCCAAGGCCGATATAAACATACGTGACGCCCAAGGCTATACCCCGCTGCACTGGGCCGCCTTCAAGGGGTTTCCTGAAGTGGCCAAGCTGCTGGTGGAAAAAGGGGCCGATGTGAACGCAAAGAGCCAATTGGGACTGACGCCGCTCATGCAGGCCACGGTGTGGGGCCACGACAGGGTTGTCAGCTATCTGCTGTCGAAAGGCGCGCGTGTCAACGAAGCTGACAACGACGGCTTGACCGCGCTGCACTCGGCTATCTCCGATGGCCACGTAGCAGTAGTGAAGGTTCTGGTCGCAGCCGGCGCCGATCTGAATGCAAAATCCGCCAAGGGAATCACACCGGCCATGATTGCCCAGAGCAGGAAGAACCCGGCCGTTCTCGCCATACTCCCAAAATGAGCCTCTGACACCTTTGACAAAAATGGGGCTCAAAACCGCAGCCTGAGACGTCAGCAGGCCCACTCGCGCCAACCCCCGAGCAGCGGAAAATAAAGCCCGAGGCGGATCGGGCGATCGTCCAGCCGGCGCATGAGCGCGGCGTAGCGCTCCAGCTGGGCAAGGTAGCGCGCCTGCTCACGGTCGAGGAAGTCCTCAACGTCAGCGCCCTCGTGACTGCTCGTCTTGTAATCGACGATCCAGGGCTTGCCGTCCGCGTCGCGGAACAAGCGGTCGATGACAAGGTCCATCCGTTCGCCATTGATGATGGCCGTAATGCGGAATTCGTTGTGCGTATCCTGCTGCGGGCCGAGCAGCCAGCGGCCACGCTGGCCGGTAACCGCATGCGCAAGCGCGGTCACCACCCGCCCGGTCGCGGCACCCAACTCGCGCTCCGCTACGCCGCGCGCAGCCAGCTCTTCGCTGAAAGTCTTGCGCAAGGTTTCGACGCGCTTTGCGTCCCAGCCTTTCAACCCGTCTTCGGCGATGCGCTGCAGCCAGCGGTGCACGACGCTGCCGACGTGGCGCGCCGTCTCGCCCACCCACGAGAACTCGATCTTGTCCTGCGCACGCGCCGTGTCCCTGGGCGGCGTCCACTCGGCGCACGGCGGCGATGCGGGCAGTGGCCAGCCGGATACGAGGCGGCGCAGCGACTGATTAATGTTGAGCGCGTCGCCCTTTTTCCCGCTGAGCGAAAGGGGGGTCGAAGACCCCGCTGCTTGTGATGCGGCTTGGGCATAAACGGGCTCGACCACCGGCCAGAGTTTGCTGAGCAGCGCTTTCTTGACGGGCGGTGTCAGCGTGAGGACGCCATCGCGATCGGGAACAAAACGCGTGTCGCCGAGCAGATGCAGGCGCTGCCTGGCGCGTGTGGCGGCGACATAGAGCAGACGCTCGTCTTCGAGGCTCTCCTTCTCCGCTTCCAGTTCTTGAAGCCACGCATAGATGCGGTCGTCATCAGCGCCGGCTTCCTGGATCGGCGCGAGCAACAGGTCGGTGTCCCCCTCTCCCCCGACTCCTCCAGCCCTCACTCCTGACCTCTCTCCCGGAGGAGAGAGGAAGCTCGAGCCCCCCTTCTCCTTTCGGGAGAAGGGTCGGGGATGAGGGACGGAGAGGGGAGTCCCGGGCTGCTCCATCCACAGGAACAGCCTCCTGTCGTCGCTGCGCCGCGGGCGACCGAGGCCCGGCACGATCACGATGTCGAATTCGAGACCCTTGGCCTTATGGATGGTCATGATCTGGAGCCGCTCGTCGGCCTGCAGGTCGGGCAACGCGTAGAGTTTCGCGAGCCCTTCTTCGAACGCAACCGGAGCGCCGATCTCGCCTGCCTCCTCGTGCGATTCGAGATATTCGAAATAAATCTCAGCGTCTTCGAGGTCCGTCGCATCTTCGACGCACGCCGGCCCGCCGAGCGCCAACCATGCACCGGCGATGCGTTCACGCAGCGAGCCGCGGCAACGATGATCGAGGCATGCTTTCAATACGGCATGCGCGCGTTTCAGCCGTGCGCGGCCGTCGGCGGACAGCACTGCGACGCGCGCGCTGTCGTTCATCAGTTCCCACACGGTTGCCCCCTCTCCCCCTACCCCCCTCCCGCCAAGGGAAAGGGGAGCTAATTGTTCCTCTCCCCCCCGCGTGGGGGAAAGGCTGGGAGAGGGGGCGGAGATGGCGGCAAGCGCGTGCAAGTCGGCGAGCGTCAGTCCGCACCACGGCGCGCGCAGCACCGCGAGCCACGCAAGCCGATCCGCCGGGTGTTGCAGCGCGCGCGTCAGCGCGAGCAGATCCTGCACGACCGGCCGATGACCGAGTTCCTCGATCTCGATCGCGCGAAAGCGCAGCCCGGCACCCTTGATCTGCGGCACGATTTCGCGCAGATGGCCGCGGTTGCGCACCAGCACCGCGATGCGGGCGCGCTCGTCGTCGCGCCGCACCTGCGCAATGATCTGGACCATCTTCGCCGCTTCCGCTGCGTGGTCGCCGTTGAAAAACGGATGCACGCTGACCGCCGCGCCGTCGAGCACGGCGTGCGTCGCTACCGACGCCGTATACGGCACTGCGCCGGTTGCGATGTCTTCGCGCTCCGGCATCACCCGCGCGAAAGTCGCGTTCACCCATTCGACGATGCCCGCCTGCGAGCGGAAATTGGCCGAGAGACCGATCGGGTGCAGCGCGACGCTGCCGATGCCTGCCTCTCGCGCGCGCAGGAACAGCGAGACTTCGGCCTCGCGGAAACGGTAGATCGACTGCATCGGGTCGCCGACTGCGAATACGGTGCGCCCGTCACCCGGCTCCCAGCCGGCGGTAAGCTTCGCAACGAGCTCGTACTGGCTGATCGAGGTGTCCTGAAATTCGTCGATCAGCAGATGCCGGATGCGGTAGTCGAGGGCAAGCGCGAGATCGGTCGGGGCCTCCGCACCGCCGAGCGCGAACACCGCACGCTGCGCGACTTCAGTGAAATCGACCAGGCCGCGCGCCTGGAAGACGAGCTTGAGTTCCCCGACGGCACGCGGCAGCAGCCGCGTGATCGCGCCCAGCGCTTCCCACTGCGCTTCCGTGTATTCCGACGGCGGCAGACGGCGAATATCGTCGAGCGCCACACGCAGCGGCTCGCTCGCGGCAAGTTTCTCAATCAGCATCCGTGCGCGCGCCTTCCACTGCCCGGAGGCCTCTTTTTCGGCCTTGGTCTTGCCCGGCGGGAAGCCCTCGTTGACCAGATGTTGCCTGCGCCAGGCGCCCTCCTTGGTGAGCAGCAGCTCGGCAATGCCGCGCCAGGCATCGACATCGGAATCCTCGATTCCCGGCGCAGCATCGAGTTTGTCACATGCGGTGATCGGCGAATTTCTGCCATTTGCGATGAGATTTTCGGCGGCGTAGCGCGCCAGCTCGACGAGCTCGGCAACCACTTCCTCGCGCCCCTTCTCCCTTGATGGAAGAGCCTCCTCTACCGGCCCCTCTCCCTTGATGGGAGAGGGGTCGGGGAGAGGGTGAAAGAAACTTCGCACGCGCTCAAGCGCTTTCCGGCGCACTTTCTTCAGCGCCGCCTCGAGCTCCTCGCGCTCCCTGCCGCGGACGTGGCGCAGCCAATGGTCGCGGTGCCCGAGCATTTCGGCGAGCAGCGTCTCGATGCGCTCGACGTCGTTGTCGAGATGAGTGAGCAGCCGCTCGACGTCCCGCGCCACCGCGTCGTCGCTCTCGACCAGCCCCACCGTCGCACGCGCGGCCTCAAGGTACAGTTCGGATGCATCCTCGGTGATTTCCGGCTGCGAGCCGAACTTCGAGAGCATCGGCATCTGGCGCGTCAGCGCCGCGCACAGAGAATCGATGGTCTGGATGCGCAATCGCGCCGGATTCTCCGCGATGCGCCACCCGGCTTGGGCGTCGCGCTGCAACGCCGCGCGCGCGAGCTCCAGCGTCAGCGCCGCATGCTCGTTTTCAGGGGCTTTGCCGGCCTGCGCGTCGGCGAGCGCTTCCAGCACGCGTTCGCGCATTTCGCCGGCGGCTTTCCTGGTAAAAGTGACGGCGATGATCTCTTCGGGATGGTCGACGCGCGCCAACAACAGCAGGTAGCGTTGGATCAGAAGCTCGGTCTTGCCCGATCCCGCCGGCGCCTGGACGATAAACGAAAGCGCCGGATCGAGCGCGCGGCGGCGTTCGGCGAGGTCGGGAATATGAGGGAATGTGCTCATGCTTCCTCTCCCTCGGTCCCTTCCCCATCAAGGGGGAGGGAAGATGCCAGCCGCTCATAGATGCGGCAGAACGGCTTGACATCGCAGTAGCGGCAGGAACCCGGATATTCCTTGGGATCGACCTCGGCATCGCCGCCGGCAAAGCTCGCTGCGATGCGCGCCAGATCGGCACGCCACGCCGCGACGGCCTCCTCCCAAGAGCCATGACGATCGCGGTAACGCGATTCGGAGAATGCTTTCACGCCCGGCAGCAGATCGCCGTCGCGCGCGAGTGCCGCGAACCGCATCTCGCCTGCTTTCACCTGCGCGAACGCCACCGCGGCGGCACCAGGCTCGGCGGTAACAAGATACAGCGGCAATTGCGGTTCGTCCGGCCGCTCGCCCAGCATGGCGCCGGCCGCCGGCGCGCCGGTTTTGTAATCGATCACGATGCGCCGGCCGTCGTCGAGTTCGTCAACGCGGTCGAGTCGTGCGTTGAACGCAAGGCCGCCGATCCCGACATGGCGCTTGTCCTCGGTGGCGATCACGGCGAAACTGCCGCGCTTCTTCTCCTGATCGAGCCAGGCGTGCGCGAGACGAATCAACCGCTGTTTCTCGATTTCCGCGAAACGCCCGGAGAGCGTGGTCGGCCGGTCGCGCTTGACGCGTGCGACCGCCTCTTCGGCGGCCCGCTTGAGCAGCGCTTCGAGGTCGGCGGCGCCGATTGCGTCGAGCGCGCTTTTTGTTTTGAGTTGCGACCACGCTTGCGCGAGCACGCGGTGCACCAGCGTGCCGCGCTCCATGGCACCGAGCCCGGCATGCGGCGCGTGCAGGCCCTCGGCGCCGAGCCGGTGCCGCGCGAGCGCGCGAAACGGGCATGCCGCGTGATCGCGAATTACCGCGGTGCCGCCGCCCGCCGCAGCCGTCTTGTCCAACGCAGGGGCCTTGCGGTCTTCGACAGCCTCGATCCGGCGCGATCGATGGACCACTTCGCGATAGCTCGCGTAATCAGGCAAGTCGATCGCATCTGCGGGAATATCGCTTATGAGCGGGCTCGGCTTGAGCTCGCGGTCTTCCTCGCGCCGAGGGTGACTGACGATCACTTCCTGCGCGCACGCAAGCCATCCATTCGTAAGCCCGCGCGCAAGCTCGAGTGATTCGGCGGCGGAGCTTTGCGGCAGTTTGGCCGCGCACTGCAGCTCAACCGGCAGGAATGGATTCGGGCGCGGGCTCTGCGGCCAGGCTTCGTCGGACAGCCCCATCACCCACAAATGGTCGAACTCCATGCCGGCAGCTTCGAGCACGCCGAGAATCTGGATCGGAACGTCCGGCGTTTCAGGCTGGAACAGGGTGTCCGACGCCATGCGCCGCAGACGTGACACCATCTCCGTGTAACCGGCACGCGGCACGACACGGTCGAGCGCGGCGAAACCGGCCACGACCTCGTGCCATTTCTTGAGCGTTTGATATTCGACCGAGTCGAGACCGCGATCGCCGGGAAAACCGACGATGTTCAGCGCCCCGGAAAGTCCCTTTGCCCACGCGGAAGGCGACTGTGCGCCGAACAGGCCCGCTTTCCGGAATGCGGCGAGTGCAGAGAGACGTTGCGCGAGGACCGGGCAGCGCGGCGCGTCGTCACGCGTCATCAGTGTGAGCAGCCGATCGATCGTAATCATCGGCTCCGCACGCTGTCTGAGTTCGGCGTCGAGCCGGGCGCGCCGCGTCATTTCGATTTCGCCCCCGGCCAGAAACGGCGATCTCACCAGCCGGCTGGCGCGCTCGAAGTCCATTTCCCTGCCCACGAGCTCGAGCACCAGGAACGCGGCATTGACGAGGGGGTACGAAGTCAGCGCTTCGCCCAGCGACATGTTGAACGGCAGCACGCGCTGTCGGGCGCCAGGCAGCGCATGATCCGGTTCCATGATCGAGCTGAAGGTGCGCTCGATTGCCTTGCGATGCCTGGCGAGTTCCGGCACCACCACCCCGATGCGCGCGGCGCGGTGGGCTTCGAGGCGGGCTCTCGCCCACACCGCCGCATGGCGGATCTCGTCCCGGGTATCTATGTACGCCGCTCGCTGCGCGCTGGTTTTACGCCCTTCCGGTCCGGCAAACGCCACTTCACAACCCGCCGCCCCGATCTGCGTCAGCAACGACACCTGTTGTGCCGTGACAATGTCAAAACCGTAGCATACGAGAACCTTCGGTTTCCTGATCTCGGCGCGCCCCAGCAGCGGAACGATTACGTCGACAACGCGCGCGCTGTCCGTGTATCGGTCACGGCGGGAGATGCTCTCATAGCGCTGCGCCCAATCGTGAAACGCCTTGCCGTCTTCGTTGAGGGGAAAACTCCTGAGCCGCGGCAAAAGATGCCAGGCGTGCGCAAGCTGCCACGCCTCCCGCGCAAGTGCTGCCGTCTCGGGGATGGCGAGCAGCGTTCCGCCCGCTTCCGAGCTGCGGATCACGATCTCCCAAAGCGCCTGCTCCTGAACGGCAGTGAGCAAAATTGGAAGTTCAGTCGCGCGATCGGAATACAGTGCGTCTTCGTAAGCGCGCTCGACGAACGCGGAAAACGGCAGGATGTCGGCGGATTCCCAGACTGTAATGCCCTGCGCGGCCCGCGTATCATCGAAGTCGCGCCTGAGCACCGTCGCGAGGCGGCGGTTGGGCGTGACAACCGTAGCACCGCCCCTCAGCCCTTCAGCCAGAAGCGCGAAAACCTGGGCCTTGAAAATGCCGGGAAATCCCGTGATCGCGGACATGCAGCGGGATGGTAGCGCACCGCCGCCGCGACCGCATCAGCGCACCAGCTCGGGACGCGGATTCGGCGGCCGGCGTTATTTCTCGAGGAGGTGCCCCTTCTCCTTGATCTTGGCCCATTCAGAAGCGTGAGCACGCGGAGGGCGGAGCAGGGGCCCCGCTTGCGGGGATGCGACCCCGGAGCGGGCTCGGGACGCGGATTCGGCGGCCGGCGTTACTTCTCGAGGAGGTGCCCCTTCTCCTTGATCTTGGCCCATTCATCAGCGTCCGCCGGCGCATCCTTCTTTTCGATGATGGGTTTCCACACCTTGGCGAGCTCGGCGTTCAACTTGGTGTAGTGGCGCTGGTTGTCGGGCACGTCGTCTTCCGCATAAATCGCCTCGACCGGGCACTCGGCCACGCACAGCGTGCAGTCGATGCACTCGTCGGGGTCGATGACGAGCATGTTGGGACCTTCGCGGAAACAGTCTACCGGGCATACATCAACGCAATCGGTGTATTTGCATTTGATGCAAGTCTCGGTAACGACGTAAGTCATAGTTTTCCTTCAGTAAAGCGGTGGGCGCTTGAATTCGCGGGACAAGCGCATATTTTAGCAGAAACCACGCGCCCGGCATCCGGAGCGAGCAGATTGACCGTTGCGCTTCCCAACACGCGAAAATTTGGTTAGCATAAGTTCCACCCGTTTTCATTGCCACTCTTCCTGTGGCGGTTTCCACCCATTTTTCAAGGCACCGCTCATGAGCGACCATATTCATTACGTTACCGACGATACCTTTGAACCTGAGGTGCTGCAGTCGTCCACCCCGGTCCTGGTCGATTACTGGGCGGAGTGGTGCGGCCCGTGCAAGATGATCGCTCCAATTCTCGACCAGGTTGCCAAGGAGTATTCCGGGCGGCTCAAGGTGGCCAAGCTCAATATCGATGAAAACCAGGCCACTCCGCCGAAGTACGGCATCCGCGGCATCCCGACCTTGATGCTCTTCAAGAACGGGGCCGTGGAGGCGACCAAGGTCGGCGCGCTCTCCAAATCCCAGTTAACCGCCTTTATTGACAGCCATATTTAAACCCTATACCCTTCTTTCCTGCACCTGAACCAAGCCCGCTTCCAGCAGCAAAAAAGAGCAGTTCAGGCGCGGGTTTAGTTTCCTTCCGCTTTTATCCCTGGTTTCACCCCTATGTAGCGCGACTCCTTTATGCATTTATCCGACCTCAAGAACCTCCACGTTGGCGAACTCGTCGAAATGGCCATCAAGAACGAAGTCGATGGCGCCAACCGCCTGCGCAAGCAGGAACTCATCTTTGCGATGCTCAAGAACCAGGCCAAGAAAGGCGAGAGCATTTACGGCGGCGGCACGCTCGAAGTGCTGCCCGATGGATTCGGCTTTCTGCGCTCGCCCGATACCTCGTACCTCGCCGGCACCGACGACATTTATGTGAGCCCGTCGCAGATCCGGCGCTTCAACTTGCATACCGGAGACACCATCGAAGGCGAAATCCGCACGCCCAAGGACGGCGAGCGCTACTTCGCGCTGGTGAAGGTCGACAAGGTCAACGACGAGCCGCCCGAGAACTCCAAGCACAAGATCCTGTTCGAAAATCTGACGCCGCTGTTCCCCACCGAGCGGTTCAAGCTCGAGCGCGACATCAAGGCGGAGGAAAACATCACCGGCCGTATCATCGACATCATCGCGCCGATCGGGAAAGGCCAGCGCGGACTGATCGTCTCCCCGCCCAAAGCCGGCAAGACCGTGATGCTGCAGCACATCGCGCACTCGATCACTGCCAATCATCCCGAAGTCATTATGATCGTGCTGCTGATCGACGAGCGCCCGGAGGAAGTGACCGAGATGCAGCGCTCGGTCAAGGGAGAGGTGGTGTCGAGCACGTTCGATGAGCCCGCCACGCGGCACGTTCAGGTCGCCGAGATGGTGATCGAGAAAGCGAAGCGCCTGATCGAGCACAAAAAGGACGTGGTGATCCTCCTTGATTCGATCACGAGGCTGGCGCGCGCCTATAACACCGTGGTGCCGGCCTCCGGCAAGGTGCTGACCGGCGGCGTGGACGCGAACGCGCTGCAGCGCCCGAAACGCTTCTTCGGCGCCGCGCGCAATATCGAGGAAGGCGGCTCGCTTACCATCATTGCGACCGCCCTCATCGACACCGGCAGCCGCATGGACGACGTGATCTACGAGGAGTTCAAGGGCACCGGCAACATGGAAATCCACCTCGACCGCCGCATGCACGAGAAGC